>NZ_CP156626.1:2879001-3198890 GCF_039852015.1 Robbsia sp. KACC 23696 | reverse complement strand
CCAGCGGAAAGCCCCACAGATGAATCGTGAAATCGCCCGCGCCAAGCACCAGCGTGACCGCCGCCACCAGCAGATTGCGCGTGTCGTTGAGGTTGACGTGGTTTTGAATCCAGATGCGGGCGCCCGACACGGCGATCAGGCCGAACACGACGATCGATGTACCGCCCAACACCGGGCCCGGCAGCGTCTGTACCAAGGCACCGAATTTCGGCGAGAGACCGAGCAGGATCGCGAAGCCTGCCGCGGCGACGAAGACCAGCGTCGAATAGATCCGCGTCACGGCCATTACGCCGATATTTTCGGCATAGGTCGTGACGCCGGTGCCGCCGACGGCGGCGGAAACGATCGTCGCCACCCCATCCCCGATGAAGGCGCGACCGAGATAGCGATCCAGATTGCGGCCGCACATGGCGCCGACGGCTTTGACGTGCCCCAGGTTTTCGGCGATCAGGATGATGGCCACGGGCACAATCAATAGCATGCCGTGCGGCGTGAAGCGTGGCGAGTGGAAGGCGGGAAGGCCGAACCACGGCGCCGCCGCGACTTTGCCGAAGTCGACCGCTGGCCCCCAGCCGAAGCCATTGGCGACCAGCAGATACAGTAGATAGGCCGATAGCAGGCCGAGCAGAATCAGCAGCCGCGACCAGGCGCCGCGTGCCAGGACGGCGACCAGGCCGATGCAGACGATGGTCATCAGGGCGATGGCGCTGTCGAATCCCGAACCCGATACGGAGCGGATCGCCACCGGGGCGAGATTCAGGCCGATGACGGCCACGACGGCACCGGTCACCACCGGTGGCATCAGCACCTCGATCCACCGCGAACCAGTTGCCATGACAATTAAGCCCGTCAAGGCGAATACCGCGCCGCAGGCGACGATACCGCCGAGCGCGTCGGCGATCTGGCCATTCACGCCGTGACCGCTGTAGCCGCTCACGGCGATCACGACGCCGATGAAGCCGAAACTCGAGCCCAGATAGCTCGGCACGCGGCCGCCGACGATCAGGAAGAACAGCAAGGTGCCGATGCCCGACATCAGGATGGCGAGATTGGGATCGAAGCCCATCAGCAACGGCGCGAGTACCGTGGAGCCGAACATCGCGACGGTATGCTGGGCGCCGAGCAGCAGCAATTGCCCGAGCGGCGGCCGCTCATCGGGGGCGATCACGCGACTGCCGCCGTCGCGGGCATCGACGGGAACGCGACGCCATTGCGGGAACCAGGTATTGGCCATAAGTCGAAGTCACTCGTTCGGAATAAAGGAGCCGCGCCCTGTCCTTGCCTGGCTGCGTGGATTTGCACGGATTCGGCGCCAGCATAACGATGAAACCGGAAATTGACCAATAAGTCGGGTCAACGCTGTCGTGAAGCGCTCGGTTGTGAGACCCTGCCTTCGGCGAACATGATTTATCCCGCAGGGTCCCGGGCAGGGGATCGAAAGATCGACTGTCGAGGGGGCTGTGTCGCGGGGTAGGACGGGAATGAAAGGGGTTGAGAATGACAAGCGGTGACGACAGCAAGGGACAGGCCGCCGACGTGCCGATGATGGTCTGGGAAGAAAACGGCGTGACGCATCAGGCGCTTTGGCGTTCCGAGGCGGGCGTGCCGGTGCCGAAGCGCGTGATCGTCGCCGACGATACGATGCCGGCCGATCAAGCCTATCGGCTGGCGTGCGAAGGCGCCGCCTTGCTCTGGCGTGGCGATTTCCAGAATGCGCGGCAACTGCTTCAGGCGTTGGGGCGTCGCATCGAAAAAAAGACCGGGCGCAAGCCGTCGGCCGCCGAGAAGGCACCAGACCGACATCTCGCCGATGCATTCAACCGGCACCGGCTCGCACAGTCACAGCGTGCCCGGACGCTGGGGGCCTTGCTACTGCCTCTGGGCAGCGATTACCGGCTGCCCTTGCGTCGTGCCCCGGACGTGCGCGGCGCATGCGAATGGGTCTACGGGCCGGCGGCCGTTGCCTCGCCGGCGGTGGAGGCACAGGCGAATTCGGCAGCGGACGTCGCGGCGGATAGCGACGCTGTCGCGTTCGATACCGATTCGGCCGATGCCCCCCGCGCAGCGGCATCGCACCTTGCCGCGCCCGTCAACGATGGTTCGGTCGTTTCCATGCGTGAGCTGCTCGGCGTGATCGGCGCCTACGAGTGGCGCAAGAAAGGGGTCGAGGTCCCGCAAACGGGCGGGCGAATCCATCCGCACTACGGCGTGTTTTCGCCGGTTCGCGGCGAATATGTCGATCTGGTCGCGCAGGCGCCGTTGCCGGCAGCGCTGCGTGACACGCCGGTGGCATTCGATATCGGCGTGGGGACGGGGGTGCTGTCGATCGTGCTGGCGCGTCGCGGCGTGGCGCGGATCGTCTCGACCGACAGCGATCCGCGCGCGCTGGCCTGTGCCGCCGAGAATGTCGCGCGGCACGCCTTGGAGACGCAGATCGATCTGGTGCGGCACGATCTGTTTCCGCCCGAGGCGGCGGGTCGCGCCGCGCTGATCGTCTGCAACCCGCCGTGGTTGCCCGCCCGGCCGAGCTCGCCGATCGAGGCGGCCGTGTACGACCCGGGCAGCCGGATGTTGCTGGGTTTTCTCGATGGGCTGGCGGCACGCTTGGCGCCGGGCGGCGAAGGATGGCTGATCATGTCCGACTTCGCGGAACATCTCGGCCTCCGTACGCCGACGCAACTGGCCGATGCGATCGCCGCGGCCGGACTGAAGGTCGTGGGGAAAGTCACCGCCAAGCCGCTGCATCCGCGCGCGTCGGACCGCGATGATCCCTTGCATGCCGCGCGGGCGGCCGAGACCACGACACTCTGGCGCTTGACCGGCGTGTGACCTGCCCCGGCTGCCAGGCCGGGTTGCTAGGGGGACGGCGCGGCCACCGCGACGCCATGCGATCCACGTTCCATATAGTGCGTCACACCCTGCCCGGCCAGTCGGCCGGTCGCCAGACAGGCGGTCAGCAGATAGCCGCCAGTGGGCGCTTCCCAATCCAGCATTTCTCCGGCGACGAAGACCCCCGGCATGTGGCGCACCATCAGATCGTCGTCCAGCGCCGCAAACGCGACGCCGCCGGCGCTACTGATCGCTTCGGCCAACGGTAGCGTCGCATGAACCGTCAAGGGCAGCGCCTTGATCGCGTGGGCGAGCGCCTGCGAATCCTGTAGCACGGCCCTATCCAATACTTCGTATAGCAAGGCCGCTTTCACGCCGGTCAAGCCGAGTCGGCTTTGCAGATGACTCGAGAGGGATCGGCTGCCGCGCGGATGGGACACTGCGTCAGCCACCGCCAGGGCATCGCGTCCAGGCACCAGGTCCAGCGTGAAGCTAGCCGATCCCGTGACCTCGATCGATTCGCGCAAGGCCCGTGAGAACGCGTAGATCAGACTGCCTTCCACGCCGCGTGCGGAGACGACACATTCCCCTTGCCGGCGGTGGATCTCGCCCGACGCATCGGTGAACGACAGCGCAACGGATTTGAGCGGCGCCCCGGCGAACCGTTCCCGTAGATGCGCACTCCAGGCGATGGCAAAACCGCCGTTCGCACTGCGGAGCGGGTTGACGGGGATGTGCTGCGCTTCAAGCCAAGGCACCCAGCTGCCGTCACTGCCGAGCTGTGGCCAACTGCCGCCGCCCAGCGCCAATACCACGGCATCCGCCGGCTGCTCGACGATGCCGGAGGGCGTATCGAAGCGCAGCGTCGGCACCGTGCCGCGCCCGCGGCCGGCGACGCCTTGGGTCGGTCCGGCCTCGGCGGGGCCTGCCACCGCCGAGCCCGCCTCCGATAGGTCGGCCGCCGCATCAGCCGATGCCGCCCATCCCAGCCAGCGATGCCGTGTGTGAACGGTGACGCCCGCTGCGCGCAGCCGGTGTAACCAAGCCCGCAGTAGCGGCGCCGCCTTCATCTCCGCGGGAAAGACGCGCCCCGACGTGCCGACGAACGTCTCCACGCCCAATCCGCTCGCCCAGGCCCGCAGTGCGTCGGGAGGGAAGGCGTCGAGCGCACGTTGCAGCGATTCCGGTCGGGACCCGAAGCGCGCGCAGAACGCCTCATACGGTTCACTGTGCGTGACGTTCAGCCCGCCGATGCCGGCCCGAAGGAATTTCCGCCCGACAGACGGCATCGCGTCGTAGAGGTCGATCTGCGCGTCGCGCATCGTCGTATCGCTTGCAATCAGGCGCTCCGCCGCAGCCAGACCGGCGGGCCCTGCACCGATGATGGCAATGCGTCGCCGGGTGACGGGCGAGCGCGGTATGACGGCCGAAAGGCTAGCCGCAGCGGGAGGAGACGAATCTGACATAGCGAGGGGAGCGTTGGACAGCATGCGGCACGACGGCGAGAAGCGATAGTCGCCATTGTAGGAGAAGAAAGCCCTTTCCCCGCCAGGGCCTATGGGGAAACGCTTCAGGCTAGGATGAGGAAAAGAGATTGTGTCGTCATTTCTAAGTGGGGGCGACGTCGCGGCGGGCGCGCGATGCCGACACCCTGACCGATCAAACAAGGAGCGAATACGATGGCTTATACCTTACCGGCACTGCCGTACGCCTATGACGCGCTGGAACCGCATATCGATGCGAAGACGATGGAAATCCATCATACGAAGCACCACCAGACCTATGTCAACGGATTGAATGCGGCCGTCGAAGGCACGAATCTCGGCGAGAAATCGGCGGAGGCGTTGCTCCGCGAGTTGGAGACGCTCCCGGAAAAAGTGCGTGGCCCGATCCGCAACCATGGCGGCGGCCATGCCAACCATTCATTGTTTTGGACGGTGATGTCGCCCAGCGGCGGCGGACAGCCAAAGGGGGATGTGGCGGCGGCGATCGACAACGAACTGGGTGGGTATGACGCGTTCAAGGACCATTTCACTCGTGCGGCCCAGACGCGATTCGGCAGCGGGTGGGCTTGGCTGAGCGTCAAGCCGGATGGCGGCTTGATCGTCGAAAGCAGTGCGAATCAGGACAGTCCGCTGTCCCATGGCAACACGCCGATCTTAGGCCTCGACGTCTGGGAACACGCCTATTATTTGAAATACCAAAGCCGCCGCCCTGACTATATCTCGGCTTTCTACGAAGTCATCAATTGGGATGAAGTGGAAAAACGCTACAAGGCAGCGCGCGCTTAAGTCTCGCCAGCGGCTAGCGGCCAGACGTCGAGCGCATCGTCGTCGAGACCGAGCCGGATCGTCAGTCCCGGCGCCGCGCGCCAGGTCCCTGGGCGTAATTTCAAGACCGCGTCGCCCATGCGGACGCCCAGGCGGATCTGGCCATCTTCCAGCAGCACATCCTCGATGAGGGCGGGGAAACCGTCGTTGCCCCGCGTGTTGCCATGCACGCGATGGATCGCGTCGGGATCCAGGCGCCACATCACGCGCGCGCCCGCCTCCATGCCACGTAATTTCTCCCACGCGACCGGCAGCCGGACGTCACCACCCACATCCACCTGACCGTGGGCATCCAGCGTTCCTACGCCGACATTCGATAGACCGAGCAGTGCCGCAACCGCCGGGTTCGCGGGACGACTGAAGATCTCGAATGTTTCTCCCGCTTGCAGGACGCGCCCGTGGTCGAGCACCAGAATTTCATCGGCCAATTGCGCCGCCTCGTCCGGATCATGGGTGACGAGTACCGTTATCGCATCGATGTCATGTTGCAGCTGTCGCAGACTGGCGCGCAATGCGCGTCGCCGTGGCGTATCGAGCGCCGAGAAGGGCTCGTCCATCAGAATGAGGCTGCAATGCCGCGACAAGGCGCGGGCGATCGACACCCGTTGGCGCTGACCGATCGAGAGTTCGGCGGGAAAGCGGTCTTCGAGATGGGCCAGGCCGAGCCGGCGAGACCAGGCGTCCACAGTTGCCGGGCGCGCATCTCGCGGATAAGCCCATTGTTGGGCGACCGTCATATGGGGAAACAACCCGAAATCCTGGGGTACGTAGGCAATGTGCCGTTCCTCGGCGGCCAAATCTTGTACCGGGCCGCCATGGATAAGGACCCGCGCATTGCCGTCAGGCGAGACGCGAGTCAGTCCCGCGAGCAGGCGTAGCGTCATCGATTTTCCGGAGCCCGATTCGCCGAGTATGGCGAGCCGTCGCGCACGCGGCGCCCAGCGGACTTTTAGAGAAAAGTTGCCGACATGGGTGTCGAGTGCAATCGAAAGGGGCGGAGGGGGTGCCGCCCCTTCCTCGTGTTTGTCGCCGTCCTGGGCGGCGCTGTCACCCGACGACTGTGTCGACCTGCTCGCCTGACGCGCGGACGGTCCGTCCAACTTCCGCACGCGCACGCGTCGCGACGGTTTCCAGACGGTGTTCAATGCGACCAATAGCGCGGCGAGGAGAGACACGCCAAGCGTCGGCACGATGATCGGCAGCATGGCCGGCAGACCGACGCTGCCGAAGGCGACGTAGGTATAAACAGGCAGCGAGTACGGATGGTAGGCCACCATGACCGTCGCCCCGAATTCGCCGAAGGCGCGCAACCAGGTCAGCAGCAGACCGGCACGGATCGCGGGCCAGGCCAGCGGCAAGGAAATCGTGAAGAAACGCGCATAGGGACGATGGCCGAGCGTCGCGGCCACGTCTTCGAAGGTCGGATCGACGGCGGCAAAGGCACTACGCGCAGCAACGATCAGAAACGGTGCCGATACGAAGATGCCGGCAAGCAGGATGCCGATAAAAGAGTCTGTCAGCGCGCCATTGGTCCATTCGCCCAGGAAGCTGTATGGACCGAGCAGGAAGAGCAACAAGACGCCGCTGGTCAGCGGCGGGAGGGCGAGCGGCAACTGCACGACGAAGGAGACGACGCTGGCGAAGCGCGTTGGTCGTCTTGCAAGCCAGTACCCCAGCGGCACGCCGGTGATGGCGACGATCGCGGCTGCCAGCGTCGCGCTGGCGGCGGATACGCCAGTGGCGCCAATCAGCGTCCGCCATTCGACGCTGGACCAGCCTGCAGATGCGATATGGGGGACGCTGGCGAGCAGCGGCGCGCAGAGGTAAAGCGCGAGCAGGGCGCCGAGCCAGGCAAGCGGCGTCGGCCCGAGGGGCCGGCGCGCCGCGCGGCCCGACGTGACAGGCAGCGGATCGTTCGAGGCAATGCCGGACGGATCCGCCGACGGCGCAAGATCGCTCGGGTCGCGAGGCGTGTTTCTATTGAAAGACAGCCACGAGGGCGTCCGTTTGCTTCCGTTTGCCGGGCGGGCGTCGCGCATGCTGCTCCATCGTCGTCGCGAACGACTGTTATTGCGGCGGCAGTTGGCTATGCAGCGCCGCGGGGACGGTGGCGACATCGCCGCTGACCTTCGGCGTCACGACATCGATACCGTGTTCCTTCAACAAGGCTTGACCTGCCGGGCTCAGGAGCCAGGACACGAAACGTTGTGCCCCTTCGGCGTTAGGCGCATTGTTCAGGATGGTCAGCGTGTACTGTGCCTTTTCTTTTAACGCCGCCGGCAGCGTGATCGCGGGAATCTTCAGATCCGACGTTTCGGTCGAGTAGAAAAATCCGGCGTCGAGCTGTCCCGATTGCAGACGGCCGACCAACGTTTCTTCCGGCAGCACCTGAGCCGGATTCTCCTCCGAGCCGAGGGTTTGTTTCAAGAGGTCCGGCTTGCCGTAGACCGTGGCCGCGTGTTCGACGAAGTTGACGGTAAAGCGTCCTTTCGGATCCAGCTTCGGATCGGTGCGCCCGATACGAATGCCGGGCATTGCCAATACCTCGTCCCAGCGCTTCGTTTTCAGGTCCTTGGCGAACTTGCTTTTCGGGTTATAGCCGATGACGAGCGGCGATTCCGCAAACGACGCGTACCAGGTCACCCAGTTACCGTTGGCCTCACCCATCAGCGTATCGTTGACCTTCGGGCTGGCGCTGATGAAGATATCACCGCGACGCAGCTTGCCCTTGATCTCGTTGGCCACCTTGTTCGAACCGCCCGCATAACCTTCGAAGGCGATGCCGGTTTCCTTTGTGAACGCGGGGCCGACGCTATGTTCCATTAAGTTGACGAGCGACCCGGCGTACAACACGCTGACCTTTTGGGATTCGGCGTGCGCGGCCGATAACGGCAGCAGCGTAGCAGCGGCCAGCAGCAGGCTGGACAGGGTATGACGTAAGAGGGCGCGGCGGGTGGACAGAAACACGAGGTTCTCCTTGGTGGCTGACGATGCAGGTAGCGATCGATGTCGATTTCTTCTTCGTGCGAACGTAGTAGATCGATCCGCTATATCGTGACGAATACGTCGCTGGCGCAGTGTACCAAGTCCGATGGCCGACGTGATTGCGCAGGGAGGAGGCGCGATGAAGGCAATACCCACAAATTTCGTAGGGGATATTGCAAAGTTCGGAAGAGTGTCCTATTATTCGCCTCCCCGCTGCAAACAACGCAGCGCAAGCAGCGAAGCGGCGGGGGGTGGTGGCAAGAAAAGTGCTTGTTTTTAAGGGTGCTTTCTTATTGCCAGGAAGTGGCGGTGGCTTTGTTCTTGGGTGTGTTTCTGAGGGTGAAGTGGTCGAGCAGCTTTTTGCCGATTGGGATGTTTCTTGGGTGGATCTAGAAATATCGCAAACGAGTCTGCAAAAAAGTGCTTGACGAAGCGAGGAGTGCGGTACATAATCTCGCTTCTGTTCTGCAGCAAAGCAACGCTGCGAACGACGAAGCAAAGTAGTATAGCAGTAATCGACGGGTCGCCTAGTGCGGGGAAATGTCCAGCCAGTCGTTAAACGGTTCTTTAAAAATTTACAGCCGATAAGTGTGGGCGCTTGATGGAGTTGCAGGTCCGGTGATTCGTCACGGGATTCAAGCAAAAGTATCAAGAGCTCGCACAAGAGAAGAAAGTAAGTCGTACGAACTTCGGTTTGTACTTCTTGTTGATTCTTGAGTTGAGCGACCTATTCGGAAGAATAGAAAACAGTAACAGAGATTAAACTTAAGAGTTTGATCCTGGCTCAGATTGAACGCTGGCGGCATGCCTTACACATGCAAGTCGAACGGTAACAGGGAGCTTGCTCCGCTGACGAGTGGCGAACGGGTGAGTAATACATCGGAACGTGTCCTGTAGTGGGGGATAGCCCGGCGAAAGCCGGATTAATACCGCATACGATCTACGGATGAAAGCGGGGGATCTTCGGACCTCGCGCTATAGGGGCGGCCGATGGCAGATTAGCTAGTTGGTGGGGTAAAGGCCTACCAAGGCGACGATCTGTAGCTGGTCTGAGAGGACGACCAGCCACACTGGGACTGAGACACGGCCCAGACTCCTACGGGAGGCAGCAGTGGGGAATTTTGGACAATGGGCGAAAGCCTGATCCAGCAATGCCGCGTGTGTGAAGAAGGCCTTCGGGTTGTAAAGCACTTTTGTTCGGGAAGAAAAGGACTGGGCTAATATCCTGGTCTGATGACGGTACCGGAAGAATAAGCACCGGCTAACTACGTGCCAGCAGCCGCGGTAATACGTAGGGTGCAAGCGTTAATCGGAATTACTGGGCGTAAAGCGTGCGCAGGCGGTTTGTTAAGACAGATGTGAAATCCCCGGGCTCAACCTGGGAACTGCATTTGTGACTGGCAAGCTAGAGTCTGGCAGAGGGGGGTGGAATTCCGCGTGTAGCAGTGAAATGCGTAGATATGCGGAGGAACACCGATGGCGAAGGCAGCCCCCTGGGCCAACACTGACGCTCATGCACGAAAGCGTGGGGAGCAAACAGGATTAGATACCCTGGTAGTCCACGCCCTAAACGATGTCAACTAGTTGTTGGGGATTCATTTCCTTAGTAACGTAGCTAACGCGTGAAGTTGACCGCCTGGGGAGTACGGTCGCAAGATTAAAACTCAAAGGAATTGACGGGGACCCGCACAAGCGGTGGATGATGTGGATTAATTCGATGCAACGCGAAAAACCTTACCTACCCTTGACATGGTCGGAACCCCTGAGAGATTAGGGGGTGCTCGAAAGAGAACCGATACACAGGTGCTGCATGGCTGTCGTCAGCTCGTGTCGTGAGATGTTGGGTTAAGTCCCGCAACGAGCGCAACCCTTGTCCTTAGTTGCTACGCAAGGGCACTCTAAGGAGACTGCCGGTGACAAACCGGAGGAAGGTGGGGATGACGTCAAGTCCTCATGGCCCTTATGGGTAGGGCTTCACACGTCATACAATGGTCGGTACAGAGGGTTGCCAAGCCGCGAGGTGGAGCTAATCCCAGAAAACCGATCGTAGTCCGGATTGCACTCTGCAACTCGAGTGCATGAAGTTGGAATCGCTAGTAATCGCGGATCAGCATGCCGCGGTGAATACGTTCCCGGGTCTTGTACACACCGCCCGTCACACCATGGGAGCGGGTTTCACCAGAAGTAGGTAGCTTAACCGCAAGGAGGGCGCTTACCACGGTGGGATTCGTGACTGGGGTGAAGTCGTAACAAGGTAGCCGTATCGGAAGGTGCGGCTGGATCACCTCCTTTCTCGAGCTTAACGCAACGTAAGTTAAGCGCTCACGCTTATCGGCTGTCATACGACAGGCTGTAGGGTCTGTAGCTCAGTCGGTTAGAGCACCGTCTTGATAAGGCGGGGGTCGTTGGTTCGAATCCAACCAGACCCACCATCTAGTCTTTGGTTGCTCGGGCTCGACTGTAGTTCCAGCAGCTGGAGAGATGTACCTACAGTAGCAATATTGGGGGCTTAGCTCAGCTGGGAGAGCATCTGCTTTGCAAGCAGAGGGTCAACGGTTCGATCCCGTTAGCCTCCACCAAACCTTAAGCTAAAAGATATTTGGCGATGTTGCGGTTGAACATCGATGAGTGTGTTTTAGCTTAGGCTTGGCCTAACACTGACTTGGTAGAGATACCAAAATCGGCTGTCGTTCTTTAACAATTTGGAAGAAGTTCAATTCAATCGTGATGCGATGCACATTAGAGATGGTGTGTGTGGTGTCACAAAATTTGGGTTGAGATTGTATCGAGAAGTATCTCAAAGCAGTGTGTCTTGAGAGAGGCACACAAGAATTTGGAATACGGCACAAATACCGATACTCACCTATAGCGCGACGTGTGCAGCGATGCAGACGTACTCGTTATAGGGTCAAGCGAATAAGTGCATGTGGTGGATGCCTTGGCGATTACAGGCGATGAAGGACGCGGTAGCCTGCGAAAAGCTTCGGGGAGCTGGCAAACAAGCTTTGATCCGGAGATGTCCGAATGGGGAAACCCACTCCTAATGGAGTACCCATGACTGAATACATAGGTCATGTGGGGCGAACGCAGTGAACTGAAACATCTAAGTAGCTGCAGGAAAAGAAATCAACCGAGATTCCCAAAGTAGTGGCGAGCGAAATGGGAAGAGCCTTGTACCTTTTAGCATGACAGTTAGCAGAACGCTCTGGAAAGTGCGGCCGTAGCAGGTGATAGCCCTGTATGCGAAAACTGATGTGTGGAACTAGGGGTACGACAAGTAGGGCGGGACACGTGAAATCCTGTCTGAATATGGGGGGACCATCCTCCAAGGCTAAATACTCGTAATCGACCGATAGTGAACCAGTACCGTGAGGGAAAGGCGAAAAGAACCCCGGGAGGGGAGTGAAATAGATCCTGAAACCGCATGCATACAAACAGTAGGAGCCTCCTTGTGGGGTGACTGCGTACCTTTTGTATAATGGGTCAGCGACTTACGTTCAGTAGCAAGCTTAACCGACTAGGGAAGGCGTAGCGAAAGCGAGTCCGAATAGGGCGCTTTAGTTGCTGGGCGTAGACCCGAAACCAGACGATCTATCCATGGCCAGGATGAAGGTGCGGTAACACGTACTGGAGGTCCGAACCCACTAATGTTGAAAAATTAGGGGATGAGCTGTGGATAGGGGTGAAAGGCTAAACAAGTCTGGAAATAGCTGGTTCTCTCCGAAAACTATTTAGGTAGTGCCTCGTGTATCACCTTCGGGGGTAGAGCACTGTAATGATTGTTGGGTCCATTGCGGATTACTTCGTCATAGCAAACTCCGAATACCGAAGAGTGCAATCACGGGAGACAGACATCGGGTGCTAACGTCCGGTGTCAAGAGGGAAACAACCCAGACCGCCAGCTAAGGTCCCCAAATATAGCTAAGTGGGAAACGAAGTGGGAAGGCTAAAACAGTCAGGAGGTTGGCTTAGAAGCAGCCATCCTTTAAAGAAAGCGTAATAGCTCACTGATCGAGTCGTCCTGCGCGGAAGATGTAACGGGGCTAAGCTATATACCGAAGCTGCGGATGCACAATTTATTGTGCATGGTAGGAGAGCGTTCTGTAAGCCTGTGAAGGTGTCTTGAGAAGGATGCTGGAGGTATCAGAAGTGCGAATGCTGACATGAGTAGCGATAAAGGGGGTGAAAAGCCCCCTCGCCGTAAGCCCAAGGTTTCCTACGCAACGTTCATCGGCGTAGGGTGAGTCGGCCCCTAAGGCGAGGCAGAAATGCGTAGCTGATGGGAAGCAGGTTAATATTCCTGCACCATTGTTAAATGCGATGGGGGGACGGATCGCGGAAGGTTGTCCGGGTGTTGGAAGTCCCGGTCCTTGTATTGGAGAAGGCGCTTAGGCAAATCCGGGCGCGGAATTCAAGGGTACGAGGCGAGCGCTTAGGCGCGAAGCAATTGGAAGTGGTCCCAAGAAAAGCCTCTAAGCTTCAGTTTAACAAGACCGTACCGCAAACCGACACAGGTGGGCGAGATGAGTATTCTAAGGCGCTTGAGAGAACTCGGGAGAAGGAACTCGGCAAATTGGTACCGTAACTTCGGGATAAGGTACGCCCTTGTAGCTTGACTGGCCTGCGCCAGGAGGGTGAAGGGGTTGCAATAAACTGGTGGCTGCGACTGTTTAATAAAAACACAGCACTCTGCAAACACGAAAGTGGACGTATAGGGTGTGACGCCTGCCCGGTGCCGGAAGATTAAATGATGGGGTGCAAGCTCTTGATTGAAGTCCCGGTAAACGGCGGCCGTAACTATAACGGTCCTAAGGTAGCGAAATTCCTTGTCGGGTAAGTTCCGACCTGCACGAATGGCGTAACGATGGCCACACTGTCTCCTCCCGAGACTCAGCGAAGTTGAAGTGTTTGTGATGATGCAATCTCCCCGCGGCTAGACGGAAAGACCCCATGAACCTTTACTGTAGCTTTGCATTGGATTGTGAACAAATCTGTGTAGGATAGGTGGGAGGCTATGAAGACGGGACGCCAGTTCTGTTGGAGCCAACCTTGAAATACCACCCTGGTTTGTTTGCGGTTCTAACCTTGGTCCCTGAATCGGGATTGGGAACAGTGCATGGTAGGCAGTTTGACTGGGGCGGTCTCCTCCCAAAGTGTAACGGAGGAGTACGAAGGTACGCTAAGTACGGTCGGAAATCGTGCTCATAGTGCAATGGCATAAGCGTGCTTAACTGCGAGACCCACAAGTCGAGCAGGTGCGAAAGCAGGTCATAGTGATCCGGTGGTTCTGTATGGAAGGGCCATCGCTCAACGGATAAAAGGTACTCTGGGGATAACAGGCTGATACCGCCCAAGAGTTCATATCGACGGCGGTGTTTGGCACCTCGATGTCGGCTCATCTCATCCTGGGGCTGTAGCCGGTCCCAAGGGTATGGCTGTTCGCCATTTAAAGAGGTACGTGAGCTGGGTTTAAAACGTCGTGAGACAGTTTGGTCCCTATCTGCCGTGGGCGTTGGATATTTGAAGGGGGCTGCTCCTAGTACGAGAGGACCGGAGTGGACGAACCTCTGGTGTACCGGTTGTCACGCCAGTGGCATCGCCGGGTAGCTATGTTCGGAAGAGATAACCGCTGAAAGCATCTAAGCGGGAAACTCGCCTTAAGATGAGATATCCCTGGGAACTTGATTCCCCTGTAGGGTCGTTCGAGACCAGGACGTTGATAGGCTGGGTGTGTACGGACAGTAATGTCCTTAGCTAACCAGTACTAATTGCCCGTGAGGCTTGATCCTATAACCAGTACGTTTGGACGTGAGACGGCACATGTGAAGTGTGACGCAGCCAGACGCGCTAGGTGAGATTATCGGTGAATGTGCCCGATACACGCTCAACCCAAGAGTCGTACCGAGATGAACTTCTTCCAGATTGGTGTTGTTGAGCTTTAAACCTCAGCAGCACAACCCCTTTGCCTGATGACCATAGCGAGTCGGTCCCACCCCTTCCCATCCCGAACAGGACCGTGAAACGACTCCACGCCAATGATAGTGCGGATTGCCCGTGTGAAAGTAGGTAATCGTCAGGCTCCCTACGCTGTAACCAGACGCCCCGTGACACCTTAACCCGTGCACGGGGCGTTTGGCTTTGTACTACGCCACACGCCACCACCTTACCCGCCTCGCGCGACTCGACGTCAGCGCGGCGCGCAGCGCTTGCGCACCGCGTTTAGCCAAAACATCGGCCGTTTAGTCATACCGCCATGCGACGGGATCATTCCCATAGTCGGACCGGCTTCCTTGCTCGATGATGGCAATCGGGCAATGTCCGGGGAGGGCAAGATGGCGATGCGAAACAGGCGTATTCCGCAAGGCAAGGGCGCGCGGTGCAGAAACACCGGTGCAGCGCGTTTCGCTTGTCGGTGTGCCACGGCGTTGACTTTGTGGTCTGCGTCCTCGACCAGCGCGGCATTCTGTTTTGAGCGCGCGGGCGCACGGTATCGCATCGATCCCCCGCTATTGGAAGCGATTGCGACGGTCGAGTCGAACCTCCGCCCGGACGCTCTTCATCGGAACACCGATGGCACATGGGATATCGGATTAATGCAGATCAACAGCATTCATCTGCCCGGATTGGCGCGTCGCGGAATCGATCGAGAGAGTCTGCTCGGCAAGCCCTGCCTGTCTGTCATGGTGGGCGCCGAGATTCTGGCCGCATTGATCGCACGACATGGTTACGGCTGGACCGCGGTCGGCGCATACAACGCGGGCAGTGCGCCCCGTCGGGCAAAGGCGCGCCGACGCTATATCCAGCGCGTCTGGTCACATTACGGGCCGCTGAGGCAGGGTTTCGAGCGTGCTGCCCGAGCCGATCTCTGACCTGGGCGATAGATCCGATCGAATGCGCCCTCTCGAAGCGGTGTCGACGTCGCCAGGTGTTGCTTTACGTGATCAGCTGCGCCGGCGATCAGCCCTGGCACGCAAGGCATCTTTTAAAAACACTACAATACGCCGAATAACCCTGTGATCGATTCGGGCCACAGGGTAGCGGCATGCTAGCCCCTACGTCGGTCTGCGCCGCCGCGCGACGGCGCAAAAGCACGCGGCCGCATCCATCGAATCCGCCACTGGCGTTTGCAAGATCTTTCACTATGCCCTCGTCCGAAATTATCGACATTCCTGCCCCGACCCAGCCGGTCGCCACGCCGAGCGGATCGGAAGCGACGACGCAGTCGGTGCGGGCTGTCTGTCCGCACGATTGTCCCGATACCTGTGCGATGCGGATTACGGTCCAGGATGGCAAGGCGATATCGGTCAAGGGCGACCCCGATCATCCGCCGACGCAAGGGGTGTTGTGCACCAAGGTGTCGCGATATACCGAGCGCACCTATCACCGCGATCGCTTGACGCAGCCGATGCGCCGAGTGGGCCCGAAGGGGAGCGGACAGTTCGAGCCGATTTCCTGGGAGGCGGCTTACGCATTGGCAGCCAGCCGCTTGGGCGAGATCGCCCAGCGGAGTCCCGAGGCGATCTTGCCCTACAGCTATGCCGGCACGATGGGCCTGTTGCAAGGAGAGTCGATTGCCGCGCGGCTGTTGAATGTACTGGGTGCATCCCGCCTCGAACGGACAATTTGTGCATCGGCAGGTGCAGCGGGGCTGAAGCACACCTATGGCGGAAGCGTCGGGGCGCGGGTCGAGTTCACCGAGGAAAGCGACCTCATTCTGATCTGGGGCAGCAATCCGGTAACCTCCAGCCTCCATTTCTGGACGCGCGCGCAGGAGGCCAAGCGGCGTGGCGCGACGCTGATTGCCATCGATCCCTACCGGTCCCTGACCGCCGAGAAATGCCATGAACATATTGCGTTGCGACCCGGAACCGACGGCGCGCTCGCACTCGGATTGATTCATCTGCTGGTCGAGCACGACTATATCGATGCGGACTATGTCGCGTGTTACACAGTCGGATTCGACGCCTTGAGGGAGCGCGCGTCGCAGTGGACGCCTGAGCGGACTGCCGCCACCTGCGACATTCCGGTGGCGCAATTGGTGGCGCTCGCCCACGCGTACGGCGCGTCGAAGCGGTCGATGATCCGATTGAATTACGGCATGCAGCGCGTCTACGGTGGCGGCAATGCGGTGCGCGCCATCGCGTGTCTGCCGGCGCTGACCGGTGCATGGCGGCATCGCGCGGGCGGCATGCTGTTGTCGACGTCCGGCTATGCGCCCGTCGACGACGCCCGGCTTCAGCGGCCGGATTTGCTGCCCGGCGGCAAAATACCCCGTAGCATCAATATGAGCGCGATTGGGGATGCATTGACGCATCCAGGCGGCGTCGTGGCCGACCGCTACGAGGGCCGCGACTTCGGGCCCAAAGTCGAGGCCGTCATCGTGTACAACTCGAATCCGGTCGCCGTCGCGCCGGATTCGAATAAGGTCGTCGCTGGTTTTGCTCGCGAAGACCTGTTTACGATCGTGCTGGAACATTTTCAGACCGACACCGCCGATTATGCGGATCTGTTGTTACCCGCCACCACGCAGCTCGAACACCTCGATGTCCATAAGTCGTACGGACATACGTATGTGATGGTGAATCAGCCGTCGATCGCGCCGTTGGCCGGTGCCAAGCCCAATACCGAGATCTTTCGCGGTATCGCGCGTGCGATGGGGCTGACCGAGCCAGCGCTGTTCGATAGCGACCAGGCACTGCTGGAACAGGCGTTTCGCTGGGACGATCCGCTGATGGGTGGCGTCGATGCCGCGCAACTGCAGCGCGACGGCTGGGCGCGCTTGGCCTTGCCGGATGCGCCCTTCGCCGAAGGCGGCTTCCGCACGCCATCTGGAAAGTGCGAATTCCTCTCGTCGACGCTCGCTGCCTTGGGCCAGGATCCGCTTCCCGATTATCTGCCGCCGCGTGAGTCGGTCGAGCACGATCCCGCTTTGGCGCAACGATTCCCGCTGACGATGATTTCGCCGCCTGCGCGACACTTTCTCAATACGACTTTCGTCAATATCGACAGTCTGCGGAAAACCGAGAAGGTGCCGCGGATCGAGATCCATCCGGAAGATGCGGTGGCGCGCGGCATCGTCGATGGAAGACAGGTCCGAATTTTCAACGACCGGGGCACGCTGACCGCGCGCGCCGATGTCACTGATCGGGCGCGCCGAGGCGTCGTGGTCGGTATGGGCATCTGGTGGCGCAAGCTGGCGTCCGATGGCCGCAACGTCAATGAGTTGACCAGCCAAGCGCTGACAGACCTGGGTAATTCGGCCTCCTTCTATGACTGCCTCGTCGAGGTATCACCGGAGACTGCGATGGAAATGGCCAGCGTCTGAATCGATCCGCGCGGTCCTTTCGGCTCGCCCGTCGCGAATGCGGCAATTACGTCCTTACTTCGGAAAAAAGAGCGAGGATGCGTGATACCAGGACGGACGATGCCTCTCTTGGGAGCATATGACACCACGTGTCGGGCTGCTGACTCAGACTGAGTCTACGGTCTAATCACTTGCTCCCCGTCGATCCGACCGCTACGATGTCGAAAAAGAACGGTCATGCTAAAAAAGACCGAGCCCCGGAATGACTGGACCGGATCGTGACAACGTGTTGACGCGCAGGGTGCGCGTATGACCTCGTGGTGTCGCGCTCCAGGGCCGCGGCAGAGTCGACGCCAAGATCGACACCGCCGTGGCACGACAATCACGTGATACGACGTCGGGTGGAGATAAGGATGGAGACAACACAGTACGAGTCTGAGGGCAACCCCGTGCTGGATCGGGTGGACCCTTCGAATCTGAATACCGGCAACGGCCGGCCGGCGCGGCCTTGGGTAGCACGCTACCCGCTCGGCGTACCGGCGGAGATTACGATCCCGCCCGGTGAGACGCTGGTCAGTTTGATCGAGGAGAGCTGTCGGAAGTACGCCGCGCGAGAGGCATTCGTCTGCATGGGGCAGGCCATCAGTTATCAGCGTCTTGCCGACGATGCGACCGCCTTCGCGGGCTGGCTTCAAGCGCTCGGCCTGAAAAAGGGCACGCGCGTGGCCATCATGCTGCCGAACGTGCTGCAGTATCCGGTCGCGTTGTTCGGGGCAATGCGCGCCGGCTGCATCGTCGTCAACGTCAATCCGCTCTACACGCCTCGGGAACTTGGGCAGCAGCTCCGCGACAGCGGCGCCGAGGCCATTGTCATCCTGGAAAACTTTGCGGCAACGCTGCAGAAAGCGTTGCCGGAAACGACGATCCGTCACGTGCTGGTGACGTCAGTCGGCGCCATGTTGGGCGCGAAGGGCGTCGCCGTCGATATCGTGCTGCGCCACGTCAAACGGGTGGTCCCGGCTTGGGATCTGCCGCAGCACGACGGCTGGCATGCTGCGCTGGCGATCGGCCGCAAGCGCAGCTTTGCGCCCGTGTCGCTATCGCCCGACGACATCGCCATTTTGCAATATACCGGTGGTACGACCGGCGTCGCCAAGGGCGCGATACTGTTGCATCGCAATTTGCTCGCGAATACGCTGCAAGCCGAGGCGTGGTTCCGGCCGGCGCTGGCGCAATTGCCGAACGGCGGGGAGGGCTCGCAGATGATTATCGCGGCGGCGCTGCCGCTGTATCACATTTTCGCGCTGACGGTCTGCGGACTGTTCCCCTTGCGCATCGGCGGCAAAGTCCTGCTGATGCCGAATCCGCGCGATCTGCCGGCTGTCATCAAGGTTCTCGCGCGCTATCCCGTCAATATCTTTCCGGCCGTCAACACGCTGTATAACGCGCTGCTGAATCACCCCGACATCGGTAAGGCCGATTTCTCACAACTGGTGGTGGCGGTAGGCGGCGGCATGGCCGTGCAGGAGACCGTCGCAAAACGCTGGGAAGCGTTGACCGGACGACTGCTGGTGGAAGGGTACGGGCTGTCCGAGACCTCGCCGATCGTCAGCAGCACCTCGGCGATCGCGAATGTCTTCACCGGTTCGATCGGCATGCCGATGCCGTCCACCGATATCGCTATTCGCGATGCCGACGATCACGACGTGCCGTATGGCGACTCCGGTGAGTTGTGCGTGAAGGGGCCGCAGGTCATGGCCGGTTATTGGCAAAAGCCCGATGAGACGCGGGATGCGATGACGCCGGACGGCTATTTCCGCACGGGCGACATTGCGCGATTCGATGCCGACGGGAACTTGAAACTGGTCGATCGCAAGAAGGACATGATCCTGGTGTCCGGCTTCAATGTGTACCCTAACGAGATTGAGGATGTCGTGGCGTCGCTGCGAGGGGTGGCCGAGGTAGCGGCGGTGGGAGTGCCGGACGCGCGTTCCGGCGAGTCGGTCAAACTGTTTATCGTGCGCCGCGATGAAACGCTCGACGAGGCCACCGTGCTGGCTCACTGCCGCGAGCGGCTGACCCCCTACAAAATGCCGCGTATGGTGGTATTTCGAGAGTCTTTGCCGAAGACGCCGGTCGGCAAGATTCTGCGCCGCGAATTACGCGATCTCCCCAAGTAGGGACGCGGCGGGTCATGCGAAGCGTGCGAGCGCCCTGGCGAGGGCTCGCCGGCGCTGACACCGCTGAGTGCGCGCTCGTCGAAACAGGCGTTGCGCGCGCGCACCGCCGCCGGATCGTCGCGCGCGTAGTGGTCTCCCGCCAGCAATCCCCCCATGTCGAACCTTTGTTACCATGCGCTATTGTCTTTCTCGCGGGGTGCATTATGTTCGACAACTGGATCGTCGAGTTCGATCGTGGCCTACGGTCGCTGACAGGGGTAACGCGTTCGGCACGCCCCGACCCGGCAGCGGCCCATCCGGATAGCGACGCGACATTGACGCCGGAAGAGAAGCGTCACGCGGCCGGTTTGATGCGAGTGAATCACGTTGGCGAGGTCTGTGCGCAGGCCTTATACCAGGCGCAGAAATTGGCGACCCGCACGGAGAAGCTGCGCGTGGCGTTCTCGCACGCCGCACGTGAGGAAGAAGACCATCTTGCCTGGACTGCCAGCCGCCTGAAGGCGCTGGACTCTCGTCCGAGTCTGCTGAATCCGCTTTGGTACACGGGCGCGCTGGCCATCGGCTTCGCCGCGGGGCGCCTCGGTGACCGCGTCAGCCTCGGTTTCATGGCGGAGACCGAACGTCAGGTGGAACATCATCTGGCGGGCCATCTCGACGACCTGCCGGCCGGCGACGCGGCATCGCGCGCTGTCGTGACGCAGATGCGTACCGATGAAATGGCGCACGCGCAAAGTGCGACCGATGCGGGCGGTGTCGATTTGCCATTCCCGATCACGCAAGTGATGCGTGCGGCGTCGAAGGTCATGACGAAGACCGCCTACTATTTGTAGTCGCTCGCGCGGGTGCCTGCGAGCAGCGTGCGTTCAGCCGGTCCGGGCCTCTCGCCGCGCTAATTCGATACGTTTCTGTATCGCTGCGCGGAGACGGGGCGATCACGCCGGGTGTCGGATCGGGCTCGCCAAGCGTCGGCCGACCCCTGATTTTTTCGAGATGCCATCCTTTTTCGCGATTGATTCGCACGTCGGGACGTATTTTCCGATTTGCTGGCGCGGCGCGTAATTTCTACGGCTTGTGCGTGAAATACGCCCGCTTCATGCCGCCTTCTTCCGCTAATTACGTCACTGTTTTCCTCGGCGGCGCATCCCTTTCCTTTCCAGTTCTCACGCTTCACTTTCACAAGAATTCCTATCGCCTTCATTTCATTGATAATTTTGTCCGGCGTACATGAGAAGATGCCTGTAAGTCATTGTTCTGGCGGATAAAAATTGATCGAAATCGTTGCAGCGACCTTGACCCGGCAGGAGGCTTACTCTAAAGTGGGAAAAGGTGTGGGAAAGTGCATTTTTGTGTGAAATTTGTCCGGAAGCGGGGGTGCTCGCGACGGTGTGTGAGCGACGGAAACAGCGTGGGCGGACCGGATAGACGGATCGTCCAGGAGGCAGGGGCGTGTTCCAGGGTGCGTCAGCGCTAACTCTCGATGCGAAGGGGCGGATGTCGATTCCGACCCGGCATCGTGACGCGCTGCAGGGACAGGCTGAGGGTCGTGTGACCATCACGAAGCATCCCGACGGTTGCCTGCTGTTGTTTCCACGTCCCGAATGGGAAGTGTTTCGCACAAAGATCGCCGCATTGCCGATGGACGCGCACTGGTGGCGTCGGATTTTCCTTGGGAATGCATCGGACGTCGAGATGGACGGGACCGGGCGGGTGCTCGTGTCGCCGGAGCTGCGGATGGCGGCGAACCTGGAGAAGGAGGTGATGTTGCTCGGTATGGGCAGTCATTTCGAAGTCTGGGATGCGCAGACCTATGCTGCGAAGGAGCAGGCTGCCATGTCGCAAGGCATGCCCGATGCTCTGAAGAATTTCAGTTTCTAAGCCGCAAGGCGTGACGTGATGCCAAACGCGGCTGACAACGAATTCCTGCACCGAACGGTGCTGCTCGACGATGCGGTCGATGCCCTTGTGTGGCGTCGGGATGGCATCTATGTCGACGGTACGTTCGGGCGAGGCGGCCATAGCCGGGCGGTGTTGCGCCTGCTGGCGCCGGGTGCGCAACTGCTGGCCTTCGACAAGGATCCCACGGCGATCGCCGCTGCGGATGCGGTAAAGGCCGAGCAGGCGGCACTGGCCGATGGCGCGGGATTCGACATCGTCCACCATAGTTTTGCCACGCTGGCGGATGCGCTGGCGACGCGCGGCATTGCCGCGGTATCGGGCGTGTTGCTGGATCTGGGGGTGTCGTCGCCGCAATTGGACGACGCCTCGCGAGGATTTAGCTTTCGCGCCGATGGTCCATTGGATATGCGAATGGACACCACGCGCGGTGAATCCGCCGCGCAATGGCTGGCGCACGCGTCGGTCGACGATATGACGAGGGTGATACGAGATTATGGGGAAGAACGGTTTGCTTTTTCGATTGCAAAGGCGATTGCTGCTCGCCGGGCAGCGTCCGATGCGCTCGGTCCTCTCTCCCGAACAGGCGAGCTTGCCGCACTCGTGGCGAGCACCGTCAAAACTCGCGAGAAGGGCAAGGACCCGGCCACCCGCACCTTTCAGGCTCTACGGATTCACGTCAATCAAGAGCTTGCGGAGCTGCAGATAACGTTGGACGCGGCCCTTGCCGCTTTGGAAGTCGGCGGCAGGTTGGTGGTGATCAGCTTTCATTCGCTTGAAGACCGCATCGTCAAACAGTTCATGCAAAAGCATTCGTCCGCGCCTACGCTGGACCGTCGTCTGCCTATCCGCGCAGATGCGTTGCCGACGCCGCCGTTGCGTCGCGTAGCGCGTCTGTTGCCGGGCGCGGCCGAGGTCGGCGCGAACCCGCGCGCGCGTTCGGCCGTGATGCGCGTGGCCGAGAAAGTCGCGCCGTACGACGCGGGTCAGGCTGATGGTGCGAACGCACCAACGCGTGCCGGCTATCGTCCGGCGCGTGGGGGGCGTGCATGAGCCGCCTCGATGCATTCCTGTTGCTCGCCTTAATCGCCTGCGCCCTGTCGGTCGTCAACTCGACGTACCAGCAGCGGCGCGTTTTCGTCGATCTGGAGCGCGCACAAGGTCAGCAGCAAAGCCTGCAACAGGATTGGACGCGGTTGCAGTACGAGCAAAGCGCGCTGTCGAAGACCTCGCGTGTCGAAGACATCAGCAGCAACCAGTTGACGATGAGTGCGGTAACGGCAGGACGGACCGAATATCTGAACGACGACGGCAGCGCGGTGAAGATCGCGCCGATGCCGGCATCCGTGTCCGCCGTGACGACGCCGGCGAAGTCGGATAAGCCGGCACCGCCGGTGGCACGCTCGCAAGCGCCGGCGCAGGCCATCGCGCCGAAGCCCGCGGCACCGGTCGCCGTCCCGAAATCCCCTGCGCCAGCCCCGACCAAATCGTCGGCGCCGTCCGCCTCTGCTCGCGCCGCGGCGTCGTCGCATGCGGCGCACGCTGCCGACGAAGCGCGTGCAAGCCATGCGGCGCAAGCTGCGCGCGCGGCACGCGACGAACGGCTTGCGCGTGAGAATCGCGCGGCAGCTGCGGCGGCAGAGGCCATCATGTCCGGCAAGTCCGGTGCCATGGGTGGGGGGCGGCCATGAAGAAGCCGCCAGATAATCTGCGCGCCCGCCACAGCGATCGTGGCGTCCAATTCTCGTCGAGCCCGATGCTGTCGGTCAGCTTGCCGATGTGGCGCTCGAAGCTGGTCGTCTTTCTGATCTTCCTGGCTTTCGTGACGCTGGCGGCTCGGGCATTCTGGATTCAGGGGCCCGGTAACGCTTTCTATCAACGGCAGGGGGCAGTGCGCTTCGAGCGTACGCTCGAGCTGCCGGCGAGTCGCGGCAAGATCATGGATCGGAATGGCCTGATGCTCGCCACCACGCTGCCGGTTCGCGCGATCTGGGCCGTGCCCGACGACGTGCCGGAAGACTTGCCGCAAAGCAAGCGCGACGCGCTGGCCCGTCTGCTCGACGTGGACCCGAAGGAGTTGCGGGTCAAGCTGTCCCGTAATTCGATGTTTGCCTACATCAAGCGGCAAGTGCCGATCGATGTCGCCGACAAGGTGATGGCGCTCGATATCCCGGGCGTGCATCAGAACGTCGAATACAAGCGCTATTACCCGGAAGGCGAGATCACCGCACAGTTGGTCGGGTTCACCGACATCAACGATCAAGGTCAGGACGGCGTCGAGCTGGCCATGCAGAAGCAACTGGTGGGCGTACCGGGTAGCCGACGCGTCATCAAGGATCGCCTCGGCCATATCGTGCAGGACGTGGACGAACTCGCCGTGCCGCGCGACGGCAAGGACACGCGCCTGTCGATCGATAGCAAGATCCAGTACATCACGTTCAATGAGCTGAAGAACGCCGTCGTCGATAACAAGGCCGCCGCGGGCGCCGCCGTTGTCATCGACGCCCGTACCGGCGAAGTGCTGGCGCTGGCCAACTATCCGACCTATAACCCGAACGATCGCTCCCACTTGACCGGCGAGCAGTTGCGTAATCGCGTCTTCACCGACTCGTTCGAGCCCGGCTCGATCATGAAGCCGTTTACGTTATCGCTGGCGCTGGATCTGCATCGCGTGACGCCGAACACGATCGTCAACACGGCGCCGGGTTCCTATACGCTGGACGGCGCGCGGATCACCGACGACGCCGACTTCGGCACCTTGACGGTGGGCGGCGTGCTGCAGAAGTCGAGTAACGTCGGCACCAGCAAGATCGCGATGCAGCTGCGTCCGGAAGAGCAGTGGAATATGTATACGAGCCTGGGCTTCGGCGTGGCGCCGAACATCGGCTTTCCCGGTGCCGTGGCCGGTCGTCTGCGGCCGTGGAAGAGCTGGCGCCGGATCGAGCAGGCGACGATGTCGTACGGCTATGGTCTGTCGGTGTCGCTGTTCCAATTGGCGCATGCCTACACGGTGTTTACGAACAACGGCCGCGAACTGCCGCTGTCCTTGTACAAGCTCGATGGACCGCCGCAATCGGGGCCGCAGGTTTTCGAGCCGAAGACGATGGCTGAAGTGCGCACGATGCTGCAATCGGTGATCGGTCCCGGAGGCACCGCACCGCAGGCACGTGTGCCTGGCTACACCGTAGGGGGCAAGACCGGCACGGCGTATAAGCATTTCGCGCACGGCTATGACAAGTCGCGCTATCGCGCTTCCTTCGTCGGTATCGCACCGATGTCGAATCCGCGCATCATCGTCGCCGTCTCGGTCGACGATCCCCGTGGCGGCAAGCACTTCGGCGGTCAGGTTTCCGGCCCGGTTTTCTCGACGATCGCCGGTGAAATTCTGCGGGCATTGAATGTCGCGCCCGACGCGCCTTTCAAGACAACCGTGGCATCCGCCGATGTGCCTGCGAGTGCGAAGTCGACGGCGCTGGCGCAATCGTCGTCCCCGTCGCCCTCATCGGTCCAGTCGGCGCACGTCGTTCGCGCTGCCTTGCACGAGCGCCGTACTGCCCATGCGGCGCACGGCTATGCCGCATCGGCGCACGAGTCCTTTGCCAAGAAGGTGGTCCGATGATCGCGCGCGCCGACCGTTCCGCCGCCTTGTTCGCCGCCGCTGCCGTCAATAATGCCAGCGTGCCGCGTGCGGGCGCCTTGCCGATGCCCGAAACGGCGCAGCACGCCTTGACCTGGCTGCGTACAGTATTGGTTGCCAGCGCAAACGTGCACACCGACAGCCGCGCGGTCCAGCCGGGCGACGGCTTCTTCGCTTACGCGGTCGAAGGCGCCGACAACCGTCCGCATATCGCGGATGCGATTGCGCGCGGTGCCAAGGCGGTCCTGTTCCAGCCGGAAGAGGCGTCGAGCGACGCGGCTTTGGGTAGTGATGTCGGCGCGGTACAAGACGTGGGCGGCGGTGTTCTCGGGCTGCCGGTGCCGTCGCTCGATACGCTCGCCGGCTATGTCGCCAGCGGTTGGTATGGCACACCCAGCGTGGCGCTGCGCGTCATCGGCGTGACCGGCACCAATGGCAAGACGTCGACGACGCAATGGATCGCCTCGGCGCTGGCGGATATGAGTATTCGCACGGCGGTGATCGGTACCCTTGGGTCCGGCATGCCGGACAAGTTGCAATGGACGGGCTTCACGACGCCGAACGCCGCACAGTTCCAGTATCAGTTGGCACAGATGCGGGACGATCATGCGGTGGCCGTTGCCGTGGAAGTCTCGTCGCATGCGCTGCATCAAGGACGCGTCAACGGCACGGCGTTCGATATCGCCGTCTTCACGAACCTGACGCAAGACCATCTCGACTATCACCATACGTTCGAGGCGTATGAGGCGGCGAAGGCGCGCCTTTTCGATTGGCCGGGCCTGCGCGCGGCCGTGATCAACGCCGACGATGCGGCCGGCCGTCGTCTGCTCGCGCATCTGGCGACGACGGCGAAGACGTCGACCGGCTTGCCGCCGCCTTTCGCCATCGCCTATTCGGTGGAGGCGGTCGAAGGCACCGGTGGTACTGACGCAATGCACGCGGTGTCGGGCATTGCCGGCCAGCTCACGGCCAGCGGCCTGCGCGCGACGGCCACTGGCGGCACCGCATTGACGATCCGCTATCTGCAAGGCACGCCATCGGCGCCGACGACGCTCGATACGGCCGCGTCCGTGTCAGCCGGCAACGTGACGTTGGATCCGAGCATCGTCTCGTCCGACGTCTTGCCGCAGACAGTCTTCACGGCGGCGATCGAGGTTGCGACAATCGGATCGTTCAACGTGTCGAACCTGCTGGCGGTGCTGGGCGTGGTCTTGCTGGCGACCTGCGATGCGGCTGCCGGGATCGATGCCGTGTCATTCGATGCGGCGGTGCAGTCTCTTGCGACGCTGCAGCCGGTTCTGGGGCGGATGCAGCGCCTTGGCGGTAACCCGCATCGCGATGAGCCGCTGATCGTGATCGACTACGCCCATACGCCGGATGCATTGGAAAAGACGCTGGAGGCGCTGCGGCCGGTTGCCGAGGCGCGTGGCGGCGCCTTGACGGTGATGTTCGGCTGTGGCGGCGATCGGGACAATGCCAAGCGGCCGATCATGGGCGCGATCGCGGAACGTCTCGCCGATCACGTCGTGTTGACAAGCGACAATCCGCGGACCGAATTGCCGGCGTCGATCATCGATCAGATCACGGCAGGCATGTCGCCGGACGCGCTGCAACAACGCGTGCGTCGTATCGACGATCGCGCAAGCGCGATCCTGCAGTCGGTGCGAGCAGCCGCGCAGCGCGATGTCGTGCTGCTGGCCGGCAAGGGACATGAAGCAACGCAGGAAGTCATGGGAAAGAAACGGCCATTCCTCGATCAGGATCATGCGCAATTGGCGTTGGCCACGCGCGCCACGCAGATGCGCTCCGACGCACGCGCGGATTCGCATCCGGGTGAACCGGGGCACGGTGGCCATGGGTCACAGGGGGACCGGTCATGACGATGTTCACATTGGCCCAGGCGGCGCAATGGATCGAGGGGGCACGGCTCGTCGGGCTGGCTTCCGAGGATGCTGCGGCGTCGATTACGATCGAGCGGGTGGTGACGGATAGCCGACAAGCCGGCCCAGGCGACTTGTTCGTCGCGCTGCGCGGCGACCGCTTCGACGCGCATGATTTTCTCGACGCCGTGGCGGCGCAGCGAGTCGGCGCGGCGATCGTATCGCGCGCGCCGGATGCTTTCGCGGCGCCGTACGTGTTGGTGCCGGATACCCGGCGCGCGCTCGGTGAGTTGGCGCGCGGCTGGCGGCGCACGTTTGCTGCCGGTGCCGGCGGCCAGGTTGCGGCCTATGCGACGACGTCCGGATCCGACGTGGGTCGCGCCGGATTGCCGATCGTCGCGGTGACCGGCAGCAACGGCAAGACGACGGTGAAGGAAATGATCGCGTCGATCTTTGCCGCCGCGGTAGGGGCCGATCATTGCCTGGCCACGCGCGGGAACTTCAACAACGACATCGGTCTGCCGCTGACATTGCTGCGTCTGCGCGCGACGGATCGTCTGGCGGTCATCGAACTGGGCATGAATCATCCGGACGAGACCCGCTATCTCGCGGGGATCTGCGAGCCGACGATCGGCCTGGTGAATAACGCCCAGCGCGAGCATCAGGAGTTCATGCATACGGTGGAAGCGGTTGCACTGGAGCATGCAAGCGTGATCCATGCACTGCCGGCCGACGGCACGGCCGTCTATCCGGCCGACGATGCTTATGCGGCGATCTGGCGGGTCGCGGCGCATACGCGTCGCATCATCGACTTCGCCTTGCTCGACGATCTGGCCGATGGGCAATCGGGGCGGAGCGAGACGCGGGCCGCGGTGACGGGCCGTTGGCGTCTAGGACAGGCGGGGGCATCGGCAGCATCCGATGCGGCGCGCGGTGCCGAGGGCAGTCTCGAGGTCGAGACGCCGATCGGCGCGTTTTCCGTCGTGTTGCAAACGCAAGGCCGCCATAACCTGCGTAATGCGCTGGCGGCGACCGCTGCGGCGGTGGCCGCGGGCGTCGGGATCGATGCGATCCGCACCGGCCTGCAGGCGTTTGCGCCGGTTAAGGGTCGTTTGCAGGTGAAGCGCGCCACGGTGCATGCACTCGCGGGCGCGGACGTGATCGACGATAGCTACAACGCGAATCCGGATTCAATGCGCGCCGCGATCGACGTTCTGGTACAGGCGGCATCGCCGCGCGTACTGGTCGTCGGCGATATGGGCGAAGTGGGCGATCAGGAAACGGCGGCGCATCGCGAGATTGGCGCTTATGCGTTCGCGCAGGGCGTGGATCGACTGTATGCCTTGGGGCAAGCGTCGCGCGGTGTGCGCGATGCCTTCGAGGCGGCGCGCGCGAAAGCGGATCACGCAAGTCGCGACGCGATGCGTCTTGCGGAACATTTCGAGAGCACCGAGACGCTCGTCGCCGCGCTGCTCGCCGCGACGTATCCGGCGCCGGCGTCGAAAGTGACGGTGCTGGTAAAGGGGTCGCGCTTCATGGCGATGGAAAACGTGGTGGCGGCACTGGTGGGCGAGACGGCCGCCGCGCCGCATTGAGAAGGGTGCCATGTCGACGCAGCGCTTCACGTAAGCGATGGTCGACGTGGCAGCGCAGTTGCAGGGCTAACCTGGGACGCGAGGTGAAGACACTTCGGCGGACTGGATCTAAAGGAAGGATCGTCAATGTTGCTGCTGTTGGCGCAATGGCTGCAGAGTGATGCAAGCTATTTGCGTGTCATCAATTACCTGACGTTTCGTGCGGTGATGGCCACCATCACCGCACTCGTCATCGGCCTGGTATGTGGACCGGCCGTCATCCGCAAACTGACTGCCCTGAAGATGGGGCAGGCAGTGCGCAAGGACGGGCCGCAGACGCACCTGGTGAAGAGCGGTACGCCGACGATGGGCGGCGTATTGATTCTGATCGGCATCGCGGTGTCGACGTTGCTGTGGGCCGATCTGACGAATCGTTTCGTATGGATCGTGATGCTGGTGACGCTCGGATTCGGCTTGATCGGCTGGGTCGACGATTACCGGAAGGTCGTGCACAAGGATCCGCGTGGGATGTCGTCGCGTGAGAAATACTTCTGGCAATCGCTGATTGGCTTGATCGCTGCCGTGTATCTGGCGGTGAGTGTCTCGCAGTCGAGCAACGCCCATGTGTTTCATGTGTTGGGCAACTGGTTTCATAACGGCTTGCCGACCGATCTGCCGGATCGCGCGAACCTGATTCTGCCGTTCCTGAAGTCGATGAGTTATCCGCTGGGTTTGGCTGGATTCATGACGCTGACCTATCTGGTGATCGTCGGGTCGAGCAATGCGGTGAACCTGACCGATGGGCTCGATGGGCTCGTCATCATGCCGGTCGTGTTGGTCGGCAGTGCCTTGGGCGTGTTTGCCTATGTGATGGGTAGCGCGGTGTATTCGAAGTATCTGCTGTTCCCCCATATTCCGGGAGCGGGAGAGTTGTTGATTTTCTGCTCGGCGATGTCGGGCGCCGGACTGGCTTTTCTCTGGTACAACACGCATCCGGCGCAGGTCTTCATGGGCGATGTGGGTGCCCTGGCGCTGGGCGGCGGTCTCGGTACGGTCGCCGTGATCGTTCGTCAGGAAATCGTGCTGTTCATCATGGGCGGCGTGTTCGTCGCCGAGACGGTGTCGGTGATCCTGCAGGTGGGTTGGTTCAAATACACGAAACGTTTTCGCGGCGAAGGGCGGCGCCTGTTCAAGATGGCGCCGCTGCATCACCACTTCGAATTGAGCGGCTGGAAGGAAACGCAGGTGGTGGTCCGCTTCTGGATCATCACGCTGATGCTGGTGTTGGTTGGTTTGTCCACGTTGAAATTGCGCTGATATGACGCTCGATCTGTCCATCCTGTTCGGTGACGCCGCGTACTCGGAAGAGACGCGGCGTGCGCGTGCACGCGCGGCGGCGATGGTGGCGATGACGACGTCGGACGACGCGCCCGTCGATGCATCGATCGAGACGGACGTTTCGCGTGCGCCGCACGTGCTGGTGCTCGGCCTCGGCGAATCGGGCTTTGCGATGGCGCGCTGGTGCGCCACGCAAGGCTGCACGCTGCGCCTGACCGATTCGCGCGAAGCGCCGCCGAACCGCGAGGCGGCCCTGGCCTTGCCGGCAGGCGCGAAAGGCGCGCATACATTCGCCGCGGCACATGTCGAAGTGGATGCGAGCGGCGTCACGGCCCATCGTTTCGCGCCCAGTCTGCTCGATGACGGGATCGACCTCGTGGCGATCAGCCCGGGGCTGTCACCGCTCGACCCGTCGGTGGCCGCCTTGTTGGCGGAAGCCGCGGCACGAGGAATCCCTGTCTGGGGCGAATTGGAATTTTTCGCGCGGGCGTTGCGTGCGCTGCGTGCGGCCGGACAGCCGTCGCATGTGATCGCGATTACCGGGACGAATGGCAAGACCACGACCACGGCGATGACGGGGCAGCTGGTCGCGCGTACCGGCTGCCCGGTCGCGGTGGCGGGCAATATCAGCCCGGCCATGTTGACGCGACTGCTCGATGCCATCGATCAGCAGGCGCTACCTTTGGTCTGGGTGCTGGAACTGTCGAGCTTTCAGCTGGAGACGGCGTACACCTTCGAGGCCGACGCGGCAACGGTGCTGAACGTGACCCAGGATCACCTGGACTGGCACGGCAGCATGGACGCCTATGCGGCCGCGAAATTCCGCATTTTCGGGCCGCAGACGCGGCCGGTCATCAATCGCGGCGATGCGCGCGGTGAGGCCTGGCTGGCGCAATGGCGCAGCGTCGCGCTCGACGCCGCACGCGAGGCCGGGTTGGAGCCGCGTCGTGCGGCGACGTTCGGTCTCGGCGCGCCGACGTTGGCGGGCGACTTCGGTCTCGTCGAGGAAGGCGGTCTGACCTGGCTCGCGCATATCGTCCGCGCCGACGGCATCGACGATGTGCCGCCGATGGTCGGGCTTGATCCGGTGCGCGGCGTCATCGTCGCTGCGGCATCGGCCGATGTCGCCGATGCGGACGCCGCCGACAGCGGCGATGCGCACGATAGCGTCGCCGAAGGCAATGCCGCGGCGCTCGGAAGCACGATCGAGGTGAGCGTGGAAGATGCCGATGCGGAGACGGACGCCTTGGCGGCCAACGACGCATCGGAGGCGAATGAGGAAGCCGATGCCGCGGAAGCGGCGCCGGCCGATGTCGTCGACGGCAAGACGCCGCGTCGCCGCCGGCGCAAGGCGTTTGTCGAGCCGGAAGGCATCACGCGGCTGTTGATGCCGGTCGACGCGCTGCGCGTGCGGGGACTGCATAACGCCAGCAATGCGCTGGCGGCGCTGGCGCTGTGTCGGGGTGTCGGTTTGCCGCTCGCGCCGCTGTTGCATGGTCTGCGCGAATACCGCGGCGAGCCGCATCGGGTCGAAGTGATCGCGACCTTGGACGGTGTCGATTATGTCGATGACAGCAAGGCGACGAATGTCGGCGCAACGGTAGCGGCCTTGGACGGTCTGGCCGCGCCGGCGATTCTGATCGCCGGCGGGGAGGGCAAGGGGCAGGATTTCTCGCCCTTGCTGCCGGTTGTCGCACGCTGGTGCAAGGCGGTGATGTTGATCGGGCGTGATGCGCCGCTGCTGCGCGCGGCGATCGAATCGTCCGGGGTCGCGCTGGAAAACCATCCGACGCTGCAGTCGGCGGTGGACGCGGCGGCAGCCCAGGCGGAAGCCGGCGACGTGGTGCTGCTGTCGCCGGCGTGCGCCAGTTTCGATATGTTCCGCGGCTATGCGCATCGCGCCGCGGTGTTTCACGAATGCGTCGCCGAGCGGGCGGCAGCGCAGGGAGTGATGTTATGAGTTTTATCGCCAAGATCGTGTCGCTATTGCCGGGCCGCAAGAATGCGATGCCCGGCGGCCCCGGATCGAGCGCGTCGGCAATTGCGCCGGACGTGATGCATGGCATGCCGGTGGGCGGGCGCGAATTGGCCGGCCTGTCGAATGCGGTGAACGGCGCGCGGCCGAAGCGTTCGAAGATGCTCGAGTACGATCAGGCCCTGCTGTGGATCATCATCGCCTTGCTGTCGCTCGGCTTGATCATGGTGTATTCGGCGTCGATCGCGATGCCCGATTCGCCGCGCTACGCCGCCTGGAGTCCGGCGCACTTCCTGCTGCGCCACGTCTTCTCGCTGTGCGTGGGCGGTGCCGCCGCATTTATCTGCATCCGCGTGCCGATGCAGACCTGGTATCGGATCGCGCCGAAGATCTTCCTGTTTTCGCTGGTGCTGTTGATCATCGTGTTGATCCCGCATCTGGGCAAGGGCGTTAACGGCTCGCGGCGCTGGATCCCGCTCGGTCTGCTGAATATGCAGCCGTCGGAGTTGATGAAGTTTGCCGTGACGATCTACGCGGCCAACTACGTCGTGCGCAAGCAGGAGTTCATGCAGAGCTTTGGCCGCGGCTTCCTGCCGATGGCGATGGCCGTCGGTTTCGTCGGCGCGATGCTGCTGTTGGAGCCGGACATGGGCGCCTTCCTCGTGATCGCCACGATCGCGATGGGCGCCTTGTTTCTCGGCGGCGTCAACGGTCGGCTGTTCGCCGGTCTCGTGATGACGGCGGTGGGCACGTTCAGCGCCTTGATCTGGCTGTCGCCGTGGCGCCGCGCGCGGATTTTCGCCTACCTCGATCCGTGGAATATCGAATACGCGCAGGGCAAGGCCTACCAGTTGACGCACTCGCTGATCGCCTTCGGTCGCGGCGAGTGGTTCGGCGTGGGCTTGGGCAATAGCGTCGAGAAACTGAACTATCTACCGGAAGCGCATACCGACTTCATCCTCGCGGTAATCGGTGAGGAGCTTGGCTTCGTCGGCGTGATGATCGTGATCCTGCTGTTCTACGGTTTCGTGCGTCGTGCCTTCGACATCGGCCGTCAGGCGCTTGCGCTGGATCGGACGTTTTCGGGATTGGTCGCCAAGGGCATGGGCATCTGGATGGGGGCGCAGGCCTTCATCAATATCGGCGTGAACCTGGGCTTGCTGCCGACGAAGGGGTTGACGCTGCCGCTGGTCAGCTACGGCGGCTCCGGTATCCTGATCAACTGCATTGCCTGTGCGGTGCTGTTGCGGGTGGATTACGAGAATCGCCTGTTGATGCGGGGAGGCAAGGCATGACGGCTGTGCCGGTCACTGCTGACGGAATCGGAAGCACGTCCGACGCGTCGCTGTCGTCATCGACGACGGCGGTGCTGCGCGCGGCGACGGATGCGTCGATGCCCGGCGCGACGCCGCGTCCGCGCTCCGCGCAGGAGGTCGACCAGGCGCTGCAGCCGCCCGGCACCTTGCTGGTGATGGCCGGTGGCACGGGCGGACACGTTTTCCCGGGTCTCGCAGTCGCGCATCGGATGGCGGCGGCCGGCTGGCGCGTCGTGTGGCTCGGCAGCCCGAACGGCATGGAGGCCAGCCTGGTGCCGAAACACGGCGTGCCGGTCGAATTCGTGCGTTTCGGCGGCGTGCGCGGCAAGGGGCTGCGCACGAAGCTCGTGGCGCCGTTCAAGCTGATCCGCGCCTGTCTCGACGCAGCGGGCGTATTGCGCCGGGTACGCCCGGACGTGGTGCTGGGCATGGGCGGCTATATCTCGTTCCCGGCCGGGTTGATGGCCGCGATGCAGCGGCTGCCGCTGGTGCTGCACGAGCAGAATTCGATTGCCGGCATGGCGAACCGGATGTTGGCCAAGCTGGCGCGCCGGACGCTGGTGGCGTTTCCGAATGCGTTGCCGCGCGGTGAGTGGACCGGCAATCCGGTGCGTGCGGACGTTGTCGGCGTGCCGGCCCCGGCAGCGCGTTTCGAAGGGCGCCACGGGCCGTTGCGCTTGCTGGTGGTTGGCGGGAGCCTCGGTGCGGCGGCTTTGAATGAAACCGTGCCGCGTGCGCTGGCGCGACTGCCGGCGGCAACGCGTCCGCACGTCGTGCATCAGGCCGGCGCCAAACATATGGACGCGTTACGCAAGCATTACGCCGATGCCGGCTTGTCGTCGGACGCCGGTTCGGACATCGCGCTGCTGCCTTTCATCGACGATATGGCTCAGGCCTATGCCCAGGCCGACGTCGTGATTTGTCGCTCCGGGGCGATGACCGTTTCCGAGATTGCGGCCATCGGCGTCGCGGCCTTGTTCGTGCCGTTCCCGTTTGCCGTCGACGATCACCAGACGACGAACGGGCAGTTTTTGTCCGAGCAGGGCGCGGCGGTGATGATCCAGCAAAAGGATCTGCGGGTAGAGGCGCTGGCCGATTGGCTGGCGGGGCTGACGCGCGAAACATTATTGGATATGGCGTGTAAGGCGCGTGCGCTGGCACGCCCCGACGCCACCGCACAGGTGGCCATTGCCTGCGCCGAAGCCGCGTTGCCACGTCGCGCCGGCCGGCCGGGCCAGGCAGGAACAGTAAAGCAGGAACACGGCGTCGACGCCGACCACGGCCCCTCCGGGGCGCGGGGCGGCGATGCAGGAAGCAGATCATGAAACACATCGTCAAACGTATTCACTTCGTCGGCATCGGCGGCTCAGGAATGAGCGGCATTGCCGAGGTGCTGTTGAACCAGGGCTATCAGGTCAGCGGCTCGGATCTCCAGCGCAGCGCCACCACCGAGCGGCTCGCCGCTTTGGGGGCGAACATCGCTTATGAGCATGAGGCGGCGAACATTGCGCAGGCCGATTGCGTCGTCACGTCCACGGCCGTGCACTCCGGCAATCCCGAGGTGCTGGCTGCACGCGCGAAGCGCATTCCGATCGTGCCGCGGGCGAGCATGCTCGCCGAGTTGATGCGGCTGAAGCAAGGCATCGCCATTGCCGGCACGCATGGCAAGACCACGACGACGAGCCTGGTCGCGAGCGTACTCGGTGAAGGCGGGCTGGATCCGACCTTTGTCATCGGCGGTCGTTTGAACAGTGCCGGCGCCAGCGCGCGTCTGGGCACCGGCGACTTCATCGTCGCCGAAGCGGACGAATCCGACGCCTCCTTCCTGAATCTGTTCCCGGTGATCGAAGTCATCACGAACATCGATCTGGATCACATGGATACCTACGGGCACGACGTGTCCCGTTTGAAGCAGGCTTTCGTCGATTTCACGAAGCGGTTGCCGTTTTACGGGATCGCCGTGCTGTGCGTCGACGATTCGAATGTGCGCGAGATCCTGCCGTTCGTCTCCAAGCCGATCGTGCGATATGGCATGTGCCCCGAGGCGCAAGTGCGTGCGATCGACGTACGACCGGTCGGCCAGCAAATGCATTTCACCGTGCTGCGCGAGGACATGGCGCCGTTGGACGTCGTGCTGAATCTGCCCGGCGAACACAATGTGCGCAACGCGCTGGCGGCGATTGCGATCGCCACGGAGCTGGAAGTTCCGGACGCGGCCATCTGCGCGGCATTGGCCGGCTTTACCGGCGTGGGGCGGCGCTTCCAACGCTATGGCGAACTGCCGGTCCCGGAGACGCAGGAGACGTTCACGCTGATCGACGACTACGGCCATCATCCGGTCGAAATGGCGGCGACGATCGCGGCCGCGCGCGGCGCGTTCCCGGGGCGTCGACTGGTACTCGCGTTCCAGCCGCATCGCTATACGCGGACCCGCGACTGCTTCGAGGATTTCGTGCAGGTGCTGTCGACCGTCGATGCGCTGGTGATGACCGAAGTCTACGCCGCCGGTGAGGCGCCGATCGTCGCAGCGGACGGACGTGCCTTGGTGCGTGCCGTGCGGGTGGCGGGCAAGATCGAGCCGGTGTTCGTCGATGACATTGCAAAACTGTCGGATGCGATCCGTCATGTGGTCAAGCCGGGCGACGTCGTGATCACGATGGGCGCCGGTACGATCGGTGGCGTGCCCGCAACGTTGGCAAGGGAGGTCGCATGAGCGCCGCTGAATTTCCGGAACTGACCTCCGATGCCGGCCTGGCCAACCAGCAAGGCAACACGCTGGCCAGCACGATGCAGACCTCGTGGAAAGTGCATCCGCAGCTCGATCCGGCGCGTTTCGGCAAGGTGGCCGTACTGCTCGGCGGGGAAAGCGCGGAGCGCGAAGTCTCGCTGAAATCCGGTTCCCTGGTGCTGGCGGGTCTGCGCCATCACGGTGTCGATGCGCATGCATTCGACCCGGCGGAACAGCCGCTGTGGACGCTGAAGGAGCAGGGCTTCGTGCGTGCGTTCAACGCGCTGCACGGCGGCTATGGCGAAGATGGTCGTCTGCAGGGTGCGCTGGACTTCCTCGGCATCCGTTATACGGGACCGGGAGTGTTGGGTTCGGCGCTCGGCATGGACAAATTCCGCAGCAAGCTGGTGTGGCAGCAGGCGGGTATTCCGACGCCGCCGTTCGAAACCGTTCTGCGGATGTTGGGCGCCTATGGTGCGCCGGCCGATGAGCACGCGTATCAGCCACGCGCGGCGGAAATCGTGGCGAAGCTCGGACTGCCGTTGTTCGTGAAGGCTGCGTCCGAAGGGTCGAGCGTGGCCGTGTACAAGGTCAAGACGGCGGAGGAACTGGCGCCGGCGATCGCGGCGGCGGCCCGTGCGGACAAGATCGTGCTGGTGGAGCAGAGCATCGAGGCTGGCGGCGATCCGCTGTCCAGCATCGGCGGCGAGTACACGATCGCGATCGCCGGCGATATGCCGCTGCCGATCATCAAGATCGTGCCGCAGAACGAGTTTTACGATTACGACGCCAAGTACCTGTCGGATGCAACGCAGTATCTGATTCCGTCGGGCCTCGATAAGGCGCAGGAAGCCGCCTTCGCGGCGCTGGCGAAGCAGGCCTTTGCATTGTTGGGCGGTACCACGTGGGGCCGGGTCGATTTCATGGTGGATGCACAGGGCAAGCCGTATTTCCTGGAAATCAATACCGCGCCGGGCATGACGGATCACTCGTTGCCGCCAAAGGCGGCGCGCGCGATCGGCATCCCGTACGAGGACCTGGTCCTGCACGTGTTGTCGTTGACGTTGGATGCCTGACGGATGAGCGGCTTGTGGCATAACGTGCGTCAGTTGAATGCGGCCGCGAGTTTGTTGACGGCGCTGGCACTGCTGGCGTTGTTGGGCGCCGCCGGGTATTGGTGTGCGCAGCGGCCGATGTTCACGCTGCGGACGATCGCGGTGGAAGGGGATGTGGCGCATGTAAATGAGCCGACGATCCGGGCAGATGTGCTGAGCACCTTGCGCGGCAATTTCTTCACCGTCGATCTCGACCGCACGCGTGCGGCGTTCGAACAGATGCCGTGGGTGCATCATGCGAGCGTGCGGCGCGTCTGGCCGAATGGACTGGCGGTGTCGCTGGAAGAGTACCGGCCGTTGGGTACATGGGGTGACGACCAGATGGTCAGCATGGATGGCGATTTGTTTACGGTGAACCAGGATGAAGTGGACGGCGACCTGCCGGCATTCGCCGGTCCGCCGGGAAGTGAAAAGATGGTCGTGCAGCGGTATCACGACTTCGAACAGTGGTTCAAGCCATTGAATGCCGTGCCGGAGTCGGTGACGTTGTCGGCGCGTTATGCATGGACCGTGAAATTGAACAACGGGCTGGAGATCGATCTGGGACGCGAACGTAATCCGCAGACGCTGGATGAACGCAGTACGCGACTGGTGAAGGCTTGGCCGGAGATAACCAAACAGTGGGGCACCGATATCGATCATGCCGACTTGCGTTACCCGAATGGATTTGCGATTCGGGCCGCGTCGATGCGCTTCGCGAAGGACAGCCGTCCGACGGGAGCCAATCGATGAAGACCGCACTGCAAGCAGCAGTAACCGCGACACACGATAACGCCAACGTTTCACACACACGCCATGAGTAAAGATTTCAAGGACCTGTTGGTCTCGCTCGACATCGGCACCTCGAAAGTGGTGGCGATCGTCGGTGAACTGCGTGGCGACGGTCGCTACGAGGTCATCGGTCTTGGCCAAAGCGAATCGCGCGGCCTGAAGAAGGGCGTCGTCGTCAATATCGAGGCCACCGTTCAGTCGATTCAGCGCGCGCTCGAGGAAGCGGAGCTGATGGCCGATTGCAAGATCACCAATGTGTTCACCGGCATTGCCGGCAGTCACATTCGCAGCTTCAATTCGAGCGGCATGGTGGCGATCAAGGATAAGGAAGTGATGCAGGCCGACGTGGCCCGCGTGATCGAGACCGCGAAAGCGATCAATATCCCGACGGACCAGCAGGTGCTGCATATCCTGACCCAGGAGTTCATCATCGATGGCCAGGAAGATGTGCGCGAGCCCATCGGCATGAGCGGCATCCGCCTGGAAGTGAAGGTGCATATCGTCACCGGCCCGGTATCGGCGGCGCAGAACATCGTCAAATGCGTGCGTCGTTGCGGTCTGGAGGTCAACGATCTCGTGCTGCATCCGCTCGCGTCCAGCCTGTCCGTGCTGACCGACGACGAGCGCGAGCTTGGCGTGGTGCTCGTCGATATTGGCGGCGGTACGACCGATATCGCGATCTTCAGCGAAGGCGCCATTCGTCACACGGCGGTGATTCCGATTGCCGGCGATCAGATCACCAGCGACGTGGCGATGGCGCTTCGTACGCCGACGCCGGATGCCGAAGATATCAAGGTGGCGCACGGCATCGCGAAACAGACGCTGGCCGATCCGGATGAAATGATCGAAGTGCCGGGCCTCGGCGAACGCGGTCCGCGAACGCTGTCGCGCCAGGCGCTGGCGGCGGTGATCGAACCGCGCGTCGAGGAGCTGTTTTCCCTGGTGCAGCAGGTGGTCCGCGAGTCGGGCTATGAGGAACTGCTGTCGTCCGGCATCGTACTGACCGGCGGCGCGGCGATGATGCCGGGCATGGTCGAGTTGGGCGAGGATATTTTCCTGAAGCCGGTGCGCGTGGGTGTGCCCGAGTATTCGGGCGGTCTCGCCGACGTGGTGCGTAACCCGCGCTATTCGACGGCGATGGGTCTGCTGCGCGAAGCCCATGCGCAACGCGCGCGCGGTCGTAAGACGGCGCCCAAGACGGGATCGATGAACGGTTTCTTTTCGCGAATGAAAGAGTGGTTCGTCGGGAATTTCTGAATAAGCAGTGAAGACGAATCACGCACGCGGCAGAGGGTTGTGTTTCAGCTTAAATCGCAGCGGTAGTGTCATCGGCTGAAAGGGTTGGTGCGTTAGGTCATCGATACGCCGTTGCAGGCGCACCGCGCAAAAGGTGGCGCGCGTGGTTGCAAAAGGTTGCAGCAGTGTGCAGCGAGTTGCGGTAGAAGAGTGCAGTGGAAACAATATGTCAGTTTTTGCGTCGCGCGGCGGCGGCGCGCATCGCGGTACTTGCCCGAGTACCGCGATGTGAAGCGAAGCACGGTCTTCGTGCTTCGTGGAGCGCCGAGTCGAGGTAACGTCCTTAATTCAAGATGGAGGCAAACATGGAATTCGAAATGCTGGAAACCGAAACCAACGGCACCGTGATCAAGGTGGTGGGAGTAGGCGGTGCAGGCGGCAATGCTGTCGAGCACATGATCAATCGCGGCGTGCAAGGCGTGGAATTCGTCTGCATGAACACGGATGCCCAGGCGCTCGCGCGCATGAAGGCAAGCACCGTGATCCAGTTGGGCAAGACCGGCCTGGGTGCCGGTGCGAAGCCGGAAATGGGTGGCGCGGCGGCCGAAGAGGCGCGTGAGCGCATTTGCGATGCATTGCGTGGCGCGCACATGGTGTTCATCACCGCAGGCATGGGTGGCGGCACCGGTACCGGCGCGGCGCCGATCGTCGCGCAGTGCGCGAAAGAGATGGGCATTCTGACGGTGGGCGTGGTGTCGAAGCCGTTCGAATTCGAAGGCGGCAAGCGCAAGCGTGTGGCCGAAGCCGGCGCGCAATCGCTGGAAGAAAATGTCGACTCTTTGATCGTCGTGCTGAATGACAAGCTGTTCGAAGTCATGGGCGACGATGCCGAGATGGACAAGTGCTTCCAGTGCGCCGACGACGTGCTGCACAACGCCGTCGCCGGTATCGCCGAAATCATCAATGTCGACGGTCTGGTGAACGTCGACTTTGAAGACGTGAAGACGGTGATGGGCGAGCAAGGCAAGGCGATGATGGGTACGGCGACGGTTGCCGGTGTCGATCGCGCCCGCCTGGCTGCCGAGCAGGCCGTGGCCAGCCCGCTGCTCGAAGGCGTGGATCTGTCCGGCGCGCGTGGTGTGCTGGTCAACATCACGGCGAGCCGCTCGCTGCGTTTGTCGGAAACGCGTGAAGTCATGAACACGATCAAGAGCTACGCCGCGGAAGACGCGACGGTGATCTTCGGCACCGTGTATGACGACGCGATGGGCGACGCACTGCGCGTGACCGTCGTGGCAACGGGCCTCGGCCGTGCCGGCAAGAAGGTACAGTCGGCGCCGATGACGTTGCTGCGCACCGGTACCGACAATGCGCCGATCCATATGCAGCATGGCCATGCCACGCATCACGCGCCGGGCAATGCAGACTACGGCTCGCTCGATACGCCGGCGGTGTGGCGTAATTCGCGTGAAACGGCGTCGGCACACGTTGCGGCTTTGCAGGAAAAGGGCGTCGATACCTACGACATCCCGGCTTTCCTGCGTAAGCAAGCAGACTGAGACAAGGCGTCACCGCATGGCGTGACGCGGCGGAATGTGTGGTTTTTTTAGCAAACGAGGTACGGATGCGCTAGAAAGCGTGAGCCTTGCGGCTCAAGATTGCGAAGAGATCGTCCGTTAGACAGAGCAAGGGATGGCGGCGCGTGCGCGATTGCGGCTTTTAGGACCGCAGGGCACGACACCCCCTGGCGAAACGGACATCGGGTGGAACCGAACGGCGAATGGCGACATTCGACGGCGTCGGCGGCACGGCCGCCGGCGGAAACCCGACGAGATCGACCGCTTTATCCGTGATTTCTGGCTGGAAACACCGCAGGTGACGCAGTGGCAGGACCATGTTCGGGTGCCGATGTGAACGTCGAAGCAGACGCAGACACGGATGCCGGTGTGGCGTAGGGTGATGGATTCCGACGATATGTAGCCGTTTTGGCTTGCCTATCGTGTCGTTTCGGGTTGGAATCGATCGCGCCGCGTCACGCATCTCGGGCAAGATGCCGGTGGAACGGTGTCGAAGCGTCTCCAATATGCAACGCAGTTTGCAGTTCCAGACAACGGCTCGGCGGGTTGGGGAATGCCTCCCCTCAACCCGCCGGCCGTTGTGTCATTTGGCTGTCACGGTTTTTGCTAGGTAGGGAATCCACACGGGATCCCCGCTTCGTTGTTACCGTGATAACAAAGCGAAACACAATGACGCAAGGTGAAGCAACCCACCTTGAATCGGTTTGGTAGAATAGGGACTATGGAATAAGAGTGTCCGATTAACGGAATCAATCGTTTGTCTGTCAAACCCTTGGTTTAATCGGGCGGGGCGCCCCGGATGGGGTGTGCTCGGCGCGTCGGTCGAGACATCGATGGGAGTCAGGAATTCGCATCGATCATCGACAGGGACGCGAGCAGGACCACGAAAAGTGACGCACATGTTGAAGCAAAGAACCATCAAGACGATCGTCAAAACCACCGGTATCGGCCTGCATTCGGGCCGGAAGGTGCAATTGACACTGCGGCCTGCTCCGGCGGATACCGGCATCGTGTACGCGCGCGTCGATCTCGATCCGGTGGTCGAGATCCCGGCGCAGGCGCATGCGATCGGCGGAACGCGGATGGCATCGGTTCTGGAGAAGGACGGTGCACGCGTGTCGACCATCGAGCACTTGATGTCGGCATGTGCGGGGCTGGGTGTCGACAATCTGTACGTCGATATCACGGCTGAAGAAATTCCGATCATGGACGGTAGCGCGGCGTCCTTCGTTTTCCTGCTGCAGTCGGCCGGGATCGAAGAACAGAACGCGCTGAAGCGGTTCATCCGAATCAAGAAGCCGGTGGAAGTGCGTGAGGGCGATAAGTTTGCGCGCCTCGAACCGTACTTCGGCTTCAAGTTGAAATTCACCATCGATTTCCAACATCCGGCCGTCGACAAGACCGGCCAGGAAGTGGAAGTGGATTTCGCCGAAACCTCGTATGTCCGCGATATCGCACGGGCGCGTACCTTCGGCTTCGCCTATGAGTTCGAGGCGATGCGCGAGCTGGGCCTGGCGCGCGGCGGCAGTATGGAGAATGCGATCGTCCTCGACGAATATCGCATCCTGAACAACGACGGTTTGCGTTACGACGACGAGTTCGTCAAGCACAAGACCTTGGACGCGATCGGCGATCTGTACGTCGCGGGCCACCCGTTGCTCGGCGCTTACACCGCGTACAAGTCGGGCCACGGCTTGAACAATCTGCTGTTGCGGGAAATGTTCGCGCACGAAGATGCCTACGAAATCGTCACTTTCGACGATATCCAGAAGGCGCCGAAGGGGTTCGCACTCGACGTGCAGTCGGTTTACGCTTGATCTGCGGGTAAAGCCGGTACGCTAAAAAACCGCGTGTGGATTCGGAAACGGATCCAGCGCGGTTTTTTTTCGTCCAATGCGCCCGTTCGGAGAATGCGCTGGAAGAAAACGTCCGCTAGAAAAGGCTCGACGCCGCGATATAAAGCGACAATCAGCGATTGCCGCGATGGCGCGAGACCATCGTCTCGAGCGCGGTTTTCAGCGCGGAATCGTCGAGTGACGCGCGCAACGCATCCAGGCAAGCAATGCCGACGGGACTGATGCGTGCGGTTTTGCGCGGGGGCTCCGGCGCAACCGGTATCGGGCGGATCCGGACTTTGATGGCCTGAATCTGCCAGCCGCGTGATTGCAATGCGGACACTAACGTGGGGGCCAGATGCCGGAGTCGCGCCGCAAGCGCGTTATGCGGCGTCAGCAACGTCAGCGTGTCGCCTTCGGTTCCGGCCGGTGAGACGTTTCCGCGCAGGTAATCCGGCAGCGCTGCCCGGATATCGGTCTCGAGCGCTTGCAGGCGTGCCACGCCCTCTCGCAGCGCGGCAAAGGCGTCGTTTGATGCCAGCGCATCGCCGATCGCCACGGGGCGCTTGCCGCGTTCCCCGCGCTCGCCTCGTTCGGTACGCGACGCATAGGCGCGCACCGGACGTCGCTCCGCGTTCCGACCGCGCGTGGAGGCATAGCCAAACGGCTTGTCGGCGGTCGGCGCGGGGGGATCGGACCAGGGGGAAGAGGAGAACGGCGGCACGAGATTCTGGTGGATTCCGTCAGATGGTCTAAGATACCACCGTTGCACGCGGATGCGGGGTGCCGCGTGATAAAATGCCCAATTCACTTTACAAGCAAACCGACGCTGCCCGCTGCCTTCACTGCCGCGCCGGCGTCGGGCCGCGGCCCGGCGAGGGCGATCCACGCGTCGATCCGTCTGGGGTCCTCGCACCGGTCAACCTTGCCGTCATAGCGCGGCGCGACGCATAGAAACGACCTGATGATCTCCGGAATTCTCCAGAAGGTATTTGGCAGCCACAATCAGCGGCTGATCAAGCAGTACCGTAAAACCGTCGCCGTGATCAATGCGCTCGAGCCGCAGATCGAAAAGCTCAACGACAGCGAGCTGCAGGGCAAGACGGCCGAATTCCGTCAGCGGATCGCGAACGGCGAGACGTTGGACAAGTTGTTGCCGGAAGCGTTCGCGGTCTGCCGCGAAGCCAGCCGCCGCGTGCTCGGCATGCGCCATTTCGACGTCCAGTTGATCGGCGGCATGGCCTTGCACGACGGTCGGATCAGCGAAATGCGGACCGGTGAAGGGAAGACGCTTTGCGCCACGCTCGCCGCGTATCTGAATGCGCTGTCGGGAAATGGCGTCCACGTCATCACCGTCAACGACTACCTCGCACAGCGCGATGCGGAGTCGATGGGCCGTCTGTACAACTGGCTGGGCCTGAGCGTCGGCGTGAACCTGTCGCAGATGGATCACGCCTCGAAGCAGCAGGCGTACGGCTCGGACATCACGTACGGCACGAACAACGAGTTCGGTTTCGACTATCTGCGCGACAACATGGTCTATGAGGTCGACGGCCGCGTGCAGCGCCAGTTGAATTTCGCGATTGTCGATGAAGTGGATTCGATCCTGATCGACGAGGCGCGTACGCCGTTGATCATTTCCGGTCAGGCCGAAGATCATACCGAGCTGTACGTGCGGATGAACGCGCTGCCGGCGGAGTTGACGCGTCAGATCGGCGAAGAAAAGTCCGACGGTACCGGTGTCGAAGTCCCGGGCGATTACACCGTGGACGAAAAGCAGCGGCAGGTCTTCCTGACGGAAAGCGGCCATGAAAAAGCCGAGAAGCTGCTCTCCGACTGGGGCCTGATCGGCGAGGGCGAGAGCCTGTATGCCCCGCAGAACATCACGTTGATGCACCACGTGTATGCGGCGCTGCGTGCCCACACGCTGTTCATGATCGACCAGCACTACGTCGTCCAGAACGGCGAAGTGGTCATCGTCGACGAATTTACGGGACGTTTGATGACGGGCCGACGTTGGTCCGAAGGCCTGCATCAGGCCACGGAGGCGAAGGAAGGCGTCAAGATCCAGGCCGAGAACCAGACGCTCGCCTCGATCACGTTCCAGAACTACTTCCGGATGTACGCGAAGCTGTCCGGCATGACCGGTACCGCGGAAACGGAAGCCTATGAGTTCAAGGAAATCTACGGTCTTGATACGGTCGTCATCCCGACCAATCGCCAGCCGAAGCGGACCGATCGTCAAGACCAGATCTACAAGACCGCGAAGGAACGCTACGACGCCGTCATCCGCGAGATCCAGGAGTGCAACGAGCGCGGTCAGCCGGTGCTGGTGGGTACGACGTCGATCGAAAGTTCGGAGTTACTGTCGCATCTGCTGAACCAGACCAAGCTGCCGCATCAGGTGCTGAACGCCAAGCAGCATGAGCGCGAAGCGGAAATCATCGCGCAGGCGGGTCGCCCCGGTGTGATCACGATCGCGACGAATATGGCGGGTCGGGGAACCGACATTGTGCTCGGCGGCAACGTCGAGAAGCAGGCCGGTTTCGTCGAAGCCGACCCCGCGATTCCCGCCGATGCCAAGCCGGCCCTGATCAAGAAGCTGCACGACGAATGGCAAACGCTGCATGAGCAGGTGAAGGCCGCCGGCGGTCTGCATATCATCGGCACCGAGCGTCACGAATCGCGTCGTATCGACAACCAGTTGCGCGGCCGTGCAGGCCGTCAGGGCGATCCGGGCTCGTCGCGCTTCTTCCTGTCTCTGGAAGATCCGTTGCTGCGTATTTTCGCGGGCGACCGGGTGCGCGCGATCATGGACCGTCTGAAGATGCCGGAAGGCGAGGCGATCGAGGCGGGTATCGTATCGCGCTCGATCGAATCGGCGCAGCGCAAGGTGGAAGCGCGCAACTTCGACATCCGGAAGCAGTTGCTCGAGTACGACGATGTGTCGAACGACCAGCGCAAGGTCATCTACCAGCAGCGTAACGAGCTGCTCGAAGCCAGCGACATCTCCGAGACGATCGCGGCGATGCGTAGCTCGGTGTTCAGCGATCTGACGCGCACCTACGTGCCGGCCGGCAGTATCGAAGAGCAATGGCAGCTCGAGGCGTTGGAGCAGGTGCTGCGCGATGAGTGGATGTTGTATGTGCCGCTGACCGAGCTGGTCAAGGCCGCTCAGAACGTGACCGACGACGACGTCCTGGAAAAGGTCCTGGAAGACGCCGACGCCACGTACGAGATGAAGGTCGGCATGGTCAGCCGCGAAAGCTTCAACGGTTTCGAGCGCTCGGTGATGCTGCAGACGCTGGACTCCCGTTGGCGCGAGCATTTGGCGGCCCTCGATCATCTGCGTCAGGGCATCCATCTGCGCGGCTATGCGCAGAAGAATCCGAAGCAGGAATACAAGCGCGAAGCGTTTGAGCTGTTTGCACAGACGCTTGATGCGATCAAGTCCGAAGTTATCCGCTTCGTGATGACGGTACAGATCCAATCGCCGGAACAGCTCGAGGATGTGACCGAGCAAGTCGAGGAGTCGGCGGCCGAGGAGCTGTCGGGCCTTGAATTCCGTCACAGCGACGAGACCGGCGCCGAAGTCGTCGAGCAAGGCGACGTGCCGGTACTCGGCAGCGGCGGCACGCCGGGCGTGCAGTTGCCGATCGCCGCGGCCGCTGCGGCAGCGGCGTCCGGTTCCGCCGGCATGCTGGCAGGTGGCACGCAACCGGGCGTGGCGGCAACCGGCACCTACGGGCAGACCGACGAGTCGCCGCTGGCTGCACCGCCCGCGCATGCGACGGCGCCGGACGACGACGGAGCGGTGCCCCGCGTCGGACGCAACGACCCGTGCCCGTGCGGCAGTGGCAAGAAGTACAAGCAATGTCACGGCAAGCTGAGCTGATGCCGTTGCCGTTTTACCGAAGACCTTTTTCGAGAGTGCCGCGCGATGGCCGTTAATTTTCCCGAGATCCGCCCCGAGCGATTGCATCCGATCGCCGGCGTGACGCTGGGTTGGGCGGAAGCCCATATTCGCAAGCCGAACCGCAAGGACGTGCTGGTGATTCAGTTCGACGAAGGCACGCGCGTCTCCGGCGTATTCACGTTGAACCGCTTCTGCGCTGCCCCGGTGACGGTGTGCCGCGAGCACTTGTCGGCGCAACGCGAACCCGGCGCCCCGGGCATCCGTGCGTTGGTGGTCAACACTGGCAATGCGAACGCGGGCACCGGCGCGCCGGGCATGGCGCACGCGCGCCAGACCTGCGCCGAGCTCGCGGCGCTGCTGCGCCTCGACGCGAAGCAGATTCTGCCGTTCTCGACCGGCGTGATTCTGGAGCCGCTGCCGGTGGATCGCTTGGTCGCCGGCTTGCCGCAGGCATTGGCGCGCCAAGCTCCGGCGCACTGGTATGAAGCGGCGCAGTCGATCATGACGACGGACACGCTGCCGAAGGCCGCGTCGCGTGATGTCATGATCGACGGCCATCGTGTGGCAATCACCGGCATCAGCAAGGGTGCCGGGATGATCAAGCCGAATATGGCGACGATGCTCGGTTTCATGGCGACGGACGCGGGTATCGCGCCGGCGCTGCTGGACGCCTTGGTGAAGGACATCGCGGATCGCTCGTTCAACTGCGTGACGATCGATGGCGATACGTCGACGAACGATTCCTTTATCGTCGCGGCGACGGGCCGCTCGTCGCTGCCGCCGATTACGTCGGTGGATTCGCCGGCCTATGTCGCCTTGCGCGGCGCCTTGCTGGCGGTGGCGCAGGAAGTGTCGCAATTGATCGTCCGCGATGGCGAGGGCGCGACGAAGTTCATCACGATCCAGGTCGAAGGCGGCGCGAACCAGGCCGAATGCCGCAAGATCGGCTACGCGATCGGCCATTCGCCGCTCGTCAAGACGGCCTTCTTTGCCTCGGATCCGAATCTGGGTCGCATTCTCGCGGCCATCGGGTATGCTGGTGTCGACGATCTGGACGTGGGCGCGCTCGATCTCTACCTCGACGACGTCTGGGTGGCGAAGGCGGGTGGACGCAACCCGGACTACCGCGAGGAAGACGGACAGCGTGTGATGAAAAAGAGTGAGATCACGGTGCGCGTGGTGCTCGGGCGCGGGTCGGCCAGCGCGACGATCTGGACCTGCGATCTGTCGCACGAGTACGTCAGCATCAACGCCGACTACCGTTCCTGATCGTCGTCGATCGCACACGCATTGCGGGGGAGGCCGCGCCGATGGACAAGCTGGATCAATTTCTGACGCGGGCCGAAGCGCTGCTCGGCCGTCTGGAGGCGATGTTGCCGCCGACGATGCCGGAGGTGGCCTGGGAACAGGCAATCGCTTTCCGTTGGCGCACGCGCCAGGGCCGTGGTTATCTGCAGGCAGTGCCTTCGGTCTCCTCGATCACGCTGGACGATCTGCAGAATATCGATCGGCAGAAGGCGTCGATCGATGGCAATACGCGCCAATTCGTCGAGGGACGTCCGGCAAACAACGTGCTGCTGACTGGTGCGCGCGGGACCGGCAAGTCGTCCTTGATCAAGGCCTGTTTGAATGCCTATGCTTCGCGCGGCTTGCGGCTGATCGAAGTGGACAAGGACGATCTGCATGACCTCGGCGATATCGTCGATCTGGTCGCGGGCCGTCCCGAGCGCTTCCTGATTTTCTGCGACGACCTGTCGTTCGAGGAAGGCGAATCCGGCTACAAAGCGCTGAAGGTCGCCTTGGATGGCTCGATTGCGGCGCAATCGGACAATGTGCTGATCTATGCGACGTCCAACCGTCGCCATCTGCTGCCCGAATACCAGCGCGACAACGAGACCTACAAGCACACGGCCGATGGCGAGATTCATCCGGGCGAGGTGATCGAGGAAAAGATTTCCTTGTCCGAGCGCTTCGGCCTCTGGGTCAGCTTCTATCCCTTCAAGCAGGACGATTATCTGGCGATCGTCGGGCATTGGCTGCGCCATTTCGACTGCGACGAGGCGGCGGTGGAATCGGCGCGCGGCGATGCGCTGGTCTGGGCGCTCGAACGCGGATCGCGCTCGGGCCGCGTGGCATTCCAGTTCGCCCGCGATTGGTGCGGCAAGCGTGCGGCGGCGGTTGCGCCGTGACGGTGCGCGAGGATACACCGATGGCGCAAGCGGCCAGCCGCGACGTGACCGAGGCGGTAGGGGCATCGAATGACCGGGATGCGTCGACGCACACGGCGGACGGGCGACCCGTCACGCGGGTCGCCGTCGGTGTGATGCTCGATGGACAAGGCCGCTTTCTGCTGGCGCAACGCCCAGATGGCAAGCCCTATGCTGGCTATTGGGAGTTCCCGGGCGGCAAGCTCGAAGCCGGGGAAACGGTCGAAGCGGCACTGGCGCGTGAGCTTGAAGAGGAGCTCGGCGTGCGCGTTCACGGCAGCACGCCGTGGCGTGTGCTCGAACACGATTATCCGCACGCCTATGTGCGGCTCTTCTTTCACAAGATCACTGCGTGGGACGGCGTCCCGACGGGGCGCGAAGGCCAGGCATTCTTCTGGGCGGACACGCCCGTCACGATCACCCCGCTGCTACCGGCGGCCGAGCCGATCATCGACTGGCTGCAGGCGGAGCGCGACGTCAGTTGATGCGACGACGGTCCGGGTCGTCCCCGGGCGGTGCTTGATCGATGGGGCTATCGCCTTCGTGAGCCGGATCTTCCTGCGCGTCGCTGGTGATCGTGTATTTCTCGGCGGCCCAAGCGCCGAGGTCGATTTGCTTGCAACGCTCGGAGCAGAACGGACGGAATGCGTTTTCCGGTTTCCAGTCGACCGATGCGTCGCACGTGGGGCATTTGACGGTAAGCATGATAGCGATCAGTGAAGTGCGAATTACAGGCTGCAGAGACGCAGCTCGAACGGCACATCATGGTCGAGCGCGCGCGGTTTCATATCGCCGTCCTGGACGGTGAAGCGCACCCACAGCATGTACTTGTTCGCGCTAGCCTCGGGTATCACCCGCATGTCGGCGTCGACCCACACCTGCATCAACTGGTAGCTGCGGCCGGACAGCATTTCCTGATAGCTGCCCTGCGAGCCCATGACCTTCTTGCTGTGACCCGACTCGCGAGCCAGCCGCAGGACAAGCTTGGCCGCTTCGTACAAAGGCAGCACCGGACGAATCCAGTTCGTGATGTCCTGTCGACGTGCTTCCGCCGGATGCTGTTGCCAGGCATAGAACGAGGGCAGGTCGAACTTGCAGGTGCCCCCAGGGACAACCATGCGGCTACGAATGCCGCTCAGCCATTCGTTCTCGATCAGATGCTGGCCCGGCTTGCCTTGTAACTGCACAAGGCCGTTCAGTGCGTGATCGAATTCGCCCAGCAGCGCCTCCAGGCGCGTCTGTTCGATATCCGGGTTCTCGCGCAACGGCGCCAGCGCTTGTTTCTTGCGCTCCAGTTCCTTCAGCAGGTCGGACTTCAAGTCCGTCCGTCCGGTCACATCGGCGATTTCGAACAGGATCGTCAACGCGGCGTGATGCATGCGCGCGTCGTCCTGTTCGAGGAAAAACACGAATCGTTCGAACAAATCTTCCAGGCGCAACAAGGTCCGGATGCGTTCGTTGAACGGATATTCGTAAAGAATATTCAAGCGGAATCGCCTTATGGACGGGGTGGCGCAGCGGGTGCGAGGTCGGCCCGCCGCTCGCATGACGTTTGTGGCGTTCTCCGCGTGAACGATGCGGAGGACGCGGGCGATGCCAGGGACGCTTCAGAGGCGAAGTCCGAAGCGGACTAGGCGATTGCAAAAATAGGTCGCGCTGGCGTGCGGGCCGTGCCAACGTGTCATTCTAATGCGCGACCACGGCTACCGCAACGCGCGATGTCCAGGTAACGGCGATGCAGCGTTTCGATTTGCGCCTGTAAGGCGTCCAGCGCAATGTCCTGGTTCAGCAGGACGTCGTCCGCGGCGTCGCGTCGGGCTTCGCGGCTGGCCTGTGAGGCGATGATGGCGCGCACCTGCGCTTCGGCCAAGCCGCTACGGGCGATGACCCGTGCCACTTGTGTGTCGGGCTCGCAATCGACGACCAGAATCCGATCGTAGCGTGCCGTCTGCCCCGATTCGACAAGCAAGGGCACGGCGAAAACGAGATAGGGCGGCGCCGGTGCGCGCAGCACGACGCGGGCTGTCTCCTCCTCGATTGCCGCGCGGATCAGGGGATGGGTGATCGCCTCCAGCGCCTGTCGCGCGCTTGGGTCCGAAAAGACCTTGTCGCGCATCCGTGTTCGGTCCAAGGCGCCGTCGGCGCCGATGAAATCGGCACCGAACGTCGCTCGGATCGGGGCGATGGCGCTGCCGCCGGCAGCCGTCACGGCACGCGCGATGACATCGCTGTCGATCACATGGGCGCCGAGGGCGGCGAGGGCATCGCTGACCAGTGTCTTACCGCTGCCGATGCCGCCGGTCAGGCCGATCCGCAGGGGCGCCGTCGGGGCGCGGGATGTCGTGTTAGGCGGGGGCATGAGCGTCCTTGCGATCGTGCACGAGAATCGAGAGGGGCGTCAGATGCCGGTGACCCAGGGTGCGACAAAGGCGGTCAGCAGGTCGCCGAACAACAAGGTGATCGCACCGGCCAGCGCCAGATAGGGGCCGAACGGCAGCGGTTCGTCGCGGGCCACCCGGCCACGGGCCAACGCGACGACGCCGACCAGGCTCCCGCCCAGCGCTGCCACCAGGATCATTTGCGGTAGCGCCTGCCATCCGAACCAGGCGCCGAGTGCCGCCAGCAACTTGAAATCGCCGTAGCCGATGCCTTCCTTGCCGCGCAGCAGTCGGAAACCCCAGTATACGAGCCAAAGGAAGCCATAGCCCGCCGCCGCACCGATCACCGCGTCCGGCAGCGGGCAGAACAGTCCGGCGCGCGCGGTCAGCGCGGCGCCGGGATCGGCGAGCCAGGCGCCGGCCGCGCCCGCCATCGCTCCGCCGGCGTCGTCTAGGACGCCCGGCAACATCGCGCCGCTGCCATCGTAGAGCGTTGCCGCCGCCGCGGTCCAGGCCGGCGGCCATATCGGCAGGTTCAGCAACAGCCCGGCCCAGAGCAGCGGCAACGTAATGGCATCGGGCAGGAATTGCGTGCGTGCGTCGATGCAGGCGAGGACCAACAGCGCGCCGAGGAGTCCGAAGCCGGCCAAAGCCGACCAATGGGCCCCGTAGCGCCAGTAGACGGCCAAGGCGAGCGCCATCGTCGCGGCCTCGACGGCGGGGTAGAGCGCGCCGATGCGGGTGCCGCAGGCGCGACAGCGCCCGCGCGCCAGCAAATAGCCCAGCAGCGGCAGGTTTTCATACCAATGCAGCGTATGGCCGCACTGCGGGCAGTGCGAGCGTGGCAAGACCAGATCGTAGCGTTCGACTGGCGCTTTCGGCGAGACGCCGTCTTCCGGCGTGGCGTCGTGCGCCGCCAGATCCGCCTCGCGCTCGGCGTCCCAGGCGCGCGCCATCATGATCGGCAGCCGGTGAATGACGACGGTAAGGAAACTGCCGATCACCAGGCCGAATAATCCGACGAAAAACCATTGCAACGGGAGGGGCCAGGCGGCAAAGCTTTGCCACGCGCCGCCGGCGGCCGCCGCGTCCCAGGACTTGCCATCCATGCCTATTTCCTCGATCTGAACGGGCCCCATCCTATATCACCTCACCCAATTTGATAATCGGCAGGTACAGGGCGACGATAACGACACCGACGACGGCACCGCACACCAGCAGCGCCACCGGCTCGATCCAGCGAATACAGCGCTCGATGCGCGCATGGACGCTGACGCCACGGCGCCGTGCCAGCGTGCCCAGCATCCGGGAGAGTGCGCCGGACCGTTCGGCCACCGCCGTCAGGCGCAGCGCATCCTCGTTGAACGCGTTGCTGAATCGCATCGCCTGCGCCAACGTCTGGCCGCGCGCCAGCCGATCGGCCAGTTCGCGGTGTAGCGTCGTGGTGTCGTCTGCGATGCCATGCGCGGCGCCGCGGCCACCATGACCATGGTCATGGCCGGCGGCAAGGGCCCGCAGTGCCTCGTGCAGCGGAATGCCGGCATCGAGCATCGCGGCGAGCGCCATGCCCCAATCGGCAAACAACGCGTCGCGACGCCATCGTGCCACAGGTGCCAGTCTGTCGGCGCAATACCAGGCGGCGCGTATCGCCCGCGTGCGCCACCGCGCATGGAAGGCGTCGATCGGCCCGCGGAGTGGCGACACACGGCGCAACAATCCCGGTATCGCCGCGATCCCGCCCAGCCCCACGGCACTGGGCAGCAGCGCGTCCAGCATCGCGCGAAGCGAAGCGGACAGCGCCACGATGGCGCGTGTCAGCACGGGGAGCGGGGCATCGAAACTCGCAAACAGCTGGGCGAAGGCCGGCACGCTCCAGATCATCAGTCCGGCCATCAAGCCCGCGGAGACGCAGCAGACGAAAATCGGATAGGCGAGCGCACGGCGAATGGCGGCGCGATAGGCGGTGCGACGCTCCCACAGTCCCGCCGCATTGCGCAGCGCGTCGGCCAGGGTCCCGGCACGTTCGCTTTGTCGTACCAGGATCAAGGTCATCGCGTCGAACAGGCGCGGATGGCGGGCAAGCGCCTCGGAGACCGGTTTGCCATGCAGCAGTTGCGTCTGCAGATCGCGCCCCAGCGATGCCATGCCGCCATGCGGGCTGCTCTCGGCCAACACATCGAGCGCCTCGACGACGGCAATGCCTGCGTCGAGCAGGTCCGCGAGCTGCAGCAACAGCATGGTGGCGTCGGCGACCGTCAGATTCTTGTGGCCGGTCTTGCGCGTGCTGCCGGGCCGGATCGCGGTGCGTCCCGTCATGGCAGCCCTTGCGCCGTGCCGCCGGTCAGCGCGGCGTGCGATGCGGCATCCCCGGGTCCGAGGACCCGACGCATCTCCTCACGCGTCGTCAGACCGTTGGCGACATGGGCGAAGGCCGCATCGTGCAGGGTCGGCAGCGGAGGGGCGGTCTCAGATGCATCGCGGTCCGTGTGCGAGGTGTGCAGATCGCGCGCCGTCATCAGTTGAAACGCGGCAATCCGACCGCGAAAACCGATGCCGCCACACGACGTGCAACCGCGATCTTCTCCGGCGCGCCACTCGCCGGTGTTGTGCGGATCCGCGCGCCGACAGGCGGGGCACAGTCGGCGCAGCAGGCGTTGCGCGGCGACGAGCTGCAAGGTATCGGCGATGCGATAGGGTGCGATGCCGAGGTCGCGCAGTCGTGTGACGGTGGAGGGCGCATCGTTCGTATGCAGCGTCGACAGCACGCGATGCCCGGTCTGCGCGGCTTGGATGGCGATGTCGGCGGTCTGGGCGTCGCGGATCTCGCCGATCATGATGACGTCGGGATCCTGACGCAGCAAAGCACGCAGCACCGTCGCGAAATCGAGACCGGTCTTGTCACGGATCGATACCTGGTTCGCGCCGGGCAGGCGGATTTCCACCGGATCTTCGACGGTGCAGATATTGATGCCGTCATGCTGCAGCGTTTGCAGCATCGAGAAAAGTGTCAGACTTTTGCCGCTGCCGGTCGGTCCCGTGAGGACGATCATCCCGTGCGAGGTCGACAAGGCCGTCGTGATCAAGTCGACCTGCGCCGGCGCCAGTCCCAATTGTGCGAGACCCTCCGACGGCGGCAGTGATTCGAGCCTTCGCAGTACGAGTTTTTCGCCGTGAATCGTCGGCAGGGTGCTGACGCGGAATGCATCTTCGATTGCGGGGCCGCGGGGGACGGCGAGGCGGCCGTCCTGCGGTCGCCGATGTTCGGCAATGTCCAGACCCGCCAGGGTTTTGATCCGCGCCAGCAAGGCGTCGCGCAGATGCAGCGGCGGGCTGGGGACGTCGTGCAGCACGCCGTCGATCCGCAGGCGCAGACGCCAGCCTCGCGCGCTGCGCTCGAAATGGAGATCCGAGGCACGTCGCGCACGCGCGTCGGCCAGGATACGGTCGAGCCAATGCACGACCGGCGCCTCGCCCGCAGCGGTGCGGGGATCCTGATGAGTGTCAACGCGCGGCATCGTGGCATCGCCTTCCGAAGGGAGAGCATCGATGATCGCCTGAGGCGATAGCCGCGGAACAGTCTGCCAGAAGCGATAGATCGGCGTCGGGCGCGACGTCAGGCAGCGCGCGAGACCGATACCGTCGGGCGGCCGTCTTGTCTGCGGCCTGCTAGGAAGCGTCGGACAGGGTGCGCGTCATTGCGCGGGCGTTCCCATCGATGCCGGGCGGAACAGCTTGACCGAGCGGATGGCCTGATTGTCGATTTGGACCACTTCGATCAGGCAGTCGTCGATCTTCAGCGCGACATTGCCTTCTGGGATCTCGGTCAGCACTTCCAGGATCAGGCCGTTCAACGTCTTCGGACCATCGATCGGAAACGACAGGCCCAGCGTTCGATTCAATTCGCGTAGCGGCGTCCCGCCCGAGACGATGCAGTCGCCCGCGGTGCTCCACCCACTGCGCGACGCGGGCGTGCGGGGCGTCGGCGTCGTAAATTCGCCGGTCAGCTCCTCGATGATGTCTTCGGGCGTGACCAGCCCTTGCACCTCACCGTATTCGTTGACGACGATGCCGATGCGTTTGCGATTCTCCTGGAAGTAACGCAATTGCTGGAACACCGGCGTGCCTTCGGGAATGAAATAGGGCTCGTCGAGCATGCCGCGAATCGTCGCTTTCGTCAGCGCGGGCGTGTGCAGCGACGCCAAGGTCTTGCGCACATGCAGGATGCCGACAAGGCGATCGATGTCGGTGTCGAATACGACGAGCTTATTGTGCTGACAGTTTTCCAGCTGCCGCACGATGACGGCGAGATCCTGATTCAGATCGAGTCCGGCGATGCGCCGACGCGGCACCATGACATCGCCGATCTCGATATTGTCGAGATCGAACAGATTCATCAGGATGCTGCGATGTTGCAAGGGCATGAAGCCGCCCGACTCCATCAGGATGTTGCGGATTTCCTCGGTGGTGAGTCGCGTGTCGCGCGCGGCACGCGTGTTGATCCGCAGCATGCGCAGGATTGCCAGCGCAAACAGGTTCACGAGCCAGATCAGGGGGCGCGCGATGCGCATCAATGGCGCCAGGATCGTGCTGGCCGGCAGCGCGATCTTTTCCGGAAAGCTCGCGCCGACGATCTTCGGCGTGATTTCGCAGAAGACGATGATCAGGAAGGCGACGACACCGGTCGTGACGGAGAGGACCACGTTGTCATGACCGAACATCACCAGGGTGATCGACGTCACCACCACCGGAATGATCACGTTGATCAGGTTGTTGCCGATCAGGATCAGGCTCAGCAGTTGTTCCGTCTGCGCGAGCAGCCGTTGCGTCCGTTTTGCGCCGAACGCGTTCTTGCTCGCGAGGTATTTCAGTCGATGACGGTTCAAGGCCATCATCGCCGTTTCGGAAATCGAAAAGAAAGCCGAGAGAATCAGCAGAAGAACGATGATGCCGATCTTCGCCCATAAAGGAAGCGTGTCCACGCGTACCGGGAGCCTGCAAGAGAATGGATCGGAGGATGTCGATTACGACTATAGCAGACGGCAATTGAACGCCAATACTGCCGTTCGGCGGAGCGGCGGCGTAAAGGCGGTGTCCCCGTGAGTGGCCTTCGGCGAAAAAAGCCGACTTGATCGCAGCCTTTTCACGCCGCATACGGACTGAAAAGGCAAAAAAAAAACAGCGAACATGCGTTCGCTGTTTTTTCGAATTTGGTCGGGGTGAGAGGATTCGAACCTCCGGCCTCTACGTCCCGAACGTAGCGCTCTACCAGGCTAAGCTACACCCCGTTTCCGACGTTCCGCGTCTCGCTTAATTGCTACTCAAAGTTTCGCGTCGCGTCGAGAGGTGAAACTATAGCAGGGTTTTTTAAGAACGGTAAACTTTTTCGTGAAAAATTTTAGTGTTTTCGTTCCACGCGCTGCCATCGCGCAGCGTACGCATCACCAGTAAGACGAGCAGCGCGATGCAGAGCACCGGACCGATGCCCACGTGCACGTATTGCGCGATCGACTCGGCGCTCACCGGTATCAGCCAGACGATCAGCAATAGCGTGCGCTCGCCGCGTCGCCAGCCGTACTGCAGCGCGTGCTGCACGGTGAAGGCGATCGGAATCGAGAGCCAGATCGCATCGTATATGTACAGGTAGGGGCTGATCAGGAACGTCGCGGGCACCAAGGCGGCGGCGCGCAGCGCGAACGGGGGTCGACGCAGCCATATCCATCCGGTGGCCGCCGTTGCGGCCAGGGCCACCGCGCCATGGGCGACGAGCGCCACCGCGAACGGCACATGCAGCAGACGCAGCGTCGCGTACACGGTGGTCATCTGCCACCAGGGGAAGCTGCCGTCGACCAGCGCTTGTCGGGCGAAGCCGTTGGCGTGAACAAATGCCGCAAACGCGCCGGGTCCGACGATCCATTCGGCAACCGCGGCGAACACCACGGTGGTCAGCGCCGCGGAGAGGATCGCCGGCCACATGCGTGCGCAAAGGAGGGCGATCGGAAAGAGGATCGCGAGTTGCGGCTTGATCGACAGCAATCCGATGCAGACGCCGCCCAAGATCTGCCGGTTCCGCGAGAGCAGCAGCAGCGCTGCCAAGCCGAGGCAGGCGGTCAGGGCGCCGTTCTGCCCGTGCATCAAATTCGGCAGGAAACAGCAGAATGCGACAATCGGCCAGAACGCCTCGGTCATCGGCAGCACGCGTCGCAACAGGAGCACGAGCACGAGCGTCGTTAGCCCTTCAAAGACGATATAAGCGAAGGGAAAGGGCAGAAGGGCCAGCGGCCATATCATCAGGAGGAAGGTGGGAGGATAGAGCCAGGGTCCCAGTACCGTCATGTCGGGCGAGATGCCGACAGCCACCTTCAGCATGGTTTTGTAGGTATACGAGTCGATCGCATGACCGTGCAGCGCCAGCGAGGAGACGCTCCAGAAGACGCCGAAGTCATAGCCGCCGGGAGCCAGCTTGCCTTGTGCCGCGAAGTAATAGATGCGCAGCAGCGCCACGAGCGGCACGGCGAGCGCGGCCCACGCGTAGAGGCGGAGCCGCTCCTTGGTCAGCCAGTGCGGGGGCGACTGCGAGGGATCGTGTTGCACAGGGGTCTCCAGTCGCCGGCGTCGCGGATCGCGCGACGTGTCAGGAGTTCCGACCGGTCGAGTAGGCGCACAGCGCGATCAACGCCGCCTTGTGCGGGGTGTCCGGGAACCCGGCAATCGCATCGGCGGCGGCTTGCGCCTCACGTTGCGCGCAGCGCAGCGTGTAATCGAGTGCACCGCTGCGTTGGATCGCCTCGAAAATGATATCGAAGCGATCGGTCCCGCCTTGTTCGATCGCATCGCGCGCTAGTTGCTGCTCTTCCGGCGTGCCGTGTTCCATCAGATAAATCAACGGTAAGGTCGGCTTGCCCTCGCGCAGGTCGTCGCCGGCGTTCTTGCCCATCTCATCGGCCGAACCCGCGTAGTCGAGCCAGTCGTCCATCAGTTGGAAGGCCGTGCCCATGCGGCGACCGTATTCCGTTGCCGCATCTTCGAATGCCGGGGAGGCATTTGCCAGCACGGCGCCCAATTGCGCCGAGGCTTCGAACAAACGTGCCGTCTTGTAGCGGATCACCTGCGTGTAGCGCGCTTCATTGACGTCCGGGTCGTGCATGTTCAGCAACTGCAACACCTCGCCCTCGGCGATGATGTTGGTCGCCACCGACACGATCTCCATCACCCGCATCAGGCCGACACCGGCCATCATCTGAAACGAACGCGAGTGCAGAAAATCGCCCACCAGCACGCTGGCGGCATTGCCGAATACCGCGTTCGCCGTCTTCTTGCCGCGCCGCAAATCCGATTCGTCGACGACGTCGTCGTGCAGCAAGGTGGCCGTGTGAATAAATTCGATCACCGCGGCGAGCGTGTGGTGATGCCCCTTCGGGTCGTCATAGCGCAGCGCGCCCGCAATCAGCAATAGCAGTGCCGGGCGCAGCCGCTTGCCGCCTGCGCCGATGATGTATTCGGAGATCTGGTTGATCAGCACGACCTCGGAAGCGAGGCTGGCGCGGACCACGCGGTCTACGGCGTGCATATCGGCTTCGATGGGCGCGAGCAGGGTGGCAGACGAAGTCGTGGTGTGGGAAGCGGCAGTCAAGGACGGCACCGTAAGGACGAGATAGCGCGGATTATAGAACGAAGTGAGCCTAAAGACGCCGCCGGCCGCTTCCGGGGCGACACATCGGATGGCCGAAGAACTGTTGCGTCGGGCGCACTATCGGGCCGCCGATGCCACAATGGGTCGCGCAACTATTTGACCAATCGAGTCTTTTTGCTTATAATTCCCGGTTCTCGCGCATTGTGCGCGGAAAACATCAGTACTCGAGTGAGGTTTATCAATGTACGCGGTCATAAAAACCGGCGGCAAGCAGCATAAAGTCGTCGTCGGCGAAAAATTGAAAGTAGAACAGATACCGGCAGACATTGGCGCAGAAATCACGCTCGACCAGGTTCTCGCAGTTGGCGAAGGCGAATCGATTAAGTTCGGTACGCCCCTGGTCGGTGGGGCTTCCGTCAAGGTAACTGTCTTGGCACACGGCCGTCACGACAAAGTGACGATTTTCAAAATGCGCCGTCGGAAGCACTACCAGAAGCATGGTGGCCACCGTCAGAATTACACGCAGATCCGTATCGACGCAATCGAAGGCTAATCCCTTCGTCGCGTTCGGCACTTCTGACGTAACTGGCGCGCAGCGCCTCGGAGTTCAAACATGGCACACAAAAAAGCAGGCGGATCATCCCGCAACGGTCGTGACTCGGAATCGAAGCGCCTCGGCGTGAAGGTTTACGGCGGTCAGGCAATCAACGCAGGCGGCATCATCGTTCGTCAACGCGGTACGCGTGTGAACGCTGGCGCGAACGTTGGTATCGGCAAGGATCACACCTTGTTCGCATTGACCGACGGTCACGTGCAATTCCAAGTGAAGGGCGCGGGCAAGAAGTCGTTCGTGACCGTGCTGCCGGCAGCGGCGTAAATCCGCTGATACCGCGAGCGGTTCAAAGCAGGGCTTCGGCCCCGTGATGCCACGCGTGTGATGGCAGCATCGCATCCGCAGGCATCGCGTCGAAGGCCCCGCGCTGAGCGGGGCCTTCTGCGTTTTTAACGACGCAAATTCAGAATAGACGCGCCTTTACGTGACGTGACCACGGCATCACATCGCTTGCCTCGTCTGCATGGGTCTCCAGTAAGACCGGCGGCAGGCGTTTTGATCGACGGCTCACGTGACGTAAGGGCGTGAACGCATTTATGGCACGCAATGCGTGCCCACACCGACGAGAACGGTACGATGAAATTCATAGATGAAGCACGGATCGAAGTGCTGGCGGGCGATGGGGGCAACGGCAGTGCATCGATGCGCCGCGAAAAATTCGTGCCGTTCGGCGGTCCGGACGGCGGTGACGGCGGCCGTGGCGGCAGCGTCTATGCGGTTGCCGACCGCAACATCAACACGCTGATCGATTATCGCTACGCACGCAAGCATCTGGCGCGCCGCGGCGAGAACGGTCGCGGTGCCGATTGCTACGGCAAGGGCGGCGACGATATCCATTTGCGCATGCCGGTGGGCACGATCATCACCGATATGGACACCGGTGAGCTGATCGCCGATCTGACCGAGCACAATCAGGAAGTCATCATCGCCGAAGGCGGTGCCGGCGGTCTGGGCAATATCCACTTCAAATCCAGCACGAACCGGGCGCCGCGTCAGAAGACCGACGGCGCCGCGGGCGAAAAGCGCATGGTCAAGCTGGAGCTGAAGGTATTGGCCGATGTCGGGCTGCTGGGCATGCCGAATGCGGGCAAGTCGACGTTCATCGCCTCCGTGTCCAATGCGAAGCCGAAGATTGCCGACTATCCGTTCACGACGCTGGCGCCGAATCTGGGCGTGGTGCGCGTGGCACCCGGCAAGAGCTTCGTCATCGCCGACATCCCCGGCTTGATCGAAGGCGCGGCGGAAGGCGCGGGCCTGGGGCACCAGTTCCTGCGACATCTGCAGCGGACCGGTCTGCTGCTGCATATCGTCGATGTCGCGCCGTTCGATGCGGAAACGGATTCGGTCGCGGAAGCGAAAGCGATCGTCAACGAACTGCGCAAGTACGACGCTTCCCTGTACGACAAAGCGCGTTGGCTGGTCCTGAACAAAGTCGACATGCTGCCGGCCGAGGGTCGCGCCAAGCAGGTGAAAGACTTCGTCAAGCGCTTCGGTTGGAAGGGCCCCGTGTTCGAAATTTCGGCACTGAGTGGCGAGGGCTGCGATAGTCTGGTGCTGGCGATCTATGAGCATCTGGTCGCCACCGGCGAAGCCGGGCGTGAAGCGGCTGCCGAGGAAGTCGCGGCCGATCCGCGTTTCCGCGACGTACCGGCCGCCGAAGATCCGCGTCTGGCCGACGATCCCCGTTTCCGTCCGGTTCCGGACGCCTGAGGGACAGGCGGCGCCGATTGACGATAACCCACGGAAGTGAAGGGCACGATGAAAGACGCGGTGAAGGGGCAACTGAGCGACGAGGCTAAGACGCATTCCGACGGAGGGTGCGTGAGCGCACTGCCTCCGGACGGTCTTTCACCTCACGACGGTGCGGACTTTACCCCGGCGTTGCCGCCCGCGTTATCGTCTGCATTGCCGTCTGCTTCGGCGGCATTATCGGAGGGCGGCACCGAAGCGCCTGTCGCCTTTCGTTCGGTCGTCGCCAATGCCAAGCGTCTGGTCGTGAAAGTCGGTTCCAGCCTGGTGACGAACGACGGCCGTGGTCTGGATAGAAACGCGATCGCCCGGTGGACCGAGCAAATTGCGGCGCTGCGGCAAGCCGGCAAGGAAGTCGTGCTGGTCAGCTCCGGCGCGATTGCCGAAGGCATGCAGCGTCTGGGATGGGCGCGTCGGCCGAAGGAAATCGATGAATTGCAGGCGGCCGCGGCCGTCGGGCAAATGGGCTTGGTCCAGGTCTATGAGACCAGCTTTGCCGCGCATGGCATCCGTACCGCGCAAATTCTGCTGACCCATGCCGACCTCGCCGATCGCGAACGGTATCTGAATGCGCGTTCGACGCTGACCACCTTGCTGCGCCTGGGCGTGGTTCCGATCATCAACGAGAACGACACAGTCGTTACCGACGAAATCCGTTTCGGCGATAACGATACGCTGGGCGCGTTGGTCGCGAATCTGATCGAAGGCGACGCGCTGGTCATCCTGACGGACCAGCCGGGGCTCTACACCGCTGATCCGCGAAAGGATCCATCGGCGACCTTGGTACGCCATGCCGATGCCGGTGATCCGGCCTTGGAGGCGATGGCGGGCGGCACCGGCACGGCCATCGGCAGCGGCGGCATGTTGACGAAGATCCTGGCGGCCAAGCGGGCCGCGCACAGCGGCGCCGCGACGATCATCGCCTCAGGCCGCGAGCCGGATGTGCTGGTGCGTCTGGCACACGGCGAGGCGGTGGGCAGTCAACTGGTGGCGCGTACCGCACGGATGGCGGCGCGCAAGCAGTGGATGGCGGATCACTTGCAACTGCGTGGCCATGTCGTCATCGACGCGGGCGCCAGCAGCAAGGTCGTCGACGAAGGAAAGAGTCTGCTGCCGATCGGTGTCGTATCGGTTCAAGGCACCTTCAGCCGTGGCGATATCATCGCCTGCGTCAGCGAGGACGGGCGGGAAATCGCCCGAGGGATCACGCATTACGGCAGCGCGGAAGCACAGCGGATCATGCGGCACGCCAGCCAGGAGATCGAATCGATCCTCGGCTATATGTATGAGCCGGAGCTGATCCACCGCGACAATCTGGTGATTGTCTGAGGCGCGATCAGTTGCGGTAGTCGTTGGTCCGCAGGCTGCGGTTGTAACGGATGTACTCGACGATCTGCTTGACGCTCGACACCGGTGACTTGTTGCTGCAGAAGTAGTCGTTGTAGAGCGCGTCCTGATAGCCGTTCATCGGGTTTTGTTGAATGCGCATCCAGTCCGTCGAGGCGTTATCCCACGCCGTGCCGTCGGAATTCGTACCCGAATACAGGCGCCACGAATAATTCGCGCAACGAATGCCTTCGTATCGAATATTGCGTGCGCCGGCAGGACTCTTGACTTCGACCGTATAGCGGACCACGCCGTCTTTCCCGACACTGATCGACGTCTTGTCGATCAGGAAAGTTAGGTCGGCCTGAGCGGAAACCTGGAACGGCAGCAGATTTTTGTCGAGCGGCAGCGGCGGCAGCGACGCCACCGGCATCTCCTGCCAGTTATCCGCTTTCCCCGTGATCATATCCATCAGGCTCTTGCCTTCCGGGAGATCGTTATTGGCGTTCGGTCCCTGGTCCGGATCGGCGGCGTGCGCCAGGCCGATTGGCGACAGGCGCGACAGCACCGGCGATGACGACACCGCGCTGATTGAAGCAAATGCCGCGGCGGAACACGCCAGGGCCAGGAGAGTCTGTACCGTCTGACGCACGCGCGGCGCCGCCTTCGAAAACATCACGCTGTCGGAATCCTCTTATTTGAATGCGGCGGGACGACGCGGAAGCGGGGGAAGCGGCAAGCCACTCGATACCCCGACGACAGTCAGCGTGCTCATCACGACCAGCGTGCCGCCCACCTGTCCCGGACCGCCAAGACCGGCCCTCCCGTTGGAAGTGCCCGGCGGCGAACTGCTATACCGCTCGGTAACCACCTCCTGAATAGGGGTTTGGACCGGCAATGCGTCCGCTATCGTACCCGACATCACGTCGTCCGTCGTCTGATCGGCCGCCGCATGCGACGTCGCACCCTGTTTCGAACCATTACTCCGGCCCTCTACATCGCTGCAGATCACATGGACGGTATCGCACGGGGGCAGCGGGGCTTCGTCGCAGTCGGTCGCGTGCGCCATACCTATGTCGCCGGAGAGGTCTTTGCTGCAGTCCTTCTCGGCACACTCCTTCCCACCCTTCGCCGTCGTGCGACGGACGAAACGCGATAGCTCGGTCAGCGCGAGGTGATAAACGTCGCGTTTGAACTCGATCACCGCATCGAGCGGGACCCAGTAGCTGTTCCAGCGCCAGGCATCGAATTCCGGATGCGTGGTGGTCCGCAAGCAAATATCGCAATCGCGACCGACCATGCGCAACAGGAACCAAATCTGCTTTTGGCCGCGGTAATGTCCGCGAACCTCGCGGCGAATGAACTTGTCGGGCACCTCGTAGCGCAGCCAGTCACGCGTGCGGCCAATGACCTTCACGTGCTCCGGCAGCAGTCCGATTTCCTCGTGCAACTCCCGATACATCGCCTGGACAGGCGTCTCACCGTACTTGATCCCGCCTTGCGGAAACTGCCAGGAATGTTCACGCAGACGCTTGCCCCAGAAGACCTCATTGCGCGCGTTGAGCAGTACGATGCCGACGTTCGGGCGAAAGCCTTCACGATCCAGCATACAACCACCTTCGAATCCTTTAAAATTGCTTTGATTATAAACAGATATGTGTGCGCTTGACACCCCGGGACGGTCCGGACGCCTCCGCGGCGCTTCCGAAGGTCGTTTTCGGCGCACTTTAATTCGGAACCCTACTGCATGAAAGCATCGCGATTTTTCATCGGCACGCTGAAGGAAGCGCCCTCGGACGCCGAGATCGTCAGCCATCAATTGATGCTGCGTGCCGGCATGATCCGGCGCGTGGCCGGCGGTATCTACGACTATTTGCCGATCGGTCTGCGTTCGATCCGCAAGGTCGAGAAAATCGTGCGCGAGGAGATGGACGCGGCAGGCGGGCTGGAAGTCTTGCTGCCGGCGATCCAACCGGCGGAGCTTTGGCAAGAGTCGGGCCGCTGGGAAAAGTACGGTCCCGAATTGTTGCGCCTGAAGGATCGCCATGGCCGCGATTTCGTCGTCGGCCCGACGCATGAGGAAGTGATCACCGATGTCGCGCGTCGCGACATCCGCAGCTATCGCCAACTGCCGGTCAATTTCTACCAGATCCAGACCAAGTTCCGTGACGAGATCCGCCCGCGCTTCGGCGTGATGCGCGGGCGCGAATTCATCATGAAGGACGCGTACTCGTTCGACAAGGACGTGGCGGGCATGAAAGTGTCGTATCAGAAGATGTTCGACGCCTATGTGCGCATCTTCAATCGCCTCGGTCTGACGTTCCGTGCGGTGGTCGCCGACAATGGCTCGATCGGCGGCACCGGCTCGCACGAATTTCACGTCATCGCCGATACCGGCGAGGATGCGATCGCCTATTGCCCGACGTCGGAGTACGCGGCGAATATCGAGGCGGCCGAGGCCGTGGCCCCGACGCAGCCTCGTGAACCCGCCAGCCAGGCTTTCGAAAAGACGCACACGCCGGGGCGCGCCAAGTGCGAGGCTGTCGCCGAGCAATTGGGCATTCCGCTGCAGCGCACGCTGAAGTCGATCGTGATGGCGGTGGACGCGCTCGACGAGCAGGGCAAGCCGAGCGGCAAGCCGGCAACCGTCTATATGTTGCTGCTGCGCGGCGATCATGAAATGAACGAGATCAAGGTCTCGAAGCTTCCCGGAATGTCGAATGCCCGGATGGCGACCGAAGCCGAGATCGTTGAGACCTTCGGCACGCCGCCCGGCTATCTGGGCCCGATCCAGGCGCAAAAGCCGTTCACGTTGTTCGTCGATCGGACCGTCGCGGCGATGCACGATTTCGTCTGCGGCGCGAACGCGGTGGACTATCACTTCACCGGCGTGAACTGGGGCCGCGATCTGCCGGAACCGGAAGCCGCGCAGATCGCCGATCTGCGCAATGTGCTGCCCGGTGATCCGTCGCCTGACGGCAAGGGCGAGATCGCCCTGTGCCGCGGCATCGAAGTCGGCCACGTGTTCCAGCTCGGAACGAATTATTCCGAGAAGCTGCAGGCGACGTGCCTCGGCGAGGACGGCAAGCCGCAGCCGATGCAGATGGGCTGCTATGGGATCGGCATCACGCGGATCCTGGGCGCCGCCATCGAGCAGAACTACGATGCGCGCGGCATCATCTGGCCGGAATCGATTGCCCCGTTCGAAGTCGTGCTATGCCCGATGGGCTATGACCGGAGCGAGCTCGTCAAGTCCGAGGCGGACCGCCTGTACGATACCTTGCGCGCTGCCGGCATCGACGTGATCCTGGACGATCGCGGCGAGCGTCCGGGTGTGATGTTTGCCGACTGGGAGCTGATTGGCGTGCCGCATCGGCTCGTGATCGGCGAGCGCGGCCTGAAGGAAGGGAAGATCGAGTATCAGGGTCGTCGCGATGCGCAGGCGACGCTGGTGCCGGTCGAAGGCGCCGCCATCATCACGATCGAAAAGGTCAAGCAGGCGCTGACGGCACGGTAATCGGGCAAATCGGGCGCGCCGCTCAGGCGGCGTTGCCCATGGCGCGGATGGCGGGCAGATTGCGCCAATAGCCCTTCGCATCCATGCCGCAGCCGAAGACATAACGGTCCGGCACTTCGAAGCCGCAGAAATCCGGTTTCAACGGTTTCGGCTTTGTCAGCGTCTTCTCGCAGAGCACGACGCTGAGGAAGCGCTTCGCGCCCATCGCGACGATGCGGTCGCGGATCGCCGCCATCGTCTCGCCTTCGTCGAGAATATCGTCCAGTACCAGCACGACCCGATCCTTGACGGATTCGGCTGGCGACACCCGCCATTGCATCTCGCCGCCTTCGGTGGCATTGCGATAGCGCGTCAGGTGGATGTAGTCGAATTCGAGTGGGAAATCGAGTTTCGGCAGCAGCATGCCGGTGAAGACGGCGGCGCCGCCCATCACCGACAGCAAGAGCGGAAAGTCGTTGCCCACCGCAGCGCGAACCGACTCCGCCATCCGGTCGATGGCGGCGTTGACGGCCTCTGCCGGGACGATTTCGTCCGATTCGTGCAGTATCTTCAGCGCTTCTTCGCGATTCATTGCGGCTATCCTGCGGTCTGGAATGGGTTGGCGTTCACGCCGTGGTCTGCATCGGCATGGCGCGGCGGGGCTTCGGTGGCATCAACGCATGCCTGGCATCATGCCGCGCATACCGCGCATCATCTTTGCCATATTGCCACCCTTCAATTTTTTCATCATCCCGCGCATCTGGTCGTACTGGGCCAGCATCCGGTTGACTTCCTGCACCTGCACGCCGGCGCCGATCGCGATACGTCGCTTGCGGCTGGCCTTGATCAGTTCGGGCTTGGACCGTTCCTGCGGCGTCATCGAGTTGATGATGCCCTCCATGCGGCGCATCTGCTTTTCGGCCTGGCCCATGTCGGCCTGACCGGCCGCTTGCTGGAACTGTGCGGGCAATTTGTCGAGCAGCGATGACAAGCCGCCCATCGTCTTCATCTGCGACAACTGTGCGCGGAAGTCGTTCAGGTCGAAATCGCCGCCTTTCTTGACCTTGTCGGCGAGTTTCTGTGCCGCCTGGATGTCCACGCCGCGCTGCGCGCCCTCGACCAGGGCGAGGATGTCGCCCATGCCCAGGATCCGGCTGGCCATCCGGTCCGGATGGAATACCTCCAGACCATCGAGCTTTTCCGCGACGCCGACGAATTTGATCGGCTTGCCGGTGATATGACGCACCGACAGCGCCGCGCCACCGCGCGAATCGCCGTCGAGCTTGGTCAGGACGACGCCGGTCAACGGCAGCGCGTCACTGAAGGCCTTCGCGGTATTGACGGCATCCTGCCCGAGCATCGCGTCGACGACGAACAAGGTTTCGGCCGGATTCAGGACCTGATGCAGCGCCTGAATTTCCTGCATCATCGCTTCGTCGATGCCGAGACGACCGGCCGTATCGACGATCAGCACGTCATGATAGTGGCGGCGCGCCCAGTCCAGCGCCGCTCTCGCGATATCCACCGGCTTCTGATCGGCGGTGGAGGGGAAGCAATCCGCGCCTACTTGCTCGGTGACCGTCTTCAACTGCGCGATGGCGGCCGGACGATACACGTCGGCCGAAACCGTCAGCACTTTTTTCTTGTGCTTCTCGCGCAGCATCTTGGCGAGCTTACCGACGGTGGTCGTCTTGCCGGCGCCCTGCAGGCCGGCCATCAGGATGACCGCCGGCGGCGTCACGGCGAGGTTCAGTTCGGCGGCCTTGCCCGAGTAGTCGCCGCCGATGACGGCGACCAGTTCCCGTTGGACGACGCCGACCAGTGCCTGGCCCGGCGACAGGCTGGCGATGACTTCCTCGCCGAGTGCCTTTTCTTTGACCTTTGCGATAAATTCCCGGACGACGGGTAGCGCGACGTCGGCTTCCAGCAGCGCGAGGCGGACCTCACGCAGCATTTCCTGCGTGTTGGCTTCGGTAAGCCGGGCTTCGCCGCGCAGCGTCTTGACGACGCGGGCCATTCGTTGAGTGAGATTGTCGAGCATGTCTGGCTGGAAAGTCTGGTGTCGGCGCACCGCGCAGCGGGGCGGCCGTAGTGTAAACTCCGATCATGATCATTGTACTGTACGCGGTGACCGCGCTTCTCTATGGCGGCTTGTCGATTGCCGCTTGGCGTGCTTTCCGACAACAGCCCGGGCTCCGGACCGACCTCGAGTCGGCCGGTGGATTCGTCACGCCCCTGATGCAGGGAGCCGGCGCCAGCGGGACGTCGGCGGCTGCCGCGCGCAACGGCATGATGCCGTTGCCGGGGCGTCTGGCGCTGCTCGTCGCGCTGCTCGCGCATGGCACGCTGCTGCACATGACGATCTTTCCCGCGAACGGTATGTACTTCGGTTTCGCCTTGTCGCTGTCGTCGATGCTCTGGCTGGGTGCCGGCATCTATATGATCGAAAGTTGGTTTTTCCCGCTCGAGGGGCTCGGCGTACTGGTCTTGCCGCTGGCGGCGCTGGCCTCGCTGCTGCCGCTGCCTTTCACCGGCGTGCGGGTGCTCGACTATGCCGCCGATCCGCTGTTCAAAGTGCACTTCCTGATCGCCAATGTCGCCTACGGGCTGTTGACGATTGCCGCGCTGCATGCGGTGCTGATGCTCTTCGTCGAGCGTCGACTGCACGCGGCGCGACGCAGCCGTGCCACCGGTGCCGCCGTGGGAGCCGCCTATCCGCGCACGCGGTCGGCGCCGGGCGGCGATGCGACACCGGAGCCGGTTTCCGCGTCGGCGAGCTGGTTCCGTAGTTGGGTGGACGCGCTGCCGCCGCTGCTGACGATGGAAAAGCTGTTGTTCCGCATGATCTCCGCCGGATTTGCGCTGCTGACATTGACGCTGCTGTCCGGTGCTTTGTTCTCGGAGCAACTGCTCGATCGTGCCTTCAGTCTCGATCACAAGACCGTGTTCGCGGTCCTGTCCTGGCTAATGTTTGGCGGCCTGGTGGCGGGGCGCCATTTTTATGGTTGGCGTGGGCGCACCGCCTTGCGGTGGGTGCTGGCGTCGTTCGTGGCGTTGCTGCTCGCGTATGTGGGCAGCCGCTTCGTCTTGGAGGTGCTGTTGCACCGGCAGGTGGTTTGATGTCTCGTATCGTGTTCTGGATCGTGCTGTTCGGTGCGGCCTGGTGGTTTTGGCGTCGCGCGAAGGCGGCCCTGTTGCGGCAGATCGTGGAAGCGCAAAATGGCGCGATGTCCGGTGCCGGCATGGCCCGCGGCGGAGCCGCACGTTCGGCGGGTGGGGCAGGCGCGGCACCCGCCTTGACGGAGCCGATGGTGCATTGCGCATGCTGCGGTGCGTATTCGCCCCGCAGCACTGCGGTGCCGATGTTCCGTCTATATTTCTGCAACGACGATCATGCGCGTCGCTATGCGGACGGTGAACGCGCGCCTGCGGCGTAGCGCGGCCGTCCGCATGGACAACGCCGTCTTTGTGGAAAGTTCGATGCCGATCAATGAGTCGCGCAACCTGATCCTCGACGCCAACGGCTGGGTATGGCCGGTCGAGGAATCGGCGAGCGTCGCGTCCGGTCTGAAGGGCGGACAGGTGTGCCATGTCGCCGAGGGCGAAGGAACGGTCGTGCATCAGCGCTCGCCGAACGCCGACGTTCGGGCCCGCGGCACGGAACCCAGCCTGCTCGTCATCCATAACATCAGTTTGCCGCCTGGTCGCTTCGGCACCGGCGACGTTCAAGCCTTCTTCAACAACACGCTCGACTGCAGCGCGGAGGTTTGCTACGCGGCGCTGGCCAATCTGCGCGTGTCGTCGCATTTTCTGGTGGCGCGCGACGGGGCGATCACGCAGTTCGTGTCCACCTGCGAGCGGGCGTGGCATGCCGGGGTGTCGGCGTTCGAAGGCCGTGAGCGCTGCAACGATTTCGCGATCGGTATCGAATTGGAGGGGACCGATACGGCGCCGTTCGATGCGGCGCAATATCGGTCGCTGGCAGCGCTGACCGCCGCCGTCACGGCGCGGCATCCGATCGATGCGATTGCCGGTCACGAGCACATCGCGCCAGGGCGCAAGACCGATCCGGGGCCGCATTTCAACTGGTCCCACTACGCCCGGCTGTCCAATCTGTCGTCGGTCTTGCTACGCGGCGTGCCCGAATCGGCGCGCGACGGCGCGGGATAAGCTCGCGCTTGGGCGGACACTGGACCTTTATCGGCCCGGCACCGCCCGCCGGCCATGCGATGCGTTCAACATCGCATGCGGCGCACCTAAAAATGCCGCTGTATCGCCATGTCTTTACACGACAAACAATACCGCCGCGTGTAAAAAAAACCAAAATCAGCGCCCAAAAAATGGGCAGAAAAACGGTTTGCGGTGGCGCGCTTGAACTACTATACTTAGTGCGAATTCAGGGTTTTGCCACTACATCTGGTAGTGACCTGGGGATAAGTGGTGGGTAACTCGCGGACAACCGGTGTGCAACTTCATGGTGCGCGCCGCGCAAGCCCCGCCATCGGGCCAGGCCCTTCTGTTTCTAAAGGTTTCACCCTCAGTCAGGCAGTTTTCCACAGGCCGTGTGCCTGAGTCCGGTCGTGATACGCGAGCCGGATCGGCGCGTGGCTCGTATCTCATTTTTGTATTTCCGGACGCGCGCCGAATGCGGCGGCTACCGATGTTTCATGATGGAGCAACGGTTGTCCGCCCAGGCAGCGCGATAGCGGATATCTCAATTTCGGCACATTGTTGCCCAGACCAGGAGTATGTGTTTATGCAATCGACCGAGAACGTCACGACGTCCGTACGCGAGACGCCGTTGCCCGGAGCGCAGGGCGGTGCAGGTAGCGGTGCGGCGGGTGTCGCACGTGCCGGAACACCGACCTACCCGGACCACAAGGTGATCCGCCGTAACGGTTCGGTTGTGCCGTTCGAACCGTCGAAGGTCGCCGTCGCCATGACGAAGGCTTTCCTGGCGGTCAATGGCGGGCAGGGTGCCGCATCGGCTCGCGTGCGCGAGCTGGTCGAGCAACTGACGGAGAACGTCGTGCGCGCGCTGCTGCGCAGCCGCCCGAACGGCGGGACGTTCCACATCGAAGACATCCAGGATCAGGTCGAGCTGGCACTGATGCGTGCCGGCGAGCACAACACGGCGCGTGCCTATGTGTTGTATCGCGAGAAGCGCTCGCAGGAGCGTTTGAGCGCGGTGCCGGTGCATCCCGAAGTCACGATCAATGTCGTCGACGGCGACTTCCGCGGTCCGCTGAATCTGGTGGCATTGCATGAGCTGATCGCCTCGGCTTGCGCCAATCTGGGCAGCGCCGTGTCGGCGAAGCCGATCCTGGCCGAGACGATCAAGAATCTGTACGACGGCGTGCCGATGAGCCAGGTCTACGACTCGGCCGTGCTCGCCTCGCGGACGATGATCGAGCAGGACCCGGCATACAGCCAGGTCACGGCCCGCATTCTGCTGCACACGATCCGCCGCGAGATCCTCGGTGGGGAAGTGACGCAGGAACAGATGCACACGCGTTACGCCGAATACTTCCCGACGTTCATTCAGCGTGGCGTGGACGCCGAGCTGCTCGACGAGAAGCTGCTGACGTTCGATCTGCCGCGTCTTGCTGCCGCCTTGCACGCCGACCGCGATTTGCAATTCGGCTATCTCGGTTTGCAGACGCTGTATGACCGTTACTTCCTGCACGTCGAAGGCACGCGTATCGAAATGCCGCAGGCATTCTATATGCGCGTCGCGATGGGCTTGTCGTTGAACGAAGTCGACCGCGAAGCGCGGGCGATCGAGTTCTACAACATCCTGTCGACGTTCGACTTCATGAGCTCGACGCCGACGCTGTTCAATTCCGCGACGCGTCGCTCGCAGTTGTCGTCGTGCTATCTGACGACGGTCTCGGACGATCTGGAAGGGATCTACGAAGCGTTGAAGGAAAATGCCTTGCTGTCGAAGTTTGCCGGCGGTCTCGGCAACGACTGGACGCCGGTGCGTGCGCTGGGTTCGCACATCAAGGGCACGAACGGCAAGTCGCAAGGCGTGGTGCCGTTTCTGAAGGTCGTCAACGATACGGCTGTCGCGGTGAACCAGGGCGGCAAGCGCAAGGGCGCCGTATGCGCCTACCTGGAAACGTGGCATCTGGATATCGAGGAATTCCTGGAACTGCGTAAGAACACCGGCGACGATCGTCGTCGGACGCACGACATGAATACGGCGAACTGGGTCCCCGATCTGTTCATGAAGCGCGTGATGGAGAACGGCGAGTGGACCTTGTTCTCGCCGTCGCTGTGCCCGGACCTGCATGACAAATTCGGCGCCGAATTCGAAAAGGCCTATGTGGCCTATGAACAGCAGGCGGCCAATGGCCAGATGAAGCTGTTCAAGAAGGTGCCGGCGAACCAACTGTGGCGCAAGATGCTGGGCATGCTGTTCGAAACCGGCCATCCGTGGATCACGTTCAAGGACCCGTGCAATGTGCGTTCGCCGCAACAGCACATCGGTGTCGTGCACTCGTCGAACCTGTGCACCGAGATCACGCTGAACACCGGCCCGGACGAAATCGCCGTCTGTAATCTGGGTTCCGTGAACCTGGTCGCGCACTTGCACGAAGTCGACGGCAAGATGCAGATCGATCACGAAAAGCTGAAGCGCACGATCAGTGTCGCCATGCGGATGCTCGATAACGTCATCGACATCAATTACTACGCCGTCGAGAAGGCGCGCAATTCGAATATGAAGCACCGTCCGGTGGGTATGGGCGTGATGGGCTTCCAGGATTGCCTGCATGCATTGCGTACGCCGTTCGGCTCGGACGCGGCGGTGGAGTTCGCCGACGAGTCGATGGAAGCGGTCTGCTACTACGCCTACTACGCGTCGACGGAATTGGCGGAAGAGCGTGGCCACTACTCGACGTATAAGGGTTCGCTGTGGGATCGTGGCATCCTGCCGCAAGACTCGCTGAAGCTGCTGGCCGAAGCACGTGGCGGCTATCTGGAAGTCGATATGTCGAGCCGGATGGATTGGACGCCGCTGCGTGAACGCGTCGCCAAGTTCGGTATGCGTAACTCGAACTGCATCGCGATCGCCCCGACCGCGACGATCTCGAACATCATCGGTGTCTCGCCGTGTATCGAGCCGACGTTCCAGAACCTGTATGTGAAGTCGAACCTGTCGGGTGAGTTCACCGTCGTCAACGAGTACCTGGTCCGTGATCTGAAAGCGCGCGGCATGTGGGACGAAGTGATGGTCGCGGATCTGAAGTACTTCGACGGCATGTTGTCGCGTATCGACCGCATTCCGGCGGACCTGCGTGCGCTCTACGCGACCGCTTTCGAAGTGGATCCGTCGTGGTTGGTCGAAGCGGCATCGCGTCGCCAGAAGTGGATCGACCAGTCGCAGTCGCTGAACATCTTCATGGCCGGCGTGTCGGGCAAGAAGCTGGACGAGACGTACAAGAAAGCGTGGCTGCGTGGTTTGAAGACCACGTATTACCTGCGCACGATGGCGGCGACGCACGTCGAGAAGTCGACGGTGGCGCACGGTGCGCTGAACGCGGTACCGAGCGGCGACAACGGCGTCTCGGCGGCAGCCGCCGCAGCAGCAACCACGTCGGTGGCATCGGTGGTGCCGGCATCGGTACAAGCCGCGGCAGAGGAAGCCGATGGTCCGGTCTGCATGATGCGTCCGGGCGATGACGGCTTCGAGGAATGCGAAGCCTGTCAGTAAGGTGTCTGCCGAATCGTCGATTTCGTCGATTCGGTGGCGTGTGATGTAACGCGTCGATCGGGGTCGAATGGGTGGGAGGAACGTCGTGTCCGACAGGGGGCGACACTCTCATCGTTCGACCCTTTTTCTTCGCCCTCGCGGCGATCGCGGTCGCCGCGATATGCGGCTTGTCGCGCGATTCGCGAGCCGGTTCGTTGCGCATCGACCCGCATCGCGCTGGTCGGAAATGCTCGCAACATCTAGTTTCAACGCGCGATGCAAAGCACTAGATTTAGTGGTTTCGGGTGGGCGAAGAAGATGATGGGTGCTACACTTGAAACATCGCGGGACAGGCAGGTCCGACAGCATGCGCGAGTGTGTGCGACGACCCGATGCCGATGCGCGAGCAATGCGTGGCATCGACGGTAGCGGCTTCGCATCGACGACGGCACCGACTATGCGGGGTGATCGATCCGACGCGATGGCTCGATGCATGTCGAGGCGAGGTCGTGATGGTGAGCTTCATCACGGTGGCGGTGGGGCAGCGCATAGAAACGCGCTGACTTCGATCCCTAACGGGCACCGCTCGGCGACGCGATTCTGCCCCACTCGACGTGTGATCGACACGTCTGCACTCGGGGCGGCATACGAAGTGCGCGACACCAGGGCGACGTGCCAACGAAGGTCATCGATGGGCGTCGCGGTGCATGACGCGCGACGGTCCGCGACAGAGGAACGATCGTCCGCAGTCGATGCAAGCCGTCAGGCAAACGATAAAGCGTGCATGGCGTGATACACGTTCCGCAGCCGGGATGTTGCTAACACGCGATGCACGGCAAGACAAAACAGCTTTTTTGTGCAAGCGACACTTTTATCGCGTCACAAAAAATGGTACAACCCGACTTGAATAAATGGTGAGAGTCAATGCTGAACTGGGATGATGAAACTTCCGCGGCGCAAGCTGGCGCGACGCAACGCGCTGGATTGTCGTCGGTGCAAAACGCCGGTGGTGTGAACGAGCGCGCGGTATCGGGCGTGACGTCGCCGCAAGCGATGCCGGAAGCCCAAGCGGCGTTCGCACAGGATGTGGCAAAGGCGCCGGCAGCCACGCAAGAGAACGTGCCGAGTCCGACGGCGCGCGTCAATGTCAGCGATAAGCGGATCATCAACGGTCAGACCGACGTCAACCAGTTGGTGCCGTTCAAGTACAAGTGGGCGTGGGAAAAATACCTGGCGGGCTGCGCGAACCACTGGATGCCGCAGGAAGTGAACATGTCGCGCGACATCGCGCTGTGGAAGGATCCGAACGGCCTGACGGACGACGAGCGTCGTGTGGTGAAGCGGAACCTGGGCTTCTTCGTGACCGCGGACTCGCTGGCGGCGAACAATATCGTGCTGGGTACGTATCGGCACATTACCGCGCCGGAATGCCGTCAGTTCCTGCTGCGCCAGGCGTTCGAGGAGGCCATCCATACGCACGCGTACCAATACATCGTCGAGTCGCTCGGTTTGGACGAAGGCGAGATCTTCAATGCGTATAACGAAGTCACGTCGATCCGCGACAAGGATCAGTTCCTGTTGCCCTTCATCGATACGCTGACCGATCCGGCATTCAAGACGGGTACGTTGGAGACCGACCAGCAGCTGTTGCGCTCGCTGATCGTGTTCGCCTGCATCATGGAAGGTTTGTTCTTCTATGTCGGATTTACACAGATTCTGGCATTGGGACGTCAGAACAAGATGACCGGCGCCGCCGAGCAGTACCAGTACATCCTGCGCGACGAATCGATGCACTGCAACTTCGGCATCGATCTGATCAACACGATCAAGTTGGAAAACCCGCACCTGTGGACTGCCGAGTTCCGCGCGGAAATCACCGACTTGTTCCGTCAGGCAGTGGATCTGGAGTACAAGTACGCGGAAGATACGATGCCGCGTGGCGTATTGGGCTTGAACGCAAGCATGTTCAAGGGGTATCTTCGCTTTATCTGCAATCGTCGTTGCCAGCAGATCGGTTTGGATACGATGTTCCCGAATGAAGAGAACCCGTTCCCGTGGATGAGCGAGATGATCGACTTGAAGAAGGAACGGAACTTCTTCGAGACGCGCGTCATCGAATACCAGACCGGTGGCGCACTCTCCTGGGAGTGATGGTGGGTAGTCCGGCGCTCGGGGTCGCGCCGGCGCGATCCTTCGATATCGCATCGCGTCGCCTATGGCGAGGCAGAAGAGTTTGATAAGCGGGACGATATCGCGTGGTGGAATGATGTTTGCTCCACATTTTCCGTGGAGGCGGTAGCATGGTGTATGTGGCCGAGTCATGCTATCGCGGCAGCAACACCCGATTTAGACAACGACGCATCGATGCGGCGTTGTCGACGTAGAGAAGACAGCGGCAAAAAAAGACAGCGGTGAGAGAGGTTGTCGAGCGCGATGCCACGCGCCGCAACGTATCAAGGCGGATATTCGGAAAGCAGCAGCGACGTCCCGTGCGCAAACAGCGTGCAGCGTGCAGGACATCCTAGAAAGCGTGGGACGTCGGCTGGGCTGGATGGATTGGCCTTTCAACAGAGCAGGGGAACGTCGTCCTGATGCAAAGCGCTTCGTGCGGCCTGTTGGCCCACCTAGATGACCGAGAGCCCTTTGCGATCCCTTCAGTGGGAGGGATCAACGACCCTCCAAAAAAAGGACCGGTTTTAAAACGATCCAATTACGATTCCGATTCCGAAAAAAACGCCGATGCCATCGGTCGTGCGGATCGCCTCATCAACCGTTTCAACGCGGAGGTCCCACCATCGGGCGCCTCGTCGCGTTACACGCGCATGCTACCGCCGCTGGTAGCGTGCGCGTTGCCGCATTCGCCCGTTGGGTGCCGATCTCAGGTTCTCAGCGGACGAATAGCCCGTTCACTCGACGTTTTGGTCAGGCCGCAATGCCGGACTGGATCAGCGCGAACGGGTTCCCGACGTAGGGTGTTGTTGCTTTACATTTCATCCGACAACTGAAGGAGAAAAACATGGCTACCGCCAAAAAGAAACCTGCTGCAAAGAAGGTCGCTGCAAAGAAAGCACCGGCCAAGAAGGTTGCTGCAAAGAAGGTTGCGGTAAAGAAAGTAGCAGCGAAGAAGGTCGCCGCCAAGAAAGTAGCAGCGAAGAAGGTTGCTGCCAAGAAGGCGCCGGCAAAGAAGGTCGCAGCGAAGAAAGTAGCGGCGAAGAAAGTGGCAGCCAAGAAGGTAGCGGCGAAGAAGGCACCGGCGAAGAAGGCCGCTGCGAAAAAGGTTGCCGCCAAGAAGGTTGCTGCCAAGAAAGTAGCAGCCAAGAAGGTTGCCGCGAAGAAGGCGCCTGCCAAGAAAGCTGCAGCCAAGAAAGTAGCCGCCAAGAAGGCGCCTGCCAAGAAGGCCGCTGCGAAAAAGGTTGCCGCCAAGAAGGTTGCTGCCAAAAAGACGGCCGCCAAGAAGGCGCCGGCAAAGAAGGCTGCTGCGAAGAAGGCCGCTGCAAAGAAGTCGGCCGCCAAGCCTGCCCCTGCGGCAACGATCCCTTCGTCGGTACCTGCGGTGAAGACGACGCTCAGCACCTCGGGTGCCTGGCCGTTTCCTACCAGCCCGAAGCCGTAATGCGATGCCGCGTCCGCGCGGCAACGGAGCAGAAGGGAGCGACGGTTATCCGGCGCGATGCGCGTGTCTGGCAGCGGTCCCTAGACCGTCCAGCGCCAAGGCATCGCCTGGACGACGGCGTACGATATGGCAAGACGCGATATCGTATGCCACGCCCCCTCCCTATAAAAAGAAACCCGCCCTCGCTGATGCGAGTGCGGGTTTCTTTTCTTGCTGAACCGGTCTGAGTCGGTATCGTTCAGTGCGTGACGCGCGTCACGCCGCCACTGGTCAGCAGTCGCACCCGTTGTCCGGCTGCAAAGGTCTCACCGCTTGCTGCTTGCGTAATGGCGCGAAGATCGCCGTTATCGAGGCGCACGGTAATCTCGACGCCTTGCTTGTTGCCCACGCCGCGCTCGATCGCATTGCCGGCCACGAGGCCACCGATGCCGCCGAGGATACCGGTCAGCAGCGAACCGCGACCGCCGCCGATGGCGCTGCCCGCGACGGCCCCCACCGCGCCGCCGCCGATCGCACCGAGGCCGGTGGTTTCGCCGGCGCGGATCTGCACGGCGCGAACGGTCTCGACGGTTGCCAAGCGCACAGTCTGCTCGCGTTGCGCCTGCGACACGGTATAAGAGTCCGCCGAAGCGCCATTGGTCGAGCAACCCTGCATGACCAGCAAGACTGCGGTCAAAGGCACGATAAACGCGCCGGGCAAGATCCTATGCTTGTTCATTTCCGTCTTCTCCATTTCGACACACCTGCCTTGCCCGATCGACTCGGCAACGCAGGTGCTTTTTCACACCGATGCGATTGAACCCGGGGGATGGCGCATTCGCAAGCTGGCGTCGTGCCGTGCTTCGCGTCACGTTAGAACGGTTCGCGTAGCAGGGCAAGGCGTCGCGGTCTGATCCGACTCGGCCGTCGGTCAGGCCAAGGCGTATCCGAAGACACGCTGGAACGCGGCATGCAGTTCATCGACACTGTATGCGTAGTTTTGCGGACCCTGCGTCGCGATCTTCAACGAGCCCATCAGACTGGCAAGGCGACCTGTCGTCGGCCAGTCCAGGCCGTTTTCGATACCGTACAGCAGACCGCCGCGGAAGGCATCCCCGCAACCCGTCGGGTCGACGATGCGTTCGGCTGGCACGACAGGGATGTCGTCCTGCTGGCCATCGTGATAGATGGTGGCGCCCTTTTCGCCACGCGTGACGATGGTGGCTTGCGTGCGTGCAACGATTTCGTCCCAGGACCAACCGGTCTTGTTTTCGACCAGCTTGGCTTCGTAGTCATTGAGCGCCAGATAGGTCGAGAGATCGATCATACGGCGTAGCGTGTCCTGTTGGAACAGCGGCAGGCCCTGACCCGGATCAAATATGAAGGGGACGCCCGCTTTTGAGAATTGTTCGCAGTGCGCAATCATGCCGTCCAGCCCGTCGGGGGCGACAATGCCGACCTTGATGGCGCCATCGCTCGCCTGGCAGGCTTCGCCGGCGTCGTTGCGGTGCGACTCCATCATCGCGCCAGGGTGGAAAGCGGTGATCTGATTGTTATCGAGGTCCGTCGTGATCATCGCCTGCGCGGTGCTCGCACCGTCGATCACGCGCACATGGTGCGCCTGCAGATCCAAATCGCTCAATCGATCGAGATAACGCTGGCCATCGACACCGCCGATCGTGGCCATGATGCGTGCATCACCACCGAGCATGCGCAGGCTGTACGCGATATTGCCGGCGCAGCCGCCGAATTCCTGGCGCATCGTCGGCACGAGAAAACTGACGTTCAGGATGTGCACCTGATCCGGAAGGATATGTTCGCCAAAACGACCTTCGAAGGTCATGATGTTGTCGTAGGCGAGTGAACCGCAGATGAGCGAGGCCAAGGTAATTCCTCAGATTGAATAAGGGGGAAATGCGTGACGCGATAGCTATTTTAATATTCGCCGTCGAATGGCATCGCAATCCCATTCGCGCGACGCAGCTGCGACGCAACTACGACGCAACTACGACGCGAACGCGATTCGCGGAAGCCTTTTCGCGGGCGTGACAGACCGCCGAGCGCCGGCGTGGGCGCGCGGTGGCGGGCTTATGCGGCAGATACGTCACGGCGCACGCCGCTAAGACAGACCCAGCCTTCGTGTTCACGCCAGACCGTGATGTCGATCCACGGTGCATAGGCGGCAGCGACTTCTTCCGCTTGCCGTGCCAGCACGCCGGAAAGGGCGATGCGGCCGCCGGGACGCACGCGCCCGCATAACATCGACGCCAGCACTTTCAGCGGATTCGACAGAATATTGGCAACGACGATATCGAACGTGGCGCCCGGTGCGGCGACGGCATCGGTCGGTATGGCGTCAGCCGCTGCGTTCGTGACCGCGGCCGGTAAGGCGGCCGGCAGACCGAAACGCAGCGCCGGGCTCGCGACGCGATTGCGTGCCGCATTGTCGTGGGCGGTCGTGACCGCTTGCGCATCGATATCGATTCCCACGACGTCGCCCGCGCCGCACTTGGCCGCGAGAATGGCCAGGATGCCTGAGCCGCAGCCGTAGTCGAGGACGGTGTCGCCCGCTTTGACCTGTTCCTCGAGCCATTCCATGCAGAGGCGCGTCGTGGGATGGCTGCCGGTGCCGAAAGCGAGGCCAGGGTCCAGCTCCAGGATCAACGCTTGCGGGTCCGGTGCATCGTGCCAGGACGGCACGACCCAGATACGCTTGCCGATGGAGATCGGCGCGAATTGCGATTGCGTCAGACGGACCCAATCCTGATCCGCCACTTCACGCGTCTCGAAAGTGGGCACCGGCAATTGCAACAGGTTTGCCGCTGCCTGCAGCAGAACGTCCGGGTCCTGATCGATCGACAGCAACGCGACCACGCGCGAGTGATGCCAACTTTGGGCCTGCACGATCATGCCGGGTTCACCGAACACCGGCTGCTCGTCGGGCGTGTCGGCGTCCGCGTCTTCGATCGATACGGACAAGGCGCCCAGATCCATCAGCGCGTCGGACAGCGCTTCGGCGGTGTCACGCGCCGCATCAATGACTAATTCGCGGTAACTCACGCGGATACTCCTATTCGACCGTCCAAACCCGGATGATACGCGATGTAATCGTCGCAACGGTTGCGCGCATCGGCTGCCGGATAGACTGGTGGCGCAAAATGCAAAAACCGCGCGGCTGAGCGGTGGCGATGCCACGATGGCATCGGTCCACGGTTCAGTCGCGCGGCAGTGAAAGCGGGGCGTCACGGGCACGTTGCTCGCCGTGATGCACCGGTGTCGAACACCGGCGGTCGGCCTCAGGCCTTGGCGGCGTCCTCGGCAGCCTTGTTCGCGGCCAGCCGTTCTTCCAGATAGTGAATGCTGGTACCGCCGGCGATAAAGGCGCCGTCGGCCATCAATTCACGATGCAAGGGGATATTCGTCTTGATGCCTTCGACGACCATTTCCGACAGCGCGATCTGCATCCGCTTGATCGCCTGGTCGCGCGTGGCGCCGTAGGCGATGACCTTGCCGATCATCGAGTCGTAGTTCGACGGCACGAAATAACCGTCATAGGCATGCGAATCGACGCGAATGCCAGGGCCGCCGGGCGGATGCCACGACGTGATACGACCGGGCGATGGCGTGAACTTGTGCGGATCTTCCGCATTGATCCGGCATTCGATCGCATGGCCGCGGAGTTCGACGTCGCGTTGGCGGATCTGCAGCTTTTCGCCAGCGGCGATGCGGATCTGTTCCTGCACGATGTCCACGCCCGTGATCAACTCGGTGACCGGGTGTTCGACCTGGACACGCGTGTTCATCTCGATGAAGTAGAACTCTTCGTTCTCGTACAGGAATTCGAACGTACCGGCGCCGCGATAGCCCATTTTCTTGCAGGCCTCGGCGCAACGTTCGCCCACCTTCTCGACGAGGCGACGCGGAATACCCGGTGCCGGTGCTTCCTCGATCACCTTCTGATGTCGCCGCTGCATCGAGCAGTCACGTTCGCCCAGCCAGATGGCGTTCTTGAAGGTATCGGAGAGGATCTGGATTTCCACGTGACGCGGATTCTGCAGAAACTTCTCCATATAGACTTCGGGGTTGCCGAAGGCGCGACCGGCTTCTTCACGCGTCATATTGACCGCGTTGATCAAGGCGGCTTCGCTGTGCACGACGCGCATGCCGCGACCGCCGCCACCACCCGCTGCCTTGATGATCACCGGATAACCCACCGCGCGGCCGATCTTGACGATCTCCTTCGGATCTTCCGGCAATGCGCCTTCCGAACCCGGCACGCACGGCACGCCGGCGCGGATCATCGCTTGCTTGGCTTGCACCTTGTCGCCCATCGTTCGGATCGTTTCCGGACGCGGACCGATGAAGGTGAAGCCGGATTGCTCGACGCGCTCGGCGAAATCGGCATTCTCGGAAAGGAAGCCATAGCCGGGATGGATCGCCTCGGCATCGGTCACTTCCGCGGCGCTGATCAGCGCCGGCATATTCAGATAGCTGAGGTTCGACGGCGCCGGACCGATACACACGGCTTCGTCGGCCAGCCGCACGTACTTGGCTTCCTTGTCGGCCTCGGAGTAGACCACCACGGTCTTGACACCAAGCTCGCGGCAGGCGCGCTGGATGCGCAGCGCGATTTCCCCGCGGTTGGCAATAAGAATTTTTTCGAACATAGCTGAAAGGCCTAGCGGAATGTCGGACGATCGTTACCGGTCGCCGGGATCAATCGAAAAGGCACGAAAAGTGTCGGAACTGGGCGGAACGTCTGGTACAGGCGCCGCCCGGGTAAATGTTCGGCACCCGCGTCCTTGAGCGCTCGGGTGCGGTATGCGGCCGATCCGGCGCCGGCGTCCCGGCATTCGGCCGGAACGCGCGACGCGGGCGGCGACCGAATGCCGAAGACGACATCGGCGAGGGCGGTGTCCGACGAGGCGCGGTCGAACCGCGCCATCCATCGGCAGCGCCCTGGCCGCGCACAATCAGCCGATGACAAACAACGGCTGACCGTATTCGACGGCTTGGCCGTTTTCGACCAGCACTTCCTTGATCACGCCGCTCTTGTCGGCTTCGATTTCGTTCAACAGCTTCATCGCTTCGATGATGCAGATCGTCTGGCCTTCCTTGACCGTGTCGCCCACTTGGACGAAGGCATCGGCGCCCGGCGACGGTGCGCGGTAGAAGGTGCCGACCATCGGCGACGTCACGATATGGCCTTGCGGTGCAGCCGGAGCGGCCGGGGCGCTCGGGGCGCCAGCCGCTGCGGGCGCGCCGGCGACCGGTGCCGCCGCATATTGGACCGTTGGCGCTGCCGCCGCGTAGACAGGCGCCGCATTCTTGACGATGCGCACGCGGCCTTCGCCTTCCGTGATCTCGAGTTCCGAAATGCTGGACTCGGCCACCAGGTCGATCAAGGTCTTCAGTTTACGTAGGTCCATCGAAAAAGCTCCGTTGAATTTCTTCAGATAATCGGGGGCCGCGGGCCGCGACGGCCGACCGCACGACGGCGCGCATGACATGTCAGCGCGGGACGCCGGCCGACCGTTTCCAGTCGGTCGACGTCCACGTTGCCGCGTCGGTCGAGGTCGCGAGCCCGGGGCTGACGCACGACGCCGATAAACAAGGGCGCCTGAGTCTCAATCGCGCCATCGTACCCTAACTTCGCCTAAATCGCATGCTTATCGCAAAAAAGTCAGGCTATCCTAGGGAGATCCCCAGGGCGCCGCTATTTGTAGGGACAAGGTTCGGGCGCCGCATCGTGCAAAATGTCGTGTTGCTGCAACAACCTGGGGGTTCGCGGCAGAATTCGCGAAGTTGCGCGACTTTACCGCTATTTGAAAAAAACTGTCCAGCGAAAAATTGCCGGCGTGCCGTTCGGAGATGCGACGGCGAGGGGTGGGGCGAGCGCACGGAACATGTAATGTTCTGTAAATATTTGCCCCCTTCGCGGTGACTCAGGCGTCTTCCTGCGCTTCGAGCATATCGCTCAGCATTCGGGCCGTGCCGCGAACGGGGCGGCCGCGCGGATCGCTGCGCATCGCGCCGCGCAGGTCGTTTTCGGGATAGAGCGACAAGTGGATGCCGACGGTGCCATCGGCGCCGGCGTGCGCACCGCCCAGCCCGTGCGGGGCGTCGGTGTCGCCCGCCTGCGCTTCGCGCAAGGCGTCGTCGCGCACCACGAAGCTCAATGTTTCGACCATGCCCTTGCCACCGGCGTGACGGCTTTCGCCCGCATCGTATTCCACTCCCGCATTCAGCAGGAAGATGGCGATGTCCTTGCTGGCATCGGAGAACAATTGCAGGTGGATGTCGGAGTGCGCGCCCGCGGTACCGTTCCAGACGGCGCCGGTCACATACGGATCGAAGGCGGCGAGGCGGCCCATCCATTGCAGCGCGATGCGTCGCATCGCGAACAGAATCGCCGGCTGGCTGTCCGACTGGAATAGCGATTGGTATTCGCGGACTTCGTCCTCGAGCATCTCGTTGTCCGGCAACCATTCGCCGGCAATGCGGGAGTCACCGAGCAGTTGTCGGGCGGCCTTGCGTTTGGCGCTGGCAAAGTCGAAGCCGTCCTCGGCAATCAATTTCGCTGCAACCGCCGCGATTTCCTCGCGAACGCGCCTGGGGTCAAGTGCGGGTTTACGTGCCATCGGGCCATGATACCCGAGATTCGGCAGGGCCTAGACGGGGGCTCGGGTACAATGCACCGGTTTCGATATCCGTCGTCCGGCGTGGTCCATGCATATTCATATTCTCGGCATCTGCGGTACGTTCATGGGAGGTCTGGCGGTGCTGGCGCGCGAAGCCGGGCACCGGGTCACCGGTTGCGACGCGGCGGTCTATCCGCCGATGAGCACGCAATTGGCCAGCCAGGGAATCGACCTCACCGATGGCTATGATGCGGATCCGGCGGCAATTGGCGCCGACCTGTATGTGATCGGCAACGTGATCTCTCGCGGCAACCCGCTGATGGAGCGCATTCTCGATCGCGGACTGCCCTATACCTCGGGGCCTCAGTGGCTGTCCGAGCACGTGCTGGCCGATAAATGGGTGCTTGCCGTCGCGGGAACGCACGGGAAGACGACCACGACCTCGATGCTCGCGCATATCCTGGATCAGGCCGGCTTCGCGCCGGGTTTCCTGATCGGCGGGGTGCCGCAGGATTTTGGGATTTCCGCGCGACTGACCGATTCGTCGTTCTTCGTCATCGAGGCGGACGAATATGACACCGCTTTCTTTGATAAGCGCTCCAAATTCGTTCACTACCGGCCCCGTACGCTGATTCTGAACAATCTCGAATACGATCACGCCGATATCTTTGCCGATCTGGCCGCGATCGAGACCCAGGTCCACCACTTGATCCGCACCGTCCCGGGACTGGGCCGGATCGTATCGAATGGCACCGCGCCCGCGCTGGACCGGGTTTTGCAACGCGGTTGCTGGAGCGAGGTCGAACGCTTCGGCGTGGAGAACGGCTGGGAGGCGCGGGTGCTGCCGGCCGTGGCGTCGGTGAACGCCGAGCCAGTCGCCGGCGCGCCGGCGCCGGCCTTGGACGACGCGCATTTTGGCGTGGCGTGGCAGGGGCGGATGCTGGCCGAGGTCAAGTGGGATCTGCAGGGCAGGCATAATGTCATGAATGCGCTAGCTGCCATCGCGGCGGCGCACCATGTCGGCGTGCTGCCGGACGTCGCTGCGCAGGCGCTCGGCACGTTTCGCGGCATTCGGCGTCGCATGGAAAAGCGCGGCGAGGTCGATGGCGTCACGGTGTACGACGATTTCGCGCATCACCCGACGGCCATCGAGACGACGATTGCCGGCCTGCGCGCCGCGATGGCGCGCGCGGCCAGGCCGTCCACCGAGGCGGGGGCGGCGAACGCCACGCCCGGGCGTATCCTCGCGGTTCTCGAGCCGCGCTCGAACACGATGAAACTGGGCGTGATGAAGGCCGCTTTGCCGGCCAGCCTGAAGGGCGCCGATGTGACGTTCGCCTATCACGCACCCAGCGGCAAGACGGCATTGGATTGGAATCTGGCCGACGCGTTGGCGCCGCTGGGCGACCGGGCGCAGGCCTTCGACGATTTGCATCGACTGGTCGCTGCGGTCGTGCACGAAGCCCGTGCCGGCGATCAGGTGCTGGTCATGAGCAATGGCGGGTTCGGCGGCGTGCATCAGAAGTTGCTCGATGCGCTGCTGCAGCGCGCCGCGAACCGGAAAGCCCATTGATCCTCTACTTGCACGGATTCCGTTCTTCTCCTCGTTCCTTCAAGGCGCGTCGGCTTGCCGGACGTTTGGCCGTGCTCGGGCGCATCAACGCCTGGCGCTGCCCGCAGTTGCCGGTCAGCCCGTACGAAGCGATCCGCCTGGCGGAATCGATCATCGGCAACACGCCGGCGAACGATCTGACCCTGATCGGCAGCTCCTTGGGCGGTTATTACGCGACCTGGCTGGCGGAAAGGATCGGCTGCCGTGCCGTGGTGATGAATCCGGCGACCAAGCCGGATGCGAGTCTCGAACGTTTTCTGGGTGAGCAGCCGCTGTGGCATGGCGGCGGGTCGATTCTCGTCGAACCACGACATCTCGACGAACTGCGCGCGCTGCGGGTGGAGACGATCCGCGATCCGCGGCAGTATTTCCTCCTTGCCGCCACCGGCGACGAGGTGTTGGACTACCGCGATATGCTGGCGCACTACGCGGGCGCAAAAACGACGCTGATCGAGGGCAGCAACCACGCCATCAGCGATTTCGACGATCATCTGGATGCGGTGCTGGCATTCTGCGGCATCGATGTCGCGCCGTTGCCCGGCGCAGTCGCGTCCTGTGCGGATGCGGACATCGACGTCAACGACGTCGGGCGCTCGGCGCTGTCGATCGGGGCCGCCTCGGGTGGGATCGCCGCCGTCGTTACAGGATCCGGCCGTCTGGCCAATTGAATCAATCGACGAGGGTCGCCGACCGGCGGCCGTCGCCACCGCCGTGTCACTGCGCACACGGTTGGAACGACCGCAGTCGCATGCGGAGAAAGGGTAGAGCGTGAACGTTTTTTTTGAAGAATCCGGCAGTTTCAAGGCGGGCACCGTGCTCTCGCAGAACGGTGACGCGCTGCAGGTGGAGTTGCCGGGCGGTCGACGTGCCAAGGTCAAGGGCCGCGACGTGATGGTGGAGTTCGCCACCCCGACACCGGCAGAGCTCGTCAAGCAGGCCGAGGCCGACGCGGCCGATATCGATCTGGATTTTCTTTGGGAAGTGGCCGGCGCCGACGAATTCAACTTCGCCGCGCTTGCCGCCGAGTACTACGGCGAAAAGCCGACGGCGGTGCAGCGCGCCGCGCTGGCGCTGCGCATTCATGCGTCGCCGGTGTATTTCCGTCGCAAGGGTCGCGGCAATTATCAGCGGGCGCCGGAAGAGCAATTGAAGGCGGCATTGGCCGCGCTGGCGCGCAAGGCGGAGCAGGCGCTGGTCCAGGACGGCTACACGCAGGAATTGATCGCCGGGCGCTTGCCGGACGTCTTCAAGGGCAAGGTCGTTGCACTGCTGGTGCGGCCGGACAAGAATACGATCGAATACAAGGCGATGGAAGCCGCCGCCGCCGCGCGCGGCATGACCGCGGCGCAGCTGATGATCGCCTGCGGCGGCATCGAGTCGCCGCGTGTCTGGCATGAAACGAAATTTACCGCCGAGTATTTCCCGGGCGGCACCGGTTTCCCGCCGGTCGAGGTCTCGACACCGCTCGACGAACTGCCCGATGCGGGCGTGCGCGCTTTCTCGATCGACGACATTACGACGACCGAAATCGACGATGCGATCTCGGTGACGCATCTGCCGGATGAGCGTTTGCGCGTCGGCGTCCACATCGCGGCGCCGTCGCTGGGCATCGCGAAGGACGATGCGATCGATGCGATCGCCCGTGCGCGCCTGTCGACGGTTTATATGCCGGGCGACAAGATCACGATGTTGCCGCCGGAAGTGGTCGATGCCTTTACGTTGAACGAGGGCGATTTCCGTCCGGCCGTGTCCTTGTACCTGATTTTCGACAAGCAGAACTACGAGGTGCTGGCCACCGAGACGCGCGTCGAAAAAGTCTTTATCTCGCACAATCTGCGCACCAACGAACTCGATCCGATCGTGACCGAGGAATCGTTGGCGGCCAATGAGGGCGACTATCCGCACCGTGACGATATCGTCGCCTTGTGGCCGGTCGCGCAGGCCTTGCACGAGAAACGCCAACAGACGCGGATCGCGAATGGCCTGCGTCGTGAAACGCAGCGTTCGGCGGACTTCAATTTCTACATCGACGGCGAGCATGTGACCATCGCGCCGCGGCGTCGCGGCGCGCCGTTGGATTTGATCGTTGCCGAATTGGCCATCGCGGCCAACAGCAACTGGGGTGCCTTTCTCGCGGAGCACGGCGTGCCTGGCATTTACCGCGCGCAACGCGCATTCGGACCGAACCGGACCCGGATGCAGACGTCGGCGGCACCGCACGAAGGGCTGGGCGTCGCGCAATATGCGTGGAGCACGTCGCCGCTGCGTCGCTATGTCGATCTGGTGAATCAATGGCAACTGGTGGCCATCACCCGCAATGGCGTGGCGGCAAAAATGGTGGCGCCGTTCAAGCCGAAGGACGCGGATCTGTACGCGGTCGTGCAAGGTTTCGACGAGACCTATTCGGCCTACGCCGAGCATCAGCACAAGATGGAGAAGTTCTGGTGTCTGCGGTGGCTGCGCCAGGAAGCACGCAAGCAGATGGTCGCGCAAGTAATCAAGGGCGATCTGGTGCGCTTCGAGGAAATTCCGCTGACGATGATCGTGCCCGCCATCGGGGTGCATGCGCGTGGTACGCGTTTGCTGCTGGACATCGTCGAGATGGATGAGCTGAATGTCGATCTGTCGTGCCGCCTGGTACAGGTGCTCGACAGCCCGGTGGGCGACGGTGCCAATGCCGGCGAGAGCGCGGACAGCGAAGCGGCCGGTGACGAGAGCACGTCGACAGCGGAAGGCGAGGCGGACAGCGCTGCCGCCGACGCCGACGCATCGTCGTCGGTCGCGCTGGCCGACGACACCGACGCTGCATCGGCCCCGGTGCACGACGCGGCGGATCGCGGCGATGCATTCGACCAGGAAGCGACGGTGACGGAAAACCGCGATCAGGCCGCACTGCAGGCCGGCGCGACGACGGAGAAACCGCTGTGAGCGCCGCGGGCCAGGCACCGCAATCGACTGCCGGCGACGATGCGGAACAGCACGTGCCGGTCGGTGTCGATCGCTACCGGGTGATCGGCCATCCGATCGCGCATAGCAAGTCGCCGGCGATCCACGCGGCCTTTGCCGAGGCGACCGGTCAGGCCTTGCACTATGACCGCGTGCTGGCGCCGCTCGATGGTTTCGCCGACGCGGTACGGGCGTTTGCCGCCATCGGTGGACGGGGAATGAATGTCACGGTGCCTTTCAAGTTGGAAGCGTATGCCTTGTCCGATGTGTTGACGCCGCGCGCGGCGGCAGCGGGCGCGGTTAATACGCTGCGGTTCTTGCAGGAAGGCGAGCGTGTCCGTATCGAAGGCGACAACACCGACGGCGCCGGTCTGGTATGTGATATCGAGCGCAATCTGGGGCGTGCGTTCGCGGGCAAGCGGGTTTTGCTGCTCGGTGCCGGCGGCGCGGCACGCGGCGTGATACTGCCGATGCTGGACGGTCGCCCGTCGCAATTGCATATCGCCAATCGCACCGCGGCCCGTGCGGTGGAATTGCAGGATCGGTTTGCCGCCGATGCGGCCCGGCTCGGTGTCGAATTGGCGGCCGTGGATGCCTCGCGACTGATGCCGTTTTCGCGTGCGGTCCCGGGCGCTGCAGCCGAGGGTGCCGATGCCGCCGCGCAACGCTACGACATCGTCATCAATGGTACGTCGAGCAGTATCGGCGGCGACTTGCCGGATGTGCCGGAGGGCGCGATCGGTGCCGGCACGCTGGTCTACGACATGATGTACGGTGCCGCGCTGACCCCGTTCCTGGTGGCGGCGCAGGCCGCGGGTGCCGACGTCGCGGATGGCCTCGGCATGCTGGTCGAGCAGGCGGCCGAGTCGTTCCTGCTTTGGCGGGGCATTCGTCCGGACGGCCGGCCCGTGCTGGCGACGCTGCGTGCCGCCACCCGCGGGCAGTGAGAACGTGGCCACCCGCTCCCCGCCTCGGCGATGGCTCCGCTCCCGCTTCATGCGGGTCGTGTTGCTGTTTCTGATCGCCTGGTGTGCGACGCAGGTGTTCTATATCGGCAATATCGTCTGGTGGCGCTTTGTCGATCCCGGTTCGACGGCCTATATGCGCGCAGGCAGCTGGCGCATGGCGCATGACGGCGATAAGCGTCCTTTGCAGCACATCTGGGTGCCCTACGAGGCGATCTCGCTGACGCTGAAGCGCGCGGTGGTGGCATCCGAAGATGCCACCTTCGTTGAAAATCCGGGCTTCGATACCGAGGCCATGATGCAGGCCTGGGATCGTAATCAACGCGCCGGGCGCATGGCCCGCGGCGGCTCGACGATCACGCAGCAATTGGCGCGCAATCTTTTCCTGTCGTCGGAGAAAAACTACATCCGCAAGGCGCAGGAACTGATCATCACCGCGATGCTCGACACGCTGCTCGACAAGCGCCGCATCCTGGAAATCTATCTGAACTCCGTGGAGTGGGGCGATGGGATCTATGGCGCGGAAGCGGCCGCGCAGCACTATTTTCATGTGCCGGCATCGCGCCTTTCTTCGGCGCAGGCTGCCCGGCTCGCGGTGATGTTGCCGGATCCGCGCTATTTTGACGCGCATCCGGGCTCACCGTATCTTCGGCAACGCACCGGTGTCATTCAGGCGCGGATGAACGCGGTGACAGTGCCCCGGTAAGGTAGAATCGCGCTTATTTCCCACGGCGCTCGCCAGCACCCTGTCTGGCGGTCCGTCTCGCGTTCCGGTCATTCCATGTCAGTTCATCCGTCTGTGTCCTCCTCTTCTGCAACGCCGTCGTTCAACGGCATGCTGCGTGCCGCGTGGCAACGCACCGGTTCCCTGCTGTGCGTCGGGCTGGACCCGGAACCCAGCCGGTTGCCGCTGTCGCTGGTCGGCGCGGACGCCGGCCAGGGGGCGATCGATCCCGAGCATATCTTCACGTTCTGCCGCGATATCGCCGACGCGACGGCGCCTTATGCGAGTGCTTTCAAGCCGCAGATCGCCTACTTTTCGGCGTACCGCGCCGAAGTCCAGCTCGAGCGATTGATCGCGCATATCCACGCACGGCATCCGGGACTGCCGGTGATCCTCGACGCCAAACGCGGCGATATCGGCTCCACCGCACAGCAGTACGCGCGGGAAGCATTCGAACGCTATCAGGCCGATGCGGTGACGGTGAATCCGTATATGGGTTTCGATACGATCGAGCCCTATCTCGCCTATCCGGGCAAGGGCGTCATCGTCTTGTGCCGGACCTCGAATCCAGGTGGATCGGATCTGCAGTTTCTCGACGTAACGTCCGCTGCCGGCACGGCGGCGCGTCCGCTGTATCAGGTCGTCGCGGAAAAGGCGGCACGCGAATGGAATGCCAGCGGTGAACTGTCGCTGGTGGTGGGCGCAACCTTCCCGGCGGAAATCGCCCGCGTGCGCGAAATCGTCGGCGATATGCCCTTGCTGATTCCGGGCATCGGCGCGCAGGGCGGCGATGTGCAGGCGACGGTGGCCGCCGGCAAGACCGGTGACAACACCGGGATGATGATCAACTCGTCGCGCGCGATCCTCTACGCGGGGAAGGGCCCGGATTTCGCCGCGCGTGCGGCCGATGCGGCGCGCGAGACGCGCGATGCGATCAATGCCGCGCTGGCGGCCTGATCGGACGGTTGCGTAATTTACCGGATGTCTGCGGCGGGCAGCAGGGCATCCAGTCCCTGCAATGCGTGCCGCACACTGCGAAGCCGGACGTCGCGCCGATCCCCGTCGAAATGACAGGTCACCGTGTGGACCAGCGGCTCCCCACGCAGCACCAACGTATTCCCCTCCCTCGCTTGTTCCTGGCGAAGTGCGCCATCCGGCCAATAGGCCCAGCCGAAACACACGGTACCCACCGGCTTTTCCACGCTGCCACCGCCGGGCCCCGCAACGCCGGTCACCGATGCCGCGATCCGCGCGCGGCTCGCAAGCAATGCGCCGCGCGCCATCGCGGCCGCCACCGCTTCGCTGACGGCACCGTGCGCGACGATCAAATCGCTGGGAACGCCGACCGCTTCGGTCTTCGCTTCGTTCGAATAGGTGACGAAACCCCGCTCGAACCACGCGCTGCTGCCGGCCACTTCGGTCAGCGCCGCGGCGATCAATCCACCAGTGCAGGATTCGACGGTGCTGACCATCCAGCCGCGCGCGATCAGGCGCTGTCCCAGCTGTGCGGCTTGCTGCGCCACCGCCTCGAATGACGGGGCGGGCGCGACGCTTTGAGAGGCGAGACGGGAAAGAGGTGCGTGCGACATCGACAGCTCCGGTAGCGATATTGCGGCGGTATCGCCGCTTACGTCACATTGAGGGGGCTCAGGCGAACAGACGATGCCCAATGGCCAGCACCACTAGCGAGAAGAACGCCGCGACGAGATCGTCGAACATGATGCCGAAGCCGCCCTTCAGTCGCTGATCGAAATAGCGTATCGGAGGAGGCTTCACCATGTCGAAAAAACGGAAGACGAGGAAGGCGATTAGCTGCGCGACGAAACCGGTCGGCGCGGCGAGCCAGAGTACCAGCCAGATCGCAACGATTTCGTCCCAGACCACGGCACCGGGATCCGGCGTATTCATGTGACGCGCGGTGAAGCCACAGAAGCCGATGCCGGCGAGGAAACCGATGACGATCAGCGCGGCCCAGGCGGCGGAAGACAGCCAGGGTTGCAGGATGGCGAATACCGCCCAGCCGAACAAGGTGCCGCAGGTGCCGGGCATGATGGGCGACAGACCGCTGCCGAAACCCAGCGAGGCGATATGCACCGGATGGGACAGCATGAAGCGCAGCGTCGGGCGCTGCCGTTTCGCGGCCGTCGGATCGACGTGCGCCGCGGAAGTCGCCGGGGCGACCGGTGCGGCGGTGCGGGGGGTGTCGTCGGAGGAGTGCGGATCAGGCTGCATCGAAGTGATCGAAACCGGTCAAGGAAAGAGAGAGGCGGGTGCCGTCGTGCGCGACCCAGTGTACCTGACCGGCCTGGCCGAGAGCCGCCGCGGCGCCGCCGGCAACGTCATCGTCCTTGCCCGCATCGGGTGTGCGGTGCGGGGCCGTCGTGTCGGCGGCAAGCGTGTCAGGCGCATCATCGGTGGCGCGCATCGTGCCGACGCGCGTCAGCGCGATGCCGTCGATCGACGGCTGTCCATTCAGCGCTTCCAATGCGGCACGAGCGTCCACCGGTGCGGTGAAGCACAGCTCGTAGTCGTCACCGCCGCTCAAGGTGCAGATGCGCTGGATATCCAACGAGCAGGCGGCCAGTCGGCCCGAGCGCGGCACCGCATCGGCATCGACGACGGCCAGCAAACCCGAGCGTCGGGCGATATGGGCCAGATCACCGGCAAGGCCGTCGGACAGATCGATCGCCGCATGGGCCAGTCCGCGCAATTGTTCGCCCAAGGCTATGCGAGGGTGCGGCTGCTCCATCGCGACCCGCACGCGCTCCAGGGTGTCGGTCTCGGTCGCCGCCGACGTGATGCCGAGTGCCGACAACGGCCAATCCTGGCGCATCAGACCTAAGGCCAAACGCGCATCGCCGAGTGTGCCCGAGAGCCAGATGTCGTCGCCTGCCCGCGCCGCGTCCCGACGCAAGGCGGTCCCTTGCGGCAAGGCGCCGAAGATCGTGATGCTGATCGTCAACGGACCGGCCGTCGTGTCGCCGCCCACCAGCTCGCAGCCGTGATGCTCGGCCAACGCGAACAGTCCTTCGGCGAAACCGTTGAGCCAGACCGCGTCCGCGGCGATCTCGGCGGGTAACGCCAGCGACAGTGTGAACGCCACCGGCGTCGCGCCCATCGCGGCCAGATCGGACAGATTGACGGCGAGCGATTTATGGCCGAGTTTGCGCGGGTCGACGTCGGGAAGGAAATGTCGGCCGCTCACCAGCATGTCGGTGGAGACCGCCAAAACCTGTCCCGCCGGCAAATCCAGCAGCGCGCAGTCGTCGCCGATTCCTAATTGCGTGACCCCGCGCGCGATATCGCGCGAGGGCTGCGCGGCACGCTGCCGTACGGCCCGTGCGCGCTTCAGGAAAATCTGATCGATCAGTTCGAATTCTGTTGGCATACCGAGAGGAAACGCGCCCGATTTCAGGCGATCGGAAGGGGAGAAAGGTCGATGGCGACAGCCGATGCCGCGCCCGGTATTGTGCCCGCATTCGGTCCCGCGTGGTCGGGCGCCGGGCAGGCACAACGCATCGGTGCGCGATTGATGTCCGTCCAAGCGGGGCAGCGACAGCGAGGGCGCGGGATACGTCGTCTCATGGTGCGATGCGGCATGCGCGCGCGAAGTCGGTGAGGCGCCCACACGCGCGCTGCTGCGATGCAGCATTGCCGCGTTCGATGCGGCGCAATAGCGTACTTCTAGCGGCGGGGCCGGTATTTGTCGCGACATTTGGCGCTACAATGCGCCGACACGTCAACGATTTCGCGGCCGGCCCAGGCGTCGGCCGAGGCGATGTCGCGGCGCGGCGCGCGGCGTTTTCCGCACGCCGACGCCTTGTCTTACGCGATGGTGCAAATAGTTCGATCGTTGACGCAGGGGTTGCGGTGCAAGCGGGTTGTCGATAGCGCGCCTTGGACGCCATGCGTCGGTGCGCATGACGCCGCTGCCGTGATCGTGGCAGTATCGTTTACGTTGTTGCCGTCACCCTGCCGTCGCTGGATCGTTATTGCTTTTTGGTCGGTGCTCGACCGCTTTCTGCCAGGTTCTCATGTCCACACCCGTGAATGACAAATTGCGCGAAGCCGCGCTCGATTACCACGAATTTCCGACGCCGGGCAAGATTGCCATCGCCCCGACGAAGCAGTTGATGAATCAGCGCGACCTCGCCCTGGCGTATTCGCCAGGCGTGGCCGCGGCGTGTGAAGAGATCGTCGCGGATCCCTTGAACGCGGCGCGGTTTACCGCACGCAGCAATCTGGTCGGTGTGGTGTCGAACGGTACCGCGGTATTGGGTCTCGGCAATATCGGTCCGCTGGCATCGAAGCCGGTGATGGAAGGCAAGGCAGTGCTGTTCAAGAAGTTCGCCGGTATCGATGTGTTCGATATCGAGTTGAACGAGATGGATCCGCACAAGCTGGTGGATGTCATCGCAGCGCTGGAGCCGACTTTCGGCGGCATCAATCTCGAAGACATCAAGGCTCCCGATTGTTTCATCGTCGAGAGCGAATGCCGTAAGCGGATGAAAATCCCGGTATTCCACGATGATCAGCACGGTACCGCGATCGTCGTGGGGGCCGCTGTCACCAATGGTTTGAAAGTGGTCGGCAAGCCCATCTCGGAAGTGAAGCTGGTGGCTTCCGGTGCGGGCGCCGCGGCGCTCGCCTGCCTTGAATTGCTGCTCGACCTCGGCCTGAAGCTCGAGAACGTGATCGTGACCGATCTGGCCGGCGTGGTCTACAAGGGCCGCGTCGAATTGATGGATCCGAAGAAAGAGCAGTTTGCCCGTGAGACCGAACTGCGTACGCTGGCGGAAGCCATCGACGGCGCCGATATTTTCCTGGGCCTGTCCGCCGGCGGCGTGTTGAAGCCGGAGATGGTCGTCAAGATGGCGAAGGATCCGCTGATTCTGGCGCTGGCCAATCCGAATCCGGAAATTCTGCCGGAGGCGGCACTGGCCGTGCGTCCGGACGCGATCATCGCCACCGGTCGTACCGACTATCCGAACCAGGTCAACAACGTCCTGTGCTTCCCCTTCATCTTCCGCGGGGCACTCGATGTCGGCGCCACGACGGTGACGAAGAATATGGAGATCGCGGTGGTCAATGCGATCGCCGAATTGGCACGCCAGGAACAGAGCGATGTGGTGGCCACGGCCTACGGCATCGAAGACCTGTCGTTTGGCCCGCAGTATTTGATCCCCAAGCCGTTCGACCCGCGCCTGATCGTCAAGATCGCGCCGGCCGTTGCGAAAGCGGCGATGCTCGACGGCGTGGCGACGCGTCCGATCGAGGACATGGACGCGTACGAGCAGCATCTGCAGCAGTTCGTCTACCAAAGCGGCACGATCATGAAGCCGGTGTTCCAAGTGGCGCGCGCCGCCACGTCGGAACAGAAGACGATCGTCTTCAGCGAAGGCGAGGAAGAGCGTGTGCTGCGCGCGGTGCAGATCCTGGTCGATGAAAAGATCTGCTTCCCGATCCTCGTGGGACGCCCGGCGGTTATCCAGCAACGGATCACGCGTTATGGTCTGCGTCTGGTTCAGGATCAGGACTTCCGCATCGTCAATCCGGAATTCGACGAGCGCTACCGCGACTACTGGCAAACTTACCTCAAGATGCAGTCGCGCAAAGGCACGACCGCGCAGTCGGCCAAGCTGGAAATGCGTCGCCGCCCGACCTTGATCGGTTCGATGCTGGTGAAGAAGGGCGAAGCGCGCGGTTTGATCTGCGGCACGATCAGCACGACGCACCGCCATTTGCACTTCATCGATCAAGTGATCGGCAAGCGCGATGGTGCGACCGTCTACGCGGCGATGAATGCGCTGCTGCTGCCGGGCCGTCAGATTTTCCTGGTCGACACGCATGTCAACTACGATCCGACGCCGGCCGAATTGGCCGAAATCACCGTCATGGCGGCGGAAGAAGTGCGGCGTTTCGGCATCGAGCCGAAAGTCGCCTTGTTGTCCCATTCGAATTTCGGCTCGAGCAAGGGACCGAGCGCGCAGAAGATGCGCGACACGCTCGACATCCTTCGCGAAACCGCGCCGGATCTGGAAGTCGATGGTGAAATGCACGGCGACGTCGCCCTGGACGCGCAATTGCGCGCCGATCAGTTGCCGGACTCGACGCTGACCGGAAACGCCAATCTGCTGGTCATGCCGAATATTGATGCAGCAAATATTGCTTACAATCTGCTGAAGACGGCAGCGGGCAATAATGTCGCGATCGGTCCGATCTTGCTGGGTGCCAAGCAACCGGTGCACATCCTGACGGCATCGGCGACGGTGCGCCGTATCGTCAATATGGCGGCGCTGCTTGTGGCCGACATCGTGGCGGAAGAGCTTCGGCACTGATTCCGCCATGGACAGCCGACTACTGCGTCGATGGTCGGCTGTCTCGTATTTTCCTTCTCCGTCTCCCGTCGTAGGGGGACAAACCGGGTCCGCGACACATGCCGGACCCCGGCCAAATTCCGATATCTGATTGATTTGCCTGTGTCTTCAGGTTAGGCTAACGCCTTGGCGCGTATTCTTTCGTGCGAAAGGGGGCGTCGAGCGGCGTCCTTGAGACGTGAAGAACGGCGTGCGACTACGCCTTCCGGACAGCAGAAAAAGTGCCAGCCTAAGCAATCATTGCTCGGTGGCAAGGGTTCGGTACGGTGATGAGTGCCGGCCGGCGCAGGACTTTTGCCGCTGCTGGTGCAGCGTCGACCTTTTTTCTGCAGCGGCGATGAACTCAGCCGCGTCGCCGGTGTCTTAGCATGGGTATTGTGTCGGAAAGCGGGTGGCAGCGCGTGCTGCGCATGGGACGGCGTGAAAGCGATATCGCGTCTTCCTCCGGATGTCGGACGAAGGATGTCCGACGCGCCAAACCCGTACGTGCCGTTGCGACTGCGGCCGTGCTGCTGGCTGCCTGGTTGGGCGTCGGCGCTGGAAATGGGGCGGCAGGCGTCGATGCGCAGGGTGGGCACGGCGTTTCCGTGCATCTGCTGGCCTCCGCCGAGGCGCGGCAGGGTTGGCAAAGCCGGCAATACACGCCGGACGGCACCGACAATGCCGAGGGCGCGAGGCGCCTGGCCACTTTCGCGGGTGCCGCGATTGGGGCGGATGCATTGCCGACCGAGGCTCGGCGGGTATTAGGCGAAATACGTGACGGCGGTCCTTTCCGGTACGAGAAGGACGGCGTCATATTCGGCAATCGCGAAAAGTTGCTGCCGCGCGAACCGCGCGGCTATTATCGGGAGTACACGGTACCGACACCGCGCGCGCGGGACCGCGGAGCGCGGCGCATTGTGTGTGGCGGGCCACCGAGACAGCCTGATGCCTGTTTCTACTCGGACGACCATTACAGCAGTTTCAAACGAATCCAGGGATGACAACGGTATGAGCGGCAACCATTCTGCGCAAGAGACCGTCGTCGCAGTTGATCTTTTCGGACGCAGCGACTTGAACCTGTTCCGTCGGGTCATGTCGCTGCGCGACAGCGCGGTGGAGCGCCAGCCAACGGCTCCCAGTGTGCCCGAGGACACGACGGTCGACATGTTCCGCACGGTGCGGTCCAATATCGTGCAATCGATCCGCGCGTTCCGGGTGATCGATCTCGCCGAGCAGGCGAAGCGACTCGACCAACATTTCTTCTATGCCGATTGCTCGGCGGCGAACACCAAGGGTGAAGTACTCGAGGCGATTTCACGCGCCTTTTATTTCCCGAAACATTTTGGGAAAAACTTCGATGCGCTCTACGATTCGCTGACCGATCTGGTCGCGAAGTCCGGGCGGCAGACCGGTTTCGTCATCGTCTTGGACAGCTTGCCGGCCGTGCAGAAGTTCGACAAGGAAGCGCGTGAAAACCTGTTGGACGTATTCCGCGAAGCGTCGGAATTCTGGGCCGAGCGCGGCGTGTCCTTCCGCGTGTTCTATTCCTTCATCTAAGACGAGATCGGTGCCGTAGCGGCGCCGATCACCAGCCGCCCCATCGCCCCGCCAACGCGGCCAGAACGGCCATGCCGGCCGTCTCGGTGCGCAACACGCGCGGTCCCAGCGATAAGGCGGCGATGCCGGCCTCTCGCGCCGCCGCTTCTTCCTGATCCGACCACCCCCCTTCCGGGCCAATCCATAATTGGACCGTGGCGCGCGGCGCCGTCGTCGGCAATTGCGCAAACGGTGTCGCGGCGCGTGGCGACAGCAGCCAGCGCAGCGGCGTCGCGGGGTCGTCGGCGCTGCCGTCGGTCACCGCTTTATCGGCGCCGCGCTCGGCCAACACGCGCTCGAACGACTGCGGCACCCGCATCGTCGGGATCACATTCCGCCCGCATTGCTCGCAAGCGGCGCGGACCAGCGCTTCCCAGTGCGCGTGGCGGCGTTCCAGTCGCTCGCCCTGCAGCTTGACGACGCTGCGCTGCGCGAGGACGGGCGTGATCGTGTCGACGCCAAGCTCGACGGCTTTCTCGATCAGCCAATCCATTTTCTCGTTGCTCGCCAGACCCTGGACCAATTCGATCCGATAGGGCGGTTCGGCATCGCCGACGTCCACTTGTTCGGCGAGCACGCTGGCCTGCGCGGCGCGTTTCTCGAGCAGGTCGAGCCGCACGTCATAGGCCTTGCCGTTGCCGTTGAACAGCGTCAGCGCATCGCCGTCGCGGAGTCGGAGGACCTGCAGGTGCCGCACGGTTTCGGCCGGGAGGGAGAGCGTCGTGCCGGCGGCCAGCGGCAGATCGACGAAGAATCGGGGACTTGGCATGCGGCCATTCTACACTGGGGGTTCTGTTAGAATGATGTGCCCAACCGGTGTGCGCTTTCGTCGCGGCATCTGCCGCAGACCCGCCTGCCGGAGGGGACGTATCGTGGACGTACTCTCCATGCATCCCGCGTCGTGGTCGGCCGCGGCGAGACTCGCACCGCGCGGCAATGGCCGGCGCCGGGCGGGTTTGCGCCGCGTACGGCGACGGCGCCAGCTCTCGACACCATGACTCTCCAGACCAGCAGCCAGATGACGCCCCTAGCCAATGCGATCCGCTTCCTTGCCGTGGACGCCGTGGAAAAGGCAAAGTCCGGCCACCCGGGTATGCCGATGGGCATGGCCGAAATCGCCGTGGCGCTGTGGCAGAAACACCTGAAGCACAATCCGTCGGATCCGCTGTGGTTCGATCGTGACCGTTTCGTGCTCTCGAACGGCCATGGTTCGATGTTGCTGTACGCATTGCTGCATCTGACCGGCTATGACTTGCCGATCGGCGAACTGAAGCAGTTCCGTCAATTGCACAGCAAGACGCCGGGTCACCCGGAATGGGGCATCACCGCAGGTGTCGAGACGACCACCGGACCGCTGGGCCAGGGCATCGCGAACGCGGTGGGCATGGCCTTGGCCGAAGTGCTGCTGGCGCGTGAGTTCAACCGCCCGGGCCACGATATCGTCGATCACCACACCTATGCTTTCGTCGGTGACGGCTGCCTGATGGAAGGGATTTCGCACGAAGTCTGCTCGCTGGCCGGTACGCTGGGCCTATCGAAGCTGATCGTGCTGTACGACGACAATGGCATCTCGATCGATGGTCATGTCGAATACTGGTTCGGCGACGACACGCCGAAGCGCTTCGAGGCCTATGGCTGGAACGTCGTGCGCGGCGTGGACGGTCACGACATCGCCGCCGTCGATGCCGCCATCACGGCCGCCAAGGCGGCGGGCAAGCCGTCGCTGATCTGCTGCAAGACGGTGATCGGCAAGGGTTCGCCGAACAGGGCCGGCACGCATGACGTGCACGGCGCCGCGCTGGGCGCGGATGAAATCGCCGCGACGCGTGCCGCGCTGGGCTGGCCGTACCCGGCATTCGAAGTGCCGGAAGAAATCTACGCATCGTGGGATGCGCGCGAAACCGGCAAGCAAGCCCAAGCCGAATGGGATGCCCGTTTCGCCGCCTATGGCGCGGCGTTTCCCACGGAAGCCGCCGAGTTTGGCCGCCGCATGCGCGGTGAGCTGCCGGCCGACTGGGCGACGCAGGCTGCCGCGATCGTCGACGGCGCGAACAGCCGCGCCGAAACGGTGGCAACGCGCAAGGCGTCGCAACAGGCCATCGAAGGCCTGGCCGCGGCGCTGCCGGAATTGCTCGGCGGCTCGGCCGATTTGACCGGCTCGAACCTGACGAACTGGAAAGCGGCAAAGCCGGTTCGCGCGAGCGCCGAAGGCACGCAGGGCGGCAACTACATCAACTACGGTGTGCGCGAATTCGGCATGAGCGCGGCGATCAACGGCATCGTCGCGCACGGCGGCTTCGTCACCTTCGGCGGGACGTTCCTGACGTTCTCGGATTACAGCCGCAACGCCTTGCGCGTGGCCGCGCTGATGAAGGCGCGCTCGCTGTTCGTCTTCACGCACGATTCGATCGGTCTGGGCGAAGACGGCCCGACGCACCAATCGATCGAACACGTGGCCAGCCTGCGCATGATTCCGAATCTGGACGTCTGGCGTCCGTGCGACACGGTCGAATCGGCCGTGGCGTGGACGCAGTCCGTCGAACGCAAGACCGGCCCGGCCGCGCTGATCTTTAGCCGCCAGAACCTGCCGTTCCAGGCGCGTACCGACGCGCAGATCGCCAACATCGCCCGCGGTGGCTATGTGCTGCTCGATTGGAACGAAGAGATTCCGGCGCGCAAGGTCATTCTGCTGGCTACCGGCTCCGAAATAGGCCTGGCGATGGAGGCCGTCGAGGCGCTCCAGCAGGTCGGGATCGGTGCCCGGGTCGTATCCATGCCGTCGACCGATGTGTTCGACCGGCAGGATGCCGCATACCGCGAACGCGTGCTGCCGAAGGGCGTGGCACGGGTCGCGATCGAAATGGGAGTCAGCGACTTCTGGCGCAAATACGTGGGTCTCGAGGGCGGCGTGGTCGGTATCGACACGTTCGGCGAATCGGCCCCGGCGCCGGTGCTGTTCCAGCACTTCGGCTTCACCGTGGACAACGTGGTGAAGACCGTGAAGACGGTGCTCGACTGATTTTTTTCAATCGATAGGAGACGTACCATGACGGTTCGGGTTGCAATCAATGGTTATGGCCGCATCGGCCGTAACACGCTGCGCGCGTTCTATGAAGGTGGCAAGAAACACGACATCGAGATCGTGGCCATCAATGACCTGGGTGATGCGAATACCAATGCGCATCTGACGCAGTACGATACGGCGCACGGGCGTTTCCCGGGCACGGTATCGGTCGAGGGCGAGTATCTGGTCGTCAACGGCGACAAGATCAAGGTCCTGGCAAACCGCAACCCGGCCGAACTGCCGTGGGGCGAGCTGGGTGTGGACGTGGTGCTGGAATGCACCGGCTTTTTCACGACGAAGGAAAAGGCCAGTGCCCACCTGAAGGGCGGCGCGAAGAAAGTCATCATTTCGGCGCCCGGCGGCAAGGATGTCGATGCGACGATCGTCTATGGCGTGAACCATGGCGTGCTGAAGGCCAGCGACACGGTGATTTCGAATGCCTCGTGCACGACGAACTGCCTGGCGCCGCTGGTCAAGCCGCTGCACGACAAGCTGGGCGTCGTCAGCGGTCTGATGACGACGATCCACAGCTACACGAACGATCAGGTGCTGACCGACGTGTATCACGAAGATCTGCGCCGCGCCCGTTCGGCCACGCACAGCATGATCCCGACGAAGACCGGCGCGGCCGCGGCCGTCGGTCTGGTGCTGCCGGAATTGAACGGCAAGCTGGACGGTTATGCGATTCGCGTCCCGACGATCAATGTGTCGATCGTCGATCTGTCCTTCGTCGCCGCGCGGGACACCACCGTCGACGAAGTCAACGCGATCCTGAAGGAAGCGTCGGAATCGGGTCCGTTGAAGGGCATTCTGGCCTACAACACGGCGCCGCTGGTGTCGGTCGACTTCAACCATAATCCGGCGTCCTCGACCTTCGATGCCACGCTGACGAAGGTCACCGGCAATCTGGTCAAGGTGTCGAGCTGGTACGACAACGAGTGGGGCTTCTCGAATCGCATGCTGGATACGACGGTCGCATTTGCCAACGCCAAGTAAATTCGGCGTAATCCGTTGCCGGATCATTGAGTGACGGCGCAGGCTTTTCCGGCTGTGCCGTCCGGTAAAAAAGGCGACGGACGACAAAAAGGGGAGGAAATCCGGGTTTTCCGGATTTTCTCCCCTTTCTCATTTTTTTCACCGCATTACAGCGTGGACCGCCATTTATCGGTCCGGCAGGCCGTCAGGACTTGCGATTCGGGCATTGCTCGCGCGTGCAGACACCATAAAGTGCCAATGCGTGGTCCTGCAACTTGAATCCTCGCTGCTCGGCAATGTTATGCTGCCGCTTCTCGATCTCGGCATCGAAGAATTCTTCGACGTGGCCGCAATCGATGCAGACCAGGTGGTCATGGTGGTCCTTTTTCAGCTCGAACACGGCCTTGCCGGACTCGAACGTGGAGCGCGACAACATGCCGGCCTGTTCGAACTGCGTCAGCACACGGTAGACGGTCGCCAGCCCGATATCCAGTTCTTCCTGGATCAACTCGCGGTAGACATCTTCGGCCGTCAAATGGCGGTCGCCGTTGTTCTGGAAGATGTCGAGGATCTTCATGCGCGGCAGCGTCGCTTTCAGTCCCTTGCTTTTGAGGTCGGATGGATTGGTCATCGGTGATTCTGCCTAGAGTACAATACGAGGCCCCAATAATAATGGGTTTTTCGTGCCGCCGGACGTTACCGTACGAAAAGACCGCCATGCGGGCTGCTGTCGGGGAGACGTCGCGGGTGGGACGGATGGAACAAAACGGCTTCAATGATGAGGTTCAATGACTTCGTACAAGCATAAGATGCGCCTGGCGTCGCTGGCCGCCGCGCTGGGCGCGTCGGTTCTGGCGGGCTGTTCGACGTACAACAGCATGACGAGTCGGATCGTGCAACATGTGACGCCGTATCGCGTGACGATCGTGCAGGGCAATTTCGTCTCTAGCGACGCGGCAGCCAAGCTGCATGCGGGCATGACGCGAGACGAAGTGCGCGCTGCGCTCGGCACGCCGCTGCTGACGGACATGTTCCACCCGGAACGCTGGGATTATATTTTTTACTTCAAGCGTGGCTCGACGTCCGTCGTCGAACAGCGCGATGTCGTGGTCAACTTCAATGGCGATACCGTCGTCAGTTGGAGCGGCGCCAACGACCTGCCGTCGAATCAGGACCTGATCGAGATGATCGACAGCTCCCGCAGCGAACGCAGCTGGCTGCGCCTGCGCAAGGATCAGCGCGCAAGCGACAATGCCAAGGCCAAGCCGGCCCCGGCCGCTGCCGCCGCCAGCGGGGCCAGTGCCGCGAGCGCCGAACCGGCGAACCAGCGCGCTGCCGATGCCGCGAACAACGCCTTGGCGGCGTCCTCGCCGGCGACGACGGTCCGTGCTCGGAATGTGCCGCAGTCGAACGTCGTCCACGCCGGACCGACCTCGTCGGTGCAGAGTGCACCGGAGCCGCAGTTCCACCTGACGACGCCGAACCATCTGCGTCCGGCCGGCGGATCCTCGCTGCTCGCGCGTCCGCCGGGTGCCGACGATGCCCCCGCTTCGGGCGCGACCGGCTCTTCCAATTAAGTCGGCGCGACGTCGACAGCGGATTTGCATATGAAAATCGCGATTGCAGGCGCAAGCGGCCGCATGGGCCGCATGCTGATCGAAGCCGTCCTCGAGGCGCCCGACACGACGCTGTCCGGTGCGCTGGCCTCCGCCGGCAGCGCCGCGCTGGGCCGCGATGCCGGTGCTTTCCTCGGCCGCGACACCGGCGTGATGATTTCGTCGGATATCGACGCCGTGCTGGCCGCATCGGACGTGGTCATCGATTTCACGCGTCCCGAAGGCACGTTCGCCTTGCTGGAAGCGGCCACGCGGCTGCGCAAGGGCATCGTGATTGGCACGACGGGCTTCGATGCGGCAGGCAAGGCCGCCATTCAGGCGGCGGCGCAGACGATTCCGGTCGTGTTCGCGGCGAATATGAGCGTGGGCGTCAACATCACGTTCAAGCTGCTCGACGTGGCAGCGCGGCTGTTGGCCAGTGGCTACGATATCGAGGTCATCGAGTCGCACCATAAGCACAAGGTCGATGCGCCGTCCGGTACGGCGCTGGCGATGGGCGAGGTGATCGCGCAGGCGCTGGGCCGTAACCTCGACGAATGTGGCGTGTTCGGCCGCAGCGGCGTGACCGGTGAACGCGACCCCTCGACGATCGGCTTCTCGGCGATCCGGGGCGGCGACATCATCGGCGAGCACACCGTCATGTTCGCCGGCATTGGCGAACGGATCGAAATCACGCACAAATCGGCAAATCGCGTCGCTTATGCGCAGGGATCGGTCCGTGCGGTCCGCTTCCTGGAAGGGAAGTCGGCCGGCCTGTTCGATATGCAGGATGTGCTGGGTCTCAAGTAAGTGATGCGACGATCGGCCGCGGCCCGTGCCGGCGGCCCCGTCCCTTCGGAGCGCTAGATGACCGCAACGTCCGGTCTGACGCAGTACTGGGAGCAGGGCGACGCCCTGACCCATCTGGTGGCGGTGTTGCTGCTGGCGATGTCATTGCTGAGCTGGATCATCGCGCTGTATCAAGCGTGGAATCTGCGCGCGGCACGTCGCGGCGTCAGTCCGGCCATCGCCGGCTTCTGGGCCGCCGCGAGCCCCGATCTCGCGCTGGCGGCGTTACGCGCCGCCCGTGCCGATACCTGGTTATCGCCCCTGGCATTGGCCGCTCTGTATCCGGATCAGGCGCTAGACGGTGGCGCGGCGCCGTCGCTCGCAGCGCGCGCTTCCCACGCGGATCGCGTGACGCGCGCGCTGCGCGATGTGCTGCTGGTGCTGCAGCGGCGCATCGATGCCGGGCAGACCTGGCTCGCGACCATTGCCGGCGCGGCGCCTTTCGTCGGCCTGCTGGGCACCGTCTGGGGCATCTATCACGCCCTGATGGGCGTGGCCGGCAGCGATCAGCCCTCGATCACGGCGGTAGCCGGCCCGGTGGGTGAGGCGTTGATCATGACGGCACTGGGACTGGCAGTTGCGATTCCGGCGTTGGTCGCCTACAACTTGCTGGGGCGCTCGGGCCGGATGCTGCACGACGTGCTCGACGGTTTTGCCGGCGATCTTCAGCGTTTGTTCGGCGCTGGCGAGGAACGCTGATGGGCTTCGGCGGCTTCGATCCGGGCGGCGGGCGCAATGGCGGGGGCGGCACGGGAGGCCGACAAGGGCCCGGGCCGCTGGCGGCGATCAATATGACGCCGCTGATCGACGTGATGCTGGTGCTGCTGGTGATTTTCATCATGGCCTCGCCGTTGCTGCCCCGTCAGATCGGGCTCGAACTGCCGAAGGCGTCATTGGCGCCGCAAGCCGCCCGTGGCGCCGACGAGACGCCGCCGCCGGTGGTCAGTCTCTCGATCGATGCCGCCGGCCGCTTGCAATGGAATGGCGCCGACATCGACGCCACGGCGCTGTCGGCGCGCATGCATGCTGCCGCCAGCGCCGATCCCCAACCGCAGATCGCACTACGCGCCGATCAGCGCACGCCCTATGCCCGTATCGCGCAAGTGATGGCCGTGGCGCAGCGGGAGGGCCTGACGCGCTTCGGCTTCGTCGTGGACAGTCCGGCGTCTGCCGGTGCCGCGCCGAAGTAAGGGTCGCATTCGGTGCGCTCAGGCGGCTTTTGCCGGCCGTAACGCTTTCGCTCGGTCATTCAGACGGCGTTTGCGGGCCCGGCAGGCACGGTATAATCCCGGTTTTACGTCGACATTAGTCATCAAGACGCCGCCCACGCCGGTGCGGCGCTGATCCGATCGCCCCTGCGGCACACCGTTCCGATGCCGCCCAGAGGGCGTCCGGGCCGGCGCGTCCGCCGCTTCGCCCGACCACACGCCATGCAAGAGAAATACGTTCCCGCCGAAGTCGAGTCCGCCGCGCAGCAGCATTGGCGCGACACCGACGCTTATCTGACCCGCGAAGACGACGCCCGCAAGAAGTTCTATTGCGTGTCGATGCTGCCCTATCCGTCGGGCAAGCTGCATATGGGGCATGTGCGGAACTACACGATCAACGACGTGATGTACCGTTATCTGCGGATGAACGGCTATAACACTTTGATGCCGATGGGCTGGGACGCCTTTGGCATGCCGGCGGAAAACGCCGCGATCGCGAACAATGTGCCGCCGGCGAAGTGGACGTACGACAACATCGCCTACATGAAGAAGCAGATGCAGGCGATGGGGCTGGCGATCGACTGGTCGCGCGAAGTGGCCACGTGCAGCCCGGACTACTACAAGTGGAACCAATGGCTGTTCCTGAAGATGCTCGAAAAGGGGATCGCGTACAAGAAGACCGGGACCGTCAACTGGGACCCGATCGATCAGACCGTGCTGGCCAATGAGCAGGTGATCGACGGTCGGGGCTGGCGTTCCGGCGCGCTGGTGGAAAAGCGCGAGATCCCGATGTATTACCTGCGCATCACCGATTATGCCGATGCGTTGCTGGACGACCTCGAAGGGCTCGAGTGGCCCGAGCGCGTCAAGGTGATGCAGCAGAACTGGATCGGCAAGAGCTTCGGCGTCAATTTCGGTTTCCCCTACGAGATCGATGGCGCGAAGCAACTGCTGCGCGTGTTCACGACGCGTGCTGACACGATCATGGGCGTGACGTTCTGCGCCATCGCGGCCGAGCATCCGCTGGCCACGCGCCTGGTCCAGGACAAGCCGGCGTTGCAGGCGTTCATCGACGAATGCAAGAGTGGCAGCGTCGCGGAAGCCGATATGGCGACCGCGGAGAAGAAGGGCATGGCGACCGGCTTCTTCGTCTCGCATCCGTTGACGGGCGCACCGGTCGAAGTGTGGATCGGCAACTACGTGCTGATGAGCTATGGCGAAGGCGCGGTGATGGGCGTGCCGGCGCATGACGAGCGCGATTTCGCGTTTGCGCGCCGCTACGATTTGCCGATTCGTCAGGTCGTCGCGGTCGAAGGGCAGGCGTATTCGGATAGCGCCTGGCAGGAATGGTATGGCGACAAGGGGCAAGGCACGCTGATCAACAGCGGCAAGTACGATGGCCTGACGCCGACCGAAGCGGTGGACGCGATTGCGGCCGATCTGGAAGCGGGCGGTTTTGGTCAGAAGCAGACCACCTGGCGTTTGCGCGACTGGGGCGTTTCGCGTCAGCGCTATTGGGGCACGCCGATCCCGATCATCCATTGCGACAGTTGTGGCGATGTACCGGTCCCCGAGGATCAATTGCCGGTGGTACTGCCCGAGGATCTGGTGCCGGACGGCAGCGGCAATCCGCTGGCGAAATGCGCGGCCTTCGTGAACACGACCTGCCCGACGTGCGGCGCCGCGGCGCGGCGCGAAACGGACACGATGGATACGTTCGTCGACTCGTCCTGGTACTTCTCGCGCTATACATGCCCGGACGCGCCGACGATGGTCGATGCCCGCACCGAGCAATGGATGCCGATGGACCAATACATCGGCGGTATCGAACACGCGATTCTGCACCTGTTGTACTCGCGCTTCTGGACCAAGGTGATGCGCGACCTCGGCCTGGTCAGCTTCAACGAGCCGGCAAAGCGGCTGTTGACGCAGGGCATGGTGTTGAACGACACCTTCTTCCGCGAAGATGCGACGGGCAAGAAGACGTGGTTCAATCCGCTCGACGTCGATGTGAGCACGGACGACAAGGGGCGCCCGAGCGGTGCCGTGTCGAAGGCCGACGGTCAGCCTGTCAAGATGGGCGGCGTCGAGAAGATGTCGAAGTCGAAGAACAATGGCGTGGATCCGCAATCGTTGATCGATTCGCACGGCGCGGACACCTCGCGTCTGTTCACGATGTTCGCGGCGCCGCCGGAGCAGCAGCTCGAATGGTCGGGCAGCGGCGTGGAGGGCGCGAGCCGTTTCCTGCGTCGGCTCTGGTCCTTCGGTCATGCCACGCGCGAGACGATCGCGGCAGCCGGAGCATTGGATCCGGCGGCCACTTTCGGCGACGCGCAGAAGGCGCTGCGTCGCGAGATCTACACGGTGCTGCGTCAGGCCGACTTCGACTACCAACGGATTCAGTACAACACCGTGGTCTCGGCATCGATGAAGATGCTGAATGCAATCGAACAGGCGCGTGCCGATGTGCTCGCCGAAGGCGCGCAGGGCGCCGCCGTGCTGCGGGAAACGTATAGCGTGCTGTTGCGTGCGCTGTACCCGGTCGTGCCGCATATCACGCAGGCGCTGTGGCAGGCACTGGGCTATGCCGAAGCGCATGGTGAGTTGCTCGATGCCGCCTGGCCGCAGGTGGACGAAAAGGCGCTGGAAGTCTCGGAAATCGAACTGGTTCTGCAGATCAACGGCAAGGTGCGGGGCGCGATCAAGGTGGGCAAGGACGCGAGCCGCGAGTCGATCGAGGCCGCCGCGCTGGCGCATGAAATGTTCGAGCGTTTCGGCAACGGTCAACCGCCGAAGAAGGTCGTCATCGTGCCGGGCCGACTGGTCAATATCGTCGCCTGATTCGGTCGTGCGGTACCGCGGGCCGACAAGCCGGCGGTGCCGATCGGCAGTATCGGTAAAGCATCAACGTGAAGGGATCATTGTGAAGACAGCAGCAACGCAGCGTACGGCGGGCGGAATCTGGGGGCGGGGCATGGGATGGCTGGCCGGGCTGGCCGTGCTGCTGACCCTGGGCGCCTGCGGCTTCCAGTTGCGCGGAAGCCATGACTATCCGTTTAAGCATCTGCTCATCGCCGGCAATCTGTCGCCCGAGATGAAGACGCGGATGAAGCGGATGATCGAATCGGGTAGCGATACCCGGCTTGTCAGCAATGCCAAGGACGCCGACGCGATCCTGTCGGTGTCGATCGGACGCGGGCAGAATTCCCTCAGCTTCGATATCAACGGCGTCACGCAGGAATATCAGCTGACGGAGATGGTGTCGTACACGCTGACCGGAACGAATGGTGCGACGCTGATTCCGCCGAGCTCCTTGAGCGTGAACCGGGCAATGGGCTATAACACGACCTATTCGCTGGCGAAAGCGACGGAATCCGAAGTGCTCTATCGCGATATGGAAAGCGATATCGTCGATCAGCTGCTGCGTCGTCTGGACGTCGTCCAATCGATGTCGCCGGCCCGTCCACAGGCGCCGGGTGTGAATCAACGCTCGCCGTTGCCGACGCCACCGCTGTGAGTCGGGCCCGATGCTGATTCGTGCCGACGCGCTGGACGCGCAGCTCGCCCGCGGTATCAAGCCGCTCTACACGGTATGGGGGGACGAGCCCCTGCTGGTGCAGGAGTGCGTCGACCGAATCCGCCGTGCCGCGCGTACGGCGGGCTGCTCCGAACGGATGGTCTATACGGTCGAGCGCAGCTTCGACTGGAGCACCTTGCTGGGCGAGGCACAGGCGATGTCCTTGTTTGGCGAGCGGCGGCTGGTGGAATTGCGCATTCCGTCGGGCAAGCCCGGCAAGGAAGGTGCCGATGCGCTGAAGCGTCTCGCCTCGACGGCCGCCGCCACCGATTTTTCCGCCGAGCCCGACACCGTGACGTTGGTCACGCTGCCGCGCCTCGACGCGGCTACGCAGAAGAGCGCCTGGTTTACCGCGCTGAGCGATGCCGGCGTGGCGCTGAAGATCGACCCGATCGATCGCAGCCGGCTGCCGCAATGGATCGGCGAGCGCTTGTCGATGCAGCGTCAACGCGTGCCCGGTGGTGACGCGGGGCGTCAGGCCTTGCAGTTCATGGCGGAGCGCGTCGAGGGCAATCTGCTCGCCGCGCACCAGGAGATACAGAAGCTGGGCCTGCTCTACCCGGAAGGCGAACTTTCGCTGGAGCAGATCCAGGCGGCCGTGATGAATGTGGCGCGCTACGATGTCTTCAAGCTGAACGAGGCGATGCTGAACGGCGATGTCGCGCGGCTGATGCGGATGATCGACGGACTGCGCGGCGAGGGCGAGGCAGCGGTGCTGGTCCTGTGGGCGGTGACCGAGGAAATCCGGACCTTGTTGCGCGTACGTCGCGGCCTGGATGCCGGCAAGCCGTTGCCGATGCTGTTGCGCGAACACCGCGTATGGGGGCCGCGCGAGCGCCTGATCGGACCGGCCTTGCAGCGGCTGACTGCGGCCACGCTGGAGCAGGCATTGACGATCGCCGCGCGCCTCGACCGCCAGGTCAAGGGCCTGAATCCCGACCGAGGCATGGCGCCGCACGCGGCCTTGCCGGGCGATGCCTGGGACGGACTGTTCGAACTGGCGATGCGAATCGCCGCGCCCCGTCCGCTGCACCACGCGGCACTCGTCGGCTGACGCGCGCGCCGCGCGCCGCTCGCCCCCGAAGGGCGCTGCGCGCGATACCACACCGCAATTGGCTTACAATAGTGGACCTGATTTCTGTACGCTTAACCGCTATCACATCGCGATGTCCACGCTCCTTTCCACGCCTGCCGTTGCCTCTGAGACCGAACTGACCGCGCCTGGCGCTGCGCCGGCATCGTCGTCGGCGGCCGTGTCCGCGAACCTGACGGTTCCGGCGGCGGGATGCCCGGATGCGGATGTGATCGCTTATATGACGGCGGTCGGCGTGCGTGCCCGTGCGGCATCGCGGGCGATGGCGCGGGCGTCCACCGCACTGAAGAACGCGGCGCTGTTGCGCATTGCCGATAGTATCGAGGCGAACCGGGAGGCGCTGGCCGAGGCGAACCGGCGTGACCTCGCACGTGCGACGGCCAATGGCATGGATGCGGCGTTCATCGACCGGCTCACGCTGTCCGAGAAAGCGCTGCGCACGATGGTCGAGGGCCTGCGTCAGGTTGCCGGCTTGTCGGACCCGATCGGCGAGATGTCCGAGCTGAAGGTGCGGCCGAGCGGCATCCAGGTCGGCCGGATGCGCGTGCCGCTGGGCGTGATCGGCATCATTTACGAGTCGCGGCCGAACGTCACGATCGACGCCGCGGCGCTGTGCCTGAAATCGGGCAATGCGACGATCCTGCGTGGCGGCTCGGAAGCGATCGACAGCAACACGCTGTTGGCGACGCTGATCGCCGATGCGCTCGCCGCCACCGGTCTGCCGCGTGACGCGGTGCAGGTGGTAGGGACGACGGACCGCCGTGCCGTCGGTGCCTTGATCACGATGACCGAATACGTCGATGTGATCGTGCCGCGCGGCGGCAAGAGCCTGATCGCGCGGCTGATCGCGGAGGCCCGCGTGCCGATGATCAAGCATTTGGACGGCATTTGCCATATCTTCGTCGATCGTCACGCGGATCCGCTCAAGGCCGTCAACGTCTGCGTCAACGCGAAGACACACCGCTACGGCACCTGCAATACGATGGAAACGCTGCTGGTCGACGCGCAGGCGCCGGCGGGCCTGCTGTCGTCGATCGCCGATGCCATGCTGGAGAAAGGCGTCGAATTGCGCGGCTGCCCGCGCACGCTGGCGGCGTTGGCCGTGGCGGGACGGGTGGCCGCGGACGCGGCCGACGCCGCGAAGACCGGCACGGCGCGCATTGTCGCCGCCACCGAAGAAGATTGGCGCACCGAGTATCTGGCGCCGGTGTTGTCGGTGCGCGTGGTCGACGATCTCGACCAGGCAATCGACCATATCCATCAGTACAGTTCCGCGCACACGGAAGCGATCATCACCGAACATCACGATCACGCGATGCGCTTTCTGCGCGAGGTCGACTCGGCGAGCGTGATGATCAATGCCTCGACGCGCTTTGCCGACGGTTTCGAATTCGGTTTGGGTGCCGAGATCGGCATCTCGAACGATAAGCTGCACGCGCGCGGCCCCGTCGGTCTGGAAGGACTCACGTCGCTGAAGTACATCGTCTTCGGACATGGCGAGCAGCGCGCCTGAGTGGGACTACGCGGTGTCTGGACAGCCGCCGCTTTTCAGCACCGTGAACCTCGGCGGCCTGCCTCGGGCAACGTGAATAAAGGACAGCATGGCTTATCTTTGGGCGAAGTCCCTGCATATCGTCTTCGTGGCATCGTGGTTCGCCGGTTTGTTCTATCTGCCGCGCCTCTTCGTCAACCTCGCGATGGAAACCGAACCCCTCGTGATCAAGCGCTTGCTGCTGATGGCACGCAAGCTATACCGCTTCATGACGATCATCGCGGTGCCCGCCTTGCTGCTCGGCCTCTACCTGATGTTGGGCCTGGGAATCGGCAAAGGCGCCGGCTGGATGCACGCGAAGCTGGCGATCGTCGTACTGATTCTGGTTTACCACCATGTTTGCGGCCGCCTGTTGCGTCAGTTCGAAGCGGGGCAGAACCGTCATAGCCACCGGTGGTATCGTATCTTCAACGAGATACCGGTACTAGGCCTGCTGGCCGCGGTCTGTCTCGTCGTTTTCAAGCCTTTCTAACACCCGCCGGTCCTCCCGGCATGCGGCCGGCGAGTGTGTCCGGCCGCCTGTTTTATAAAATTGGAACCGGTGCCGAAGTCAAAAAGGCGCGCTCGTCGCACGGCGAGTCGATAAGCCGACAGGGATTTTCGACATCCGGTATCCGATATCCGACCAGGAGACAACGATGCCCCCGATCCACTCGACTCTGCGCGCGGTCACCGACCGCGTGATCGCCCGAAGCGCACCGACGCGGCAGGTTTACCTGCAGCGTATCGACCAGGCGCAAGGCCATTTCCCGATTCGCGGCGCGCTCTCATGCGCGAACCTCGCCCACGGTTTCGCGGCGATGGAAGGCGACGACAAATTCGCGATCAAAGCGCTGAAGACGCCGAATATCGGCATCGTGTCGTCGTACAACGAGATGTTGTCGGCGCATGCGCCCTATCTGCGGTTTCCGGACATCATCAAGCGCGCGGCGCGCGACGTGGGCGGCACCGCGCAATTCGCCGGCGGCGTGCCGGCGATGTGCGACGGCGTGACCCAGGGCAATATCGGGATGGAGTTGTCGCTGTTTTCCCGCGAAACCATCGCGATGTCGACCGCCGTGGCGCTGACCCACAATATGTTCGACGCGGCGCTGTGCCTGGGCGTCTGCGACAAGATCGTGCCGGGGCTGCTGATCGGCGCCTTGCAGTTCGGCCATCTGCCGACGATTTTCGTGCCGGCGGGCCCGATGTCCAGCGGGCTGTCGAACGACGACAAGGCGAAGGTACGCCAACGTTTCGCCACCGGCGAAGTGGGGCGCGATGCGCTGCTCGAAGCCGAATCGGCCGCTTATCACGGCCAGGGCACCTGCACCTTCTTCGGCACCGCCAATAGCAATCAGCTGCTGATGGAAGTGATGGGCCTGCATCTGCCGGGCGCGGCCTTTATCCATCCGGAGGATCCGCTGCGTGACGCCTTGACGGCCGAGGCGGCGCGTCGAGTGCTGGCGATCAGTGCGGAGGGCGGCAACTATACGCCGATCGGCAAGGTGGTCGACGAGAAGGCGATCATCAACGGCATCGTCGGCCTGCTGGCGACCGGTGGCTCGACGAACCATACGCTGCACCTGGTGGCGATCGCGCGCGCGGCCGGCGTCGTGATCGATTGGGATGACTTCGACGCCTTGTCTCAGATCGTGCCCTTGCTGGCGCGGATCTACCCGAACGGCAAGGCCGATGTGAATCACTATCACGCAGCCGGTGGGATGGCTTTCCTGATCCGCGAATTGCTCGATGCCGGTTTGCTGCACGAGGACGTCACGACGGTCGTCGGTGCGGGACTGCGCCACTACGCGCGCGAACCACGACTGGCGGAAGTCGGCGCATCGGTCGGGGCCGCGACGTCGGCGGCAGCGGGGCATCCGGCGAGCGGCGTCGCGCCAAGCCGTCCGGCCGCGGTGACCTGGGTCGATGCGGCACCGCAAAGCCTGGACCTGGCGGTGTTGCGCCCGGCCAGCGAGCCGTTCTCGCCCGACGGCGGCTTGCGTCTGATGCAAGGGCGCATCGGTCGCGGCGTGATCAAGATTTCGGCTGTGGCGCCGGCGCATCGAAAGGTCGAGGCCCCGGCCATCGTCTTCGATTCGCAAGAGGCGGTACAGGCGGCTTTCAAGGCGGGCGAACTCGATCGTGACTTCGTCGCCGTCGTGCGCTTCCAGGGCGCGCGGGCGAACGGCATGCCGGAACTGCACCAATTGACGCCCTTGCTGGGCTCGTTGCAGGACAAGGGCCGCCATGTTGCCTTGTTGACCGATGGGCGGATGTCCGGCGCATCGGGCAAGGTGCCGGCGGTGATCCATCTGTCGCCGGAAGCGCTGTTGGACGGCCCGATCGGCAAGATCCGCACCGGCGACATGATCGTGCTGGATGCTGAAAATGGCACGCTGGAGGTCGTGATGGACGAGGCGCAATGGCAGGCGCGCGCCTGTCAGCGGCCGCCGGCGACCGATCCGGCGGCGCCTACGCTGGGCACGGATCTGTTCGCGGTATTTCGCCAGGCGGCGTCGAGCGCGGAAACGGGCGCCAGCGTATTCGGAGCGATGCCCGGAAGCCGGTAAACTGTAGGGATTTCGTACCAAAAACAAACAAATATCGATCATCCGATCGTCATCCGGCGCGCCTTTTGACGGAAAAACCCGACAACGCGCATGTTTGAAGCCCGCAAAGGGCGAAGGAGAGAGACAATGAGCGGCACAACGGCAAACAAGGGTTCGGCTCCCCGTTTCAGCGTGGAGCAGATCGTCAACATGGGACCGGTGATTCCTGTCCTGAAATTCGACAGTGTCGAAGAAGGGTTGGCGGTGTCGAAGGCGCTGTACGATGGCGGCGTCAAGGTGTTGGAAATCACGCTGCGCACCAAGGTGGGGCTGGACGTGATTCGCGAGGCGTCGCAGATCGCCGACGACATCGCGGTGGGCGTCGGGACCTTGACGCGTCCGGAAGAGTGCGAGCTGGCGGTGCGTGCCGGGGCCACGTTCGGCGTGTCGCCGGGTCTGACGGCCGATTTGGACCGCGCGGCGAAGGCGGCCGGGCTGCCCTTGTTGCCGGGCGTGATGACGCCGTCCGATATTCTTGCGACAATCGCGGCCGGTTATGAAATCGTCAAGTTTTTCCCGGCGGAGCAGGCGGGGGGCGTGAGGATGTTGAGCGCGCTCCACGGGCCGTTCCCCTCGCTGCGCTTCTGTCCGACCGGCGGCGTGACGCCCGGGTCAGCTCCCACGTTCCTGTCGCTGCCGAATGTCGTGTGCGTCGGGGGATCGTGGTTGACGCCGAAGGAAGCAGTGCTCGCCAAGGATTGGGCCCGGATCACCGAGCTGGCGCGGGAAGCGACATCGCTCGGGCCGCTGCGCGAACACGCCTGATGCCGGGACGGTAATCGCGTGAGGACAGGCCGGATGGGCTTGTTCCGCGCGGTTCGTCCGGCCGGGCAGCAAAAAATCAGAAAACAACAGAAAGAAGGTGCAGCAATGATCATTATCGTGATGGGCGTGTCCGGCTCTGGCAAAACCAGCGTCGGGACGATGGTTTCCCGTCGCCTCGGCTGCGGTTTTTCGGATGCGGACGCGTTCCATAGCGCGGCCAACAAGGCGAAGATGGCTGCCGGTGTCGCGCTGACCGACGACGACCGCTGGCCCTGGCTGGACGCGATGCGCGCGGCGATTGCCGACAACATCGCCAAGGGCGAGACGCATGTCTACGCCTGCTCGGCGCTGAAGCATATCTATCGCGACCGACTGCGCAATGGCGACGAGGACGTGCACTTCGTCTACTTGTCCGGCAGTTTCGAATTGCTGGAAAAGCGCCTGGCGCAACGCGCCAACCATTTCTTCGATCCGGTGCTGCTGAAGAGCCAGGTCGATACGCTGGAAGCGCCGCAGGACGATGAAGCCATCACGATCGAGATCTCGCAGACGCTCGATGAAATCGTTGACAAGGTCATGACGACTTTGCCGAAACAGGGCTGATAGATGACGCAATTCGACTTTTTCGCACCTTGCCCGCGTGGCCTCGAAGGGCCGCTTGCAACGGAACTGCGCGAGCTTGCGAGCGGCGTCGGTGCCGCGGCCAAGATCGTGCCGGGTGCGGAAACGCCTGGCGGCGTGCATTTTCGCGGCGGCTGGGCGGCGGCGTTCGCCGTCAATCTGCACTCGCGGATTGCCAGCCGGGTGCTCCTGAAGATCGCGACCGGTCCTTACAAGGACGAGCGTGACGTCTTCGCGCTGGCGCTCGCCCAGGCGTGGGAAGAATGGTTCTCGGCGCGTCAGACGCTGCGCGTGGATGTCACCGCCGTGAAGTCGCCGCTGAAGAGCCTCGAATTCACGACGCTGCGGATCAAGGACGCGATCTGCGATCGTCTGCGTGAGAAGACCGGCAGTCGGCCGGACATCGATACCGCCCATCCCGAGGTGCGCGTGTTCGCCTTCGTGACGGCGACGCATTGCACGCTATACCTCGACACCTCCGGCGAGCCGCTGTTCAAGCGCGGCTGGCGGCTGGACAAGGGCGCGGCGCCGCTGCGCGAGAACCTGGCCGCGGGCATCCTGCGGCTCTCGGGTTGGGCGCCGGGCCAGACCTTATACGATCCGATGTGCGGCAGCGGCACCTTTATCGCCGAAGCCACGCAGATCGCGTTGGGCGTCCCGCCCGGCAGCGACCGCCGTTTTGCCTTCGAGAAGCTGCGCGGCTATGACGTGAGCACCTGGCAGCAGATGAAGGTCGATGCGATGGACCTGCGCCGCAAGGCGAAGTCCTCACGCGCGCACTTGGGCATCTACGGCAGCGATATTTCCGGTGACATGCTGCAGAAGGCCCGCGCGAATTTCGAACGAGCCGGCCTGCCGATGCCGACGTTGAAGCAGCAGGATGCCCGATCGATGACGCCGCCGGTGAATGTGCCAGGCGTCCTGATCGCCAATCCGCCGTACGGCGAGCGAATCGAAGTACGGGGCCGCAATGCGCGTGGTGAGATCGTCGAACGCGGCCAGGGCGGCGGTCGCGACGACGCCGGCGGACGTGGCTTCTCCCGCGCGCAGCCGAGCGCCGAAGAAAGCGTCGATCCGGAATTCTTCCATGCGCTGGGCGATGCGCTGAAGCAGCGTTTCGTCGATTGGCGCGCTTTCGTGCTGACCTCGGATCGCGGATTGCCGGGCTTGATGCGCTTGCGCGAGTCGCAGAAGACGCCCTTGTACAACGGCGCATTGGAATGCCGGCTGTTCCGTTTCGACATGCAGGCCGGTTCGCTGAAGCCGAACAAGCCGCGGCCGGCCGTGGACGACAGTGGAGCAGAGGCATGACAGACACCCCCGCATCGACGAACCCGGATGACGCAGGCAGCGCCGGCGCGCCGACGATCGTGACGCGTGCGTTCGAGAATGTGGGCCGCGGCCGTCGGGTCGTGGTGGGCATGTCCGGCGGGGTGGATTCGTCGGTCACGGCTTGGTTGTTGAAGCAGCAGGGCTATGACGTCGTCGGCCTGTTCATGAAGAACTGGGAGGACGACGATGACGGCGAATACTGCTCGACGCGGCAGGATTGGATCGACGTCGTCTCGGTCGCCGATCTGATCGGCATCGATGTCGAGGCGGTCAACTTCGCCGCCGAATACAAGGACCGCGTCTTCGCCGAATTCCTGCGCGAGTATTCCGCTGGCCGGACGCCGAATCCCGACGTGCTGTGCAATGCCGAGATCAAGTTCAAGGCCTTTCTCGATCACGCGGTGGCATTGGGCGCGGAGACGATCGCGACCGGTCACTATGCGCGGGTCCGCGAAGTGGGCGACGGCGCCGGTGCCGGCCGCTTCGCCTTGCTGAAAGCGCTCGATGCGACGAAGGACCAGAGTTACTTCTTGCATCGCTTGAACCAGCATCAACTGTCGCGCACGCTGTTCCCGTTGGGCGAGATGCCGAAGACGGAGGTTCGACGCATCGCCGCGGAGATCGGGCTGCCGAACGCGGCAAAAAAGGATTCCACCGGCATCTGTTTTATCGGCGAGCGACCGTTCCGGGATTTCCTGAACCGTTACCTGCCGACCGATCCGGGCCCGATGCGCACGCCCGACGGCGAGATCGTCGGCGAGCATATCGGCCTGGCGTTTTATACCTTGGGTCAACGCAAGGGCATCGGCCTGGGCGGCAGCAAGGACGGTAGCGGCGACCCGTGGTTCGTCGCCGCCAAGGATATGGCCGCCAACACGCTCTACGTCGTGCAGGGCCACGATCACCCCTGGCTGCTGTCCGATACGCTGGTGGCGGGGCAGGTGAGCTGGACCAGTGGCGTGGCACCGGACGCGGCACGCTACCCGACGCTGGCCGCCAAGACCCGCTATCGGCAAGCCGATGCCGGCTGTCGCCTCGATGGCAATACGGCCGGGCACGCGGCGCGTATCGCGCAGTCGGAGCGGGGGCGCTCGCAGGCCGTCGTCGGGCTCGGTGCCTTTGCAGCGCCGCATGTCGAGGCGCTGTCCGCGCCGGCTTTGGCGCCGTTCGGTCTGCGCTTCGATGCCGCGCAATGGGCCGTCACGCCGGGTCAATCGGCGGTGTTGTATGACGGTGACGAATGCCTCGGGGGCGGGATCATCGAGGCGGTGGGCGACATGGATGTTAAAATCGCCGCCGCCGGTCATGCCCTTGCCGCCTGGGACGCCGCGCAAGCGGCGCAGCGCGCGGCGAAGGCCGACGAGGCCCGTCGCCGTGCGGCCGGCCGCGCGCGGCACGCGCAATCGGCCGCCCGCACGGCACGCTCCGGCGGACCGACCCCGCCGACCCCACCGGCTGGCCGCTAAAAAAGAAGCAGGCCAGGCGCCTGCTGTCTCTAACCGTTTTTACCGAATTCCGTCATGTCCACGCCTCAGATCGATTCCTTGAATGCGCTGACCGCGCTGTCGCCGCTCGACGGCCGTTACGCCACGAAGACCGAGGCGTTGCGTGATTGGCTGTCCGAAGCCGCTTTCATGCGCCATCGCGTGACGGTGGAAATCCATTGGCTGATCGCGTTGTCGCAAGCCGGTCTGGCCGAGGTGCCGCCGTTCTCGAGCGCTTCCGAAGCCTTCCTGCTGGCGCTCGCCGAGCGCTTCAGCGTCCACGATGCGGCCCGTATCAAGGACATCGAGCGCGTCACGAATCACGATGTGAAGGCAGTCGAGTACTGGCTCAAGGAGTCGGTCAAGGGGCAGCCGGAACTGGAAGCGGCCAGCGAGTTCATTCACTTCGCCTGCACGTCGGAAGACATCAACAACACCTCGCATGGCCTGATGCTGAAGGGCGCGCGCGAACACGCGATGCTGCCGGCACTGCGCAAGCTGCACGCCAAGCTCGTCGCCATCGCGCAGGCACAGGCAGAGCAACCGATGCTGTCGCGCACGCATGGTCAGGCGGCCAGCCCGACGACGTTGGGCAAGGAAATGGCGAATGTGGCGGCGCGGCTGGCGTACGCCATCACGCGTATCGAGTCGGTGAAACTGCTCGGCAAGATGAATGGCGCGGTGGGTAACTACAACGCGCATCTGTCGGCCTACCCGTCGCTGGATTGGGAAGCGTTTTCGAAGCAGGTGGTGGAACAGCGGCTGGGCCTGACGTTCAACCCGTACACGATTCAGATCGAACCGCACGACTATATGGCCGAGCTGTTCGATGCGGTCGCGCGGGCGAACACGATCCTGCTGGACTTGAACCGCGACGTGTGGGGCTACATTTCGCAGGGCTATTTCAAGCAGAAGCTGAAGGCCGGCGAGATCGGTTCGTCGACGATGCCGCACAAGGTCAATCCGATCGATTTCGAAAACTCGGAAGGCAATCTGGGCCTGGCGAACGCCTTGCTGCGCCATCTGTCGGAAAAGCTGCCGGTCTCGCGCTGGCAGCGGGACCTGACCGATTCGACAGTTCTGCGCAATATCGGCGTCGCGTTCGGCTACAGCCTGCTGGCCTATGACGCCTGCCTGCGCGGTCTGGAAAAACTCGAAGTCAACCCGCAACGCTTGAACGACGACCTCGACAATTGCTGGGAAGTGCTGGCGGAGCCGGTGCAGACGGTGATGCGCCGTTATGGCGTGGAGAACCCGTACGAGCAGTTGAAGGAACTGACGCGCGGCAAGGGCATCACCCGCGATGCGCTGCATACTTTCGTCGCGACGCTGGCGATTCCGGAAGAAGCCAAGCAATTGCTGCTGGCCATGACGCCGGGTAACTATATCGGCAAGGCCGTCGAACTGGCCAAGCGTATCGGCTGATCGTCGGGGCCGCCTCCGCTTAGGCGGTTGGCGGCCCGCGATGACCGGCGGGCGCCTGCCATCGCCTGGGGCTTATGCGCTATCGGCGAGGCCGGGCGCGCTTCAGGCCGACGGTGCCGGATTGCTGCTCGGACAGAGCAGAATCGGCGCCGGTTGGGTGGCCGACACCGGTGACACCGCTGCTTCCGAGCCCGCATTCGCGGGCTTTTTGCCGTTTACGGCTTTCTGCCCCTTCGCGGTCTTGCTCGCGCCCGCATCGGCGCTGCTATCCGACGCATCGCTCGGCAGCCGTACCGGTTCCGCGCGCTCCTGCTGCACGGCGGCGCCGATATCGGCCGCCACGCGTGCGAGCGCCTTGCGATGGCCGGCCACCAGGGCGTCGTAGCCCGAGGAGACCGGCTCGGTTGCGATCGTCTGGCAGGTCATCGTCAGATGATCGGAGGAGCGCACGACGCTCCACACGGTGTCGACGGTGGCACGTTCACCGATCACGGACTCGAAACGTCGCACATTGACGGTGATCTGATACACGGTCGCGCCGGCAGGGCGCGGGGCACGGTAGACGTCGATCGCCGGCAACGCTCGTGTCAGCGACGTCGACAGCGCGCCGCCGATTTCATCGGCCAAGGGCCCCGACCAGCGCCGGTAGTCTTCGATCTGAACCTGGCCGGAGCCGGCCGTCGTGGTCACGATCTGCGAGCGCGCCACCTGATCCGGGATATTGACCGGTGTCATCTCGATCATCAACGGATGCGCGAGGTCGCTCGGCTTGCTCGACGAGTCGGCCGTCGTCACCGCGCCGGGCGCGACGGTACTCAAGGTGTAGTACTGGCTATCCGGCGAGGTGGCGCAGCCCGCGAGCGCCAGGACACCCAGCAGGCACGACACGGAAAGGCCAAGGCGGGTTCGCCGATCGGTCTGCTTGCGGCGCATGATCATTTGTCTTTCCCTGTTTTTCCGCGCAGCAGCGCTTCCGGATGTCGTTCGAGGTAATCGGCCAGCACCGATAGCTGCTGGGCGGTACGGGTCAGCTCGCGCATCGCCTGACGCACATCGCCTTGCAGCGGCGAGTCCTGCGACAGGGTTTGCTGGGCGCTGGCAAACGTCTTCTTCGCTTCTTGCAGCGTCTGCGCGGCCTGCGGCGCCACCTGCGTGTTCAGCTGGTCGAACAGCTTGTTCGCACCGACCAATGCCGTGTTGACGTTATTGCCGATCTGATCGAACGGAATCTTGTCGATCTTCTTGGCGATATTCGCCACCTGCAGCTGCAGCTCGTCCAACGTGTTCGGCAGCGTCGGCAACTCGGTCGGCTGCGTGTCGTAGTTGATCGATACCGGCGGTGCGTTCGGGAAGAAGTCCATCGCCACGTACAGCTGGCCCGTCAGGAAGTTGCCGGTGCGCAATTGCGCGCGCAGCCCGCGCTTGATCATCGAGACGAACAACTGATGGCTGCGATCCGCGCTGTCTTTTCGAATCGCATTGGCAAAGGCCTTGCCCAGACGTTCCGGATAGACATTGATGGTCACCGGCATGCGGATTTCCTGATTCTTCGGATCGAAGTCGACACCGATATGCGTGACCTCGCCGATCGTAATGCCGCGGAAATCGACATTCGCGCCAACGGCCAGGCCGCGCAGCGACTGGTTGAAGTTCAGCACGACCGGCACCGGATCGGTATCCGGCGCCTTCATGGCGGTGCCTTCGTCGGCGGCCAGTCGGAACGTGTCGCTGTCGTCCGCCACCTTGCCCGGCGCTTCGTTCGGCGGCGCCTGGAAGGCGATGCCGCCGATCAGCACGGCCGCGAGACCCTGGGTATTCAACTTGAAGCCACCCGAGTCGAGGCGCACATCGACACCGCTGGCATTCCAGAAGCGCGCATTGGCGGTGACGAATTGATCGTAGGGCGCATTGATGAAGACGCGCAGCGTGACGCCGCTGCCATCGGGATTCAGGTTGTAAGCCACTACCTGACCCACCTGGATGCGACGGAAATAGACCGGCGAGCCAATATCGAGCGAGCCCAGATCGGCCGCCTTCAATACATATTGGTGCCCCTTCTGGTCACGCGTGACCGCGGGCGGGTTTTCCAGACCGACGAATTCCTTTTCGCTATCCGGCGACTGACCGGCATCGACGCCGATATACGAGCCCGACAGCAGCGTGTTCAGCCCCGACACGCCGCTGGCCGCCACGCGCGGTTTGACGATCCAGAAGCGCGTGTCCTTGACCGCGAAACTCTCGGCTTCCTTCGTCAGATCGACGGTGACGATCGCGCGCGAGCGGTCGTCCGCCAGACGTACCGACTTCACCTCGCCGATATCGACGTCCTTGTATTTGACCTTGGTCTTGCCGCTTTCGATGCCGTCGGCCGACTTGAAGCTGATCGTGATGGTCGGGCCTTGCTGGACCACCTGGCGAACCACCAGCGAAATCCCGATCAAGGCCGCGATCAGCGGAATCAGCCAGACCAGCGAGGGCAGCCAGCGCCCGCGCGGTGCGACGACAGGTTCCTGCCAGTCCGGCAGGCCGCCTGGGCCGCCGCTACCGGCACTGCCCGTCCGGGGTGTGCCCGACACACCGGTGGTACGGTCGTCGGTACGAGGGGGCGGTTGCTGCTGATCGCTCATTTACGCGCGGTTCCAGATTCGTCGATGGGGTCCCAGATACGCCGGGAATCGAATTTCAGTGAGGCGAGCATCGTCAGCACCACCACGCAGCCGAACGCCACGGCGCCAGGGCCGGCGGTAATCACGGCCAGCGATTGGAAACGGACGAGCGCCACGGTAAGCGTGATGACGAAGATGTCGAGCATCGACCAGCGGCCGATCGCTTCGACAATGTGATACAGCTTAGTGCGTTGCTCTGGTCGCCAATCCGAGCGCGTTTGAACCGTGTAGTTCAAGACGCATAAGGCGGCGAGCTTCAGCATTGGCACGAGAATGCTGGCGACGAAGACGATGATGGCCAGTGCATAGGAGCCAGTCGTCCAGAAAAACACGACGCCGCTCATGATTGTGTCGTCCGACGCGCCGAGCAGCGTCGCCGTGTGCATCACCGGCAACAGATTCGCCGGGATATACAGCAGCGCGGCGGCGATCAACAGGGCCCAGACGCGTGCCGTGGAATCGGGTTTGCGCGAGTGCAGCGGCGAACCGCAGCGGACGCAGTATTGAACATCGATCGTACGGACCCGGGGCGACACCAGGCCGCAGTCAGTGCAGCCGATCAGGTTCCGCGTGCGGGCGCTGACTCGGTGGTTCCGATGCCGACGTTCGGCGGCCGGCGTATCGATATCCGGTAATTCGACGTCCTCGTGCTCCATCAACGGCACGGTCGCACGCGGATCCTGGAGCATCGGGGCATCGGTCTCGCCGGTGTCGTGCGTTTCCGCCGCGGCGGCGTTGGCGGACAGCGCCGACGTCGGCCCGGAGGTTTCCACGCCCGCGGCAGCCACCGGCTGCTGCGGTGCGTGCGGCACTGGAAGCGACGAGTCCGATGATGCCGGGGGGCGATCCGGCTGATCCGATTGGGATGATGTCATGGCGAGGGGGGCTGCTGCATCGACCGCGACATCGCCGTATCGGCGGCGCGCAATGCATTCAAACGACGACGCGAACGGCGCCAGCGTCCGCAACGGGCATCGGCTCTATCCCACAACGTGTGCGGATCGAAGGACAGGGTCAGGGCGGTAAGCGCCGTCAGCGCACCAAAAGCGAACAAGGCTGGCTCCGGCACCAGCCGTGCGACACTCGTCATTTTCATCAGTGTCACGAGCACGCCGAGCATGAAGACCTCGATCATGCCCCAGGGCCGAACCGCAAGCAGCGCGCGCAGCACGGCGTCGAAATAGTGGGGGCGATGGCGAAATTGCAATGGAATCAATAAGTAAAGAAGCGCCACCGTTTCAAACATCGGAAACAGCAGCGCGCAGCACAGAACCATTAGCGAAATCGTCCAGCGACCATCGTTCCAGAGCTGGTAGATGGCGCCGATCAGCGTCGTTTGCGTCGTAATGCCCTGCGTTTCCAATTCGACGATCGGAAACGCATTGGCGATCAGATAGGCGATGAACGTCGTCAGCACGATGGCGAGCAGTTTGTCCACGCGGCCATCGGTATGCTGGTACAGAATCGCGCTGCAACGCGTGCAACGGGCGACCGAACGCCGCGGCAAGACCACCTTGCGGTGCAGCTTGTCACAATACTTGCAGGCGATCAGTTCGGTATAGGCCATCTGTTTTGCAGGGGCAACGGTTGCGATCCATCTTACCAAATCGTTTCATGCCGTGTGCCGGCATGCATCGGCCCTTCCGACGGCAAGTCCCGTCTGGCTGTGGCTACGTAACATGCCGTGTTTTTTCGGCGCAAACAAATCGCATAAGGTACGATGGCGGCCAAGGGGGAAGGACGGCGCCAGTCTGTAATCGGCCGTTTGGTTCGCGCCACCGACGGATGTTGCGGAGGGTGGGCGGGCGAAGGCCGGTCTCGGAGGAACGCTGCAGGACAACAGCGCTAGCTGGTCTCATTTCATACCGGCTTGGCGCATATGAGGAAGTACATGATGGTTTCCAGCGTAAACGTTCGGTCCTTGATGGCCGATAAGATCGTTCTGAAATCGACGCGTGCCAGCCGCGCGGTATTGTTGGCCATGGCTGCAGGCGCATTGTTCGGCGCGGCCTCCGTGTCGGCTGCGCCGATCGATGCCGCAAAGAGCACGGTGATCACGACGTCCAAGCAGATGAGCGTGGCCGTGGACGGCAAATTCAAGAAGTTCAGCGGCGACGTGACGTTCGATCCGGCCAATCCGGCAGCCGGATCGGCGAAGGTGAACATCGATATCGGTAGCTACGATATCGGCTCGGACGAGTACAACAACACGTTGAAGAGCGCCGAGTGGTTCGATTCGGCCAAATACCCGCAGGCGACGTTTGTGTCGTCGTCGATCGCCGCCGCCGGCCCAGGCAAGCTGACCGTGAAGGGCAAGCTGACGATTAAGGGTAAGACCAATGACGTCACGGTGCCGCTGTCGTACGCGGTGGCCGGGAATACGCAGACATTCGACGGCGTGGCGTCGATCAAGCGTCTGGCCTATGGTATCGGCGCGAACGAGTGGAAGGACACCTCGGTCGTGGCGGACGAAGTGGATATCAAGTTCCACCTGATCGTCACGAAGTAAGCGTTCGCGCCATTGCGGCGCGGATAAAAAAAGGGAGGCGCCGATCGATTCGGCGCCTCCCTTTTTGCATGCCCCGCGTCCTGCGCTGCCGCTGAAAAGGGCAGGGGAGGACGGGGCCGCCCGCAGCTTAGACCTGCGCGCCGGCGTTCGGATCGTTCGGATCGTGCGCCGTCTTCGACGTGCGGATCAGGTCCTCACGCTTGACCCCCAGCCACATCGCCAGCGCTGCCGCGACGAAAACCGACGAGTAGATGCCGAACAGGATGCCGATCGTCAGCGCGATGGCGAAGTAATGCAGCGTCGCGCCACCGAAGATCAGCATCGACAACACCATCATTTCGGTGCTGCCGTGGGTGATGATCGTCCGCGAGATCGTGCTGGTGATCGCGTGGTTGATCGTGCCGACCGTCCCGAGGCTCTTCTCCTTGCGGAAGGTCTCCCGGATTCGGTCGAAAATCACGACCGATTCATTGACCGAGTAGCCGAGCACGGCCAGGACCGCCGCGAGCACCGACAGCGAGAACTCCCACTGGAAGAAGGCGAAGAAGCCCAGGATGATGATCACGTCATGCAGATTGGCGATCACGCCCGCCACCGCATACTTCCATTCGAAGCGGATCGACAGGTAGATCATGATGCCGACCACGACGCAGGCCAGCGCCAGCAGGCCGTTGGTCGCCAGCTCCTTACCCACCGAGGGACCGACATACTCGACGCGCTGCAGCGCCACATCGCTGTTCTGCGCCTTCAGCGAACTCATGACCTGGTCGCTCTGCGCGGCCGAGGAGAGCGGCTTGCCGTCCGGACCCTTCTTCAGCGGCAGGCGGATCAGCACGTCGCGCGACGTACCGAAGGACTGCACCTGCGAATCGGCATAGCCGATCGTGCCGAGATCGCCGCGGATCGCCTCGAGGTTTGCCGGCTGCGTGTACTGCACTTCGATCACCGTACCGCCGGTGAACTCGATCGACAGGTGCAGCCCGCGATGCACGAGGAAAAACACTGCCAATACGAACGTGATCAGCGAGATCAGGTTCAGTATCAGCGCATGCCGCATGAACGGGATGTCTTTGCGGATACGAAAGAATTCCATGATGTCCTCTGGGTGTCAGCGCGACTTGCCGCCGCGCTTGCCTTGGCCGGTCTTGCTGCCCGCACCGCTGCTGCTGTTGGGAGTGTCGCCGGCAGCGTTGCTGCCCGATGCGCCGCCTTGCGAGCTGTCACGCGCGACCTGCGCCCGGCTCAACTTGCTTTTCTTGCCTGCGTTCGCCGCTTCCGCGCCGATCAGCTTGCCCGCCTGCGGCACGGACTTGGCCGACGCATCCGAATGCGCCAGGGCGCCCGCCTCGGGCGTGCTGGTCGGACGACCCCAGACTTGACCGATCGCCAGCGATTGCAGACGACGACGGCCGCCGTACCACAGGTTCACCAGCCCGCGCGAGAAGAACACGGCACTGAACATCGAGGTGACGATACCGATACAGTGGACGACCGCGAAGCCGCGCACCGGGCCGGAGCCGAAAGCGAGCAGGGCCAGGCCGGCGATCAGCGTGGTGACGTTCGAGTCGAAGATCGTCGCCCAGGCATGCGTGAAACCGGACGAGATCGCCGTTTGCGGCGGATGGCCGTTACGCAATTCCTCGCGGATCCGCTCGTTGATCAGCACGTTCGCATCGATCGCCATCCCCAGCGTCAGCGCGATGGCGGCGATGCCCGGCAACGTCAGCGTGGCCTGCAGCATCGACAGCACCGCCACCAGCAACAGCAGGTTGACCGACAGCGAGATCGCCGAAAACACGCCGAACAGCATGTAGTAGGCGACCATGAACACCGCGATCGCCGCAAAGCCGTAGGCGACCGAATCGAAACCGCGCTTGATATTGTCGGCGCCCAGGCTCGGGCCCACCGAACGCTCTTCGATGATGTTCATCGGCGCCGCCAGCGCACCGGCGCGCAGCAGCAGCGCCAGATCGTTTGCGGCCTGCGTGTCGGAGGAGCCGGTGATCTGGAAGCTTTCACCCAGTTCCGACTGGATCGTCGCCACCGTCAGCACTTCGCCCTTGTCGCGTTCGAACAGGACGATCGCCATCGGCTTGCCGATGTTGTCGCGCGACACCGTACGCAAAATACGGCCGCCGGCGGCGTTCAGCTTGATCATCACGGCCGGACGTTGCTGCTCGTCGAAGCCCGCCGAGGCGCTGGTGATCTGGTCGCCGGAGAAAATCACCTGCTTTCGCAGGAACACCGGCGCGCCGCGGCCTTGCGTGAACAGCTCGTCGCCCGGCGGGACCGGGTCCGTCGGCTGCGGATTCTGCGCGGCGTTCGGATCGACCAGACGCGCCTCCAGCGTGGCCGTGCGGCCGATGATGTCCTTCGCCTTCGCCGTGTCCTGAATCCCCGGCAACTCGACGACGATGCGATCGGCACCCTGTTGCTGGATCACCGGTTCGGAGACGCCCAATTCGTTGACGCGGTTATGCAGCGTCTGCATGTTTTGCTTGACCGCGTCGTCCTGCACCGTACGGCGCGTCTGGTCCGAGAACGTCCCGACTACCTGCGCGCCGCCGCCGTTGTTGACGACATTCCATTGCAGATCCGAGCCGCTCGCAACCAGCGCGTCGCGTGCCTGAGCGGCGACTTGCGCGTCCGAGAAATCGATCGCCAACGTGTCGTTGACGCGATTGATGCCGCCATCGCGGATGTTCTTGCCACGCAGCAGGCTACGCGCATCGGTCGCATCGGATTCCAGTCGCTTCTGCAGCGCGCCGGCCATGTCCACCTGCAACAGGAAGTGCACGCCACCGCGCAGATCCAGGCCGAGGTACATCGGACGCGCCATCAGCGCGGTCAGCCAATGCGGGGAGGCGCTTTGCAGGCTCAGTGCGACGATATAGGTGGGGTTCGACGGATCGTCGTTCAGCGCCTTTTGCAATGCGTCCTTGGTGCGCAACTGCGTATCGCCGTCGCGCAGCCGGACGTGGATGCTCGAATTGGTCGGACTGTTCTCGAACGAGACGTCGGCAGCATCGATATTGTTCGACTGCAGCGTCTGCTCGACGCGTGCCATCACCGAGGCGTCCACCTTCACGGTCGCTTTCAGGCTTTGGACCTGAACCGCAGGCGTTTCACCAAACAGATTCGGCAGCGTATACAAGAGACCGATGGCGACCGCCACCAGCATCACGATGTACTTCCAGAGGGGGTAACGATTCATGGCAGGCTGACGAAGAATGGCGCGGCGCCCCATCCGGGGATCGAACGGCCGCACGCGGAGCCCGAGGCTCGTCGGGGCAGCCGCGCACAGTGACGTCGGCCCACCCCATCAAAACGGCAATGCCGCCCGAAGGCGGCGAGGGCAAAAATTGCCGAGGCAAAATGCCGCGACAACTTTCTGTCGCCCCACGCTCGCGTCCCCGCATCGACCGTTTTGTCGGAGGGGGCGGGTGGGGACGATCGGCTTACAGCGCCTTGATCGTGCCCTTCGGCAGCACGGTCGTGATCGCGCCCTTTTGGACGGTGATCTCGACGTTATCGGCGATTTGAACGCCGACATAGGCTTCGCCGACCTTGCTGATCTTGCCGACCAGGCCGCCGCTGGTGACGACTTCGTCACCCTTGTCGACGGCAGCCAACATGTTCCGATGTTCCTTTTGGCGCTTCATCTGCGGACGGATCATGATGAAGTACAGAACCACGAACATCAGGATCAGTGGCAGGAAACTCATCAGGCTGGATTCGCCGCCAGCGCCTTGTCCAAAATTAAACACGTTGCAGTCTCCGCGTGTGTCTGAAGCGATATAAAAAAAAACAGGAAAAAACAAAAGCCAAAAAGAGCGGCGTATTCTAGCACCCTGGCGACACGCCGCCGTCAGGGCATACGCGCGATCGGCGCCAAAATCCGGAAAGCGTGGCGCGTGGCGCGAAACGGGCAGCCCGGAGCGGGCGCGATCGGGGGCGTGTCGACGGCGTCGAGCGTGTCGACGCGCGCCTGATCGCGCGGCGCCGTTCGCCTAGGTGACGCCGCGCGCGCGGTCCTCCTGGAAGCGTTTCACGAATGCGTCGAATTGCCGCGCATCGATCGCGTCCCGAATCTCCTGCATCAGCGTCAGGTAGTAATGCAGGTTGTGAATCGTATTCAACTGCGCCCCGAGAATCTCGCCGATGCGGTGCAGATGGTGCAAATAGCCGCGCGTGAAGTTTTGGCAGGCGTAGCAGCCACAGGTCTCGTCCAGCGGGCGCATATCGTTCTTGAACGACGCATTCTTGATCTTCAGGTCGCCAAATCGGGTGAACAGCCAGCCATTGCGCGCATTGCGCGTGGGCATTACGCAGTCGAACATGTCCACGCCATGCGCCACGCCGTTGACCAGATCTTCCGGCGTGCCGACGCCCATCAGATAGTGCGGTTTGTCGGCGGGCAGTTTCGGGCCGGTGTGCGCGAGGATGCGCATCATGTCCGCCTTCGGCTCGCCCACGGACAGGCCGCCGATCGCCAGGCCGTCGAACGGAATCTCGCTCAGCCGCTCCAGCGATTCGTCGCGCAGATTCTCGAACATGCCGCCCTGGACGATGCCGAACAAGGCGTTGGGATTCTGCTCGCGATCGAATTCGTCGCGTGAACGCCGTGCCCAGCGCGCCGACATCCGCATCGATTCGGCCGCCAGATCGTGCGAGGTGGGGACGCCGTCGACCTGATAGGGCGTGCATTCGTCGAATTGCATGACGATGTCCGAATTCAGCACGCGCTGAATCTGCATCGAAATTTCCGGTGACAGGAAGAGCTTGTCGCCGTTGATGGGGGAGGCGAAGCGGACGCCGTCCTCGCTGATCTTGCGCAGGTCGCCAAGGCTGAATACCTGGAAACCGCCGGAATCGGTCAGAATCGGCTTGTTCCAGCCCATGAAGGCATGCAGGCCGCCATGCTGGGCGATCGTCTCCAGACCCGGACGCAGCCACAGGTGGAAGGTATTGCCCAGGACGATCTGCGCGTTGATCTCGTGCAGGTCGCGCGGGGTCATTGCCTTCACGGTGCCGTAGGTGCCCACCGGCATGAAGATCGGCGTCTCGATGACGCCGTGATCGACGGTAATGCGGCCACGGCGGGCATGGCCGTCGGTGCCGAGCAGTTCAAACTTGAGCATCGGAGTGGGCCTCGGGCGTGCGGGTCAAAAACATGGCGTCGCCATAGCTGAAGAAACGGTATTGCTGCGCGATGGCGTGGCGGTAGGCGGCGCGAATCGTCTCCACGCCGGAGAAGGCCGACACCAGCATCATCAACGTCGACTTCGGCAAATGGAAGTTCGTGATCAAGCAGTCGACGACGCGGAAGCGATAACCGGGCGTAATGAAAATATCGGTCTCCGCGCGGTGTGGCCGTAGCGGCAGCAAGGCATCGGCAGCCAGCGCCTCGGACGTCTCGGCCTGGTCGCGTGCAGCGGATTCCAGCGCGCGCATCGAGGTCGTGCCCACGGCGATCACGCGTCCGCCGGCCGCGCGCGTGGCATTGATCGCATCGGCCAGCGCCGGCGGAATCTCGTACGATTCGCTGTGCATCACGTGCTCGGCGATATTCTCGGTGCGCACCGGTTGGAACGTGCCCGCGCCCACATGCAAGGTCAGCGTCGCGCGCCCGACCCCGGCTGCATCGAGCGCCGCGAGCAACGCTTCGTCGAAATGCAGGCCTGCCGTCGGGGCCGCGACGGCCCCCGGATTGGCCGCATAGACCGTCTGGTAGCGGGTCTCGTCGCTTGCGTCCGGCGTGTGCTGGATGTACGGTGGCAGCGGCAGCCGACCGTATTGCTCGATCAGGTCCAGGCAAGGTGCCGGAAAGACCAGCGTGTAGAACTGGCCGACGCGCTCGCCGACGACGACATCGAAGGCGTCGGCAAGCCGCAGCGTCGTGCCGGGACGCGGCGACTTGCTGGCACGCACCTGGGCCAGGGCGGTCGTCCCGCCGGTGCCGTTTCGGGGCGTGCCGGCCGGGTCTTCGACCAGCCGCTCGATCAGTACCTCGACCTGGCCGCCACTTTCCTTCGTGCCGAAGAAGCGGGCTTTGAGGACCTTGGTGTCGTTGAAGACCAGCAAATCGCCGGGGCGCAGGAAGGAGACCAGATCGGCAAAACGATGGTCCGTGAGGGCCGGCGTGGCGGCTGCGGCGGGCGGCCCGACGTGCAGCAATCGGCTGGCGCTGCGTTCCGGCAGCGCATATTGCGCGATCAGCGCCTCGGGCAGATTAAAATCGAAATCGGAGAGCGTGTACATAAAGGAAAGCATGCTTGACGAACATGCTGTAATCGCGCGCAAACGCGGCGCCGGAGGGAGCGGATACGGTCCCGATGTGTCCTGATTCGTCGGAAGCTCCGACAGCAGGACGCGGCGGCCAAACGGGCCAGGGTGGCCCGGGCGAATGTGCAAAAGTCGTTATTGTACTGGTGATTGTGCTTATGCCTGCGGATAAGAAGGCTCCTGCGAAAAAAACCGCCGGCAGCGATGCGGCCGCCAAGTTGAACAAACTCGGGCTGGCCCGCGATATCGATCTGGTCCTGCATCTGCCGATGCGCTATGAGGACGAGACACGCATCACGCCGTTCGGACAGTTGATGCCCGGCATGCTGGCGCAGGTCGAAGTGCGCGTATTGGATTCGGAAGTGTCCTATCGGCCGCGTAAACAGTTGGTTGTACGCGTCGAGGATGCGGCGGCGCTCGCCGTTTCGGAGCGCGCGCTTGCCGGTGCCGGGGGCGCGGCGCTCGACGAGGCGCCAGGACGCGAGATGCCGGGGCGGCGTTTCGGCGAACCGCTGAGCCTGCGCTTCCTCAATTTCTACGGGTCGCAGCTGCGTCATTTCACGCCGGGCGCGCTGTTGCGTGTTCGCGGCGAGGTGCGTGGCGGCTTTCTCGGGCTCGAGATGGTGCATCCGACCTATCGCGCGGTCGAACCGGACACGCCGTTGCCTGCCGCGTTGACGCCCGTCTATCCGTCCACGGCGGGCGTCAGCCAGGCGTATCTGCGTAAGGCCATCGATAACGCGATGACCCGCACGCCCTTGCCGGAGCTGGTTCCAGCCGCCTTGATGCCGTCGCAGGAGATCGCTCGCGCCGGGCGGTTCGGCGACGGCCCGCGTGGTTTGCCGACGCTGGCCGAGGCGGTCCGCGCCTTGCATCACCCTGCCAAGGATGTCGACGAGCAGGCGCTGAGCGACCGTACGCACCCGGCGTGGGTGCGGATCAAATTCGATGAACTACTGGCCCAGCAACTGTCGCTCGCCCGCGCACGCGCCGAACGGCGGGCGCAGGCGGCGCCGGCCATGCCGGTGCCGCAACCGCTGCGGACGGCGGCCGGGTCGTCTGCGCCAGCGTCGGCGTCGGCGTCGACGCAGGAGCGCGGTTCCGAAGGGCGGCCGGATAGCAACCGCCATGCTGACCGGACCGAGCCGGCCGCCGGCTCGCTGACCGAGCGTTTACTGCGGGCCTTGCCGTTCGAACTCACCGATGCGCAGCGCAAGGTCTGCGCCGAGATTTCCGGCGACCTGGCTGTGCGTTACCCGATGCAGCGCTTATTGCAGGGCGATGTCGGCAGCGGCAAGACGGTCGTGGCCGCGTTGGCGGCGACGCAGGCGATCGATGCCGGCTATCAGGTGGCTCTGATGGCGCCCACCGAAATTCTCGCCGAGCAGCATGCGCGCAAGCTGCGCGGCTGGCTCGAACCGCTCGGCGTCCATGTGGGCTGGCTGGCGGGTAGCCTGGGTGCGAAAGCGAAGCGCGCCGCCCTCGAGGCGGCGGCGTCGGGTGTCGCGCAATTGACGATCGGCACCCATGCGATCATTCAGGACACGGTGACGTTCGCGCGCCTGGGCCTGGTGATTGTCGACGAGCAGCACCGCTTCGGTGTAGGGCAGCGGCTCGCGCTGCGGCAGAAAGCACAGAATCCGGCCGCCGCGCCGATCGGCGGCCGCGAGGTCGCGGTCGCAGCGGGCGGCACGCCGAGCTTGGCGCCTTTGGCCCCGGGCGTGCAGCCGCACCAGTTGATGATGAGTGCGACGCCGATTCCGCGGACATTGGCGATGACCTATTACGCGGACCTCGACGTCTCGACGATCGACGCGCTGCCGCCGGGACGGACGCCGATCGTGACCAAGACGATCTCCGACCTGCGGCGCGCCGAAGTGGTGGAGCGCGTCCGCCAAGCCGCCTTGCGCGGCGCGCAGATCTACTGGGTTTGCCCGTTGATCGAGGAAAGCGAGGCGTTGCAACTGCAAACCGCCGTCGATACACACGGCGCCCTGGCCGCCGCCATGCCGGAGCTGCGCATTGGCCTGATTCACGGCAAATTGGCGGCAGCGGAGAAGCAGTCGGTCATGGACGACTTCGCCGCCGCCCGCACGCATGTGCTGGTGGCGACGACCGTCATTGAGGTAGGCGTGGATGTGCCCAACGCGTCGCTGATGGTGATCGAACACGCCGAACGTTTCGGTTTGGCGCAGTTGCACCAGCTCCGAGGCCGTGTCGGACGCGGCAGCGCGGCATCCGCCTGCGTCCTGATGTATGCCCAGCCGCTGGGACAGATCGCCAAATCGCGACTGCAGACGATGCGCGACACGACGGACGGCTTCGAGATCGCGCGTCGGGACTTGGAGATTCGCGGGCCGGGCGAATTCCTCGGCGCGCGCCAGTCCGGCGCCGCCATGCTGCGATTTGCCGATCTGGAAGTGGACCGCTGGCTGGTCGAGCCGGCGCACGCGCTGGCGCAGACGCTGCTCGCCAGCGAACCGCTTGCCGCGCAAGCCCACCTGGACCGCTGGCTGGGCACGCGTGCGCAATTCCTGAAGGCCTGATCGCATCCGACCGTCGCGCCCCGGTTTCACGGCCGTGCGACGGGATCGGCCGCCCATCCGTCACCCGCGCGTGCGGCGCGCCGCCTCGCAAATCCTGCCTCAACAACGATGTGATTCTGGCGCGGGTTGGCGGATTGGAATAACCCGTGTATAAACAGAGATAAGAAAAAACCTATCGAATTTCATTTTCCGATTGTCATGACGCTTACTGAACTGAAATACATCGTCGCCGTGGCCCGTGAGCGTCACTTCGGCCGGGCCGCCGAGGCCTGCTTCGTCAGTCAGCCGACGCTGTCGGTCGCGATCAAGAAGCTCGAGGACGAGCTCGAGGTGCAGATCTTCGAACGCGGCACCAGCGAGGTCAGCGTGACGCCGGTAGGCGGTCAGATCGTGGCACAGGCCCAGCGCGTGCTGGAGCAGACGCTGGCGATCAAGGAAATCGCGAAACAGGGACAGGACCCGTTGGCCGGTCCGCTGCGGCTGGGCGTGATCTATACGATCGGACCGTATCTGCTGCCGGCGCTGGTCAAGAACATGATCGAGCTCGTGCCGCAGATGCCGTTGATGCTGCAGGAGAACTACACGGTCAAGCTGCTGGAATTGCTGAAGCAGGGCGAGCTGGACGTGGCGATCATGGCGCTGCCGTTCCCCGAAACCGGTTTGATGGTGCGGCCGCTCTACGATGAACCGTTCGTCGTGGCCGTCCCACGCGGCCACGAATGGGAGAAACGTCAGGCGATCGTCGCCGAGGACCTGAAGAAGGAAACGATGCTCTTGCTCGGCAATGGCCATTGCTTCCGCGACCAGGTTTTGGGCGTCTGTCCGGAGCTGATGCGTTTCTCGCAAAACGCCGACGGCATCCAGAAGACGTTCGAGGGCTCGTCGCTGGAGACGATTCGCCATATGGTGGCGAGCGGCGTCGGCATCACGGTGCTTCCGCGCACGTCGGTGCCACAGGCATCCGATATGGATCGCAAGACCGATAGCGGCTTGTTGTCCTATGTGCCGTTCACGGCGCCCGCGCCCGACCGCCGTGTCGTGCTGGCCTGGCGCAAGAGCTTTACCCGCCACGAGGCGATCGAAGCGGTTTGCAATGCGGTCCTCGCCTGCGATCTGCAAGGCGTGGAAAAGCTCGATCTGCCCGCCGTCGCCCAGTAAGGCATTGGTTGTGTATTAGACCGATCCTCGAGGGAACGGCGCGACAGGCGATGCGACCCAATCGTTATGCTCAATAACGAAGGCATCCATGACGATCCGTCCCTCGATCCCATCGGACGCGCGGGCGCTTGTCGCCGACGGCGCGCCCGACGCCCAGAACGCCGCCGATGCGGCGCTCGTGTCGATCGGCGGCACCGCATTGTTCAAGGAGCAGATCGGCGCCAACGATCACCGCGCCGTTCTGTGGTTCATGGGCCAGACGTCGATGGACCCGGTCGTGCATCTGACGCCCGCGTTGCGGATCGCGTTCGAGGGCATGGCGCGCTTGCAGCAGCGGGGCGATCGGCGTCAGGCGCTGTGCGCCGCCGCACAGCAGTATTGCCATACCCAACATGGTTTCGGCGCCAGCGCGAATGCACTACAGAGCGTATGGAACGGCACCGGCCCGCAGGTTTATGCGGCTGCTATCGAGAACCTGCCGGGCTTCGATGCGTTGGATGACGCCATCAAGGACGACCTTCTGGCCGTGGCGCATCTCGACGACGTGCCGATGCTCGATACGACGGTGAAACGGGTGCGGATGCCAGACTACGCGCTGGCACTGCCGTCGCTCGGCGAGTCGGTGCTATCGGTGCGAGCCGAGCGAGTCGCGGCCTTGCAGCGCGCGGCAGGAGATGATGTAGCGGCCGATATACCCGGGACGGCGTCCGCGTCGCTGTTAATGCAGTTCCCGCGTGGCTGAACGCTGCGCCGACGGAACGATGCACGCGGCAAAAGCTATCCGATAGATAAAAATAATCAATTTATAAAAATCGATAGCATAAGGTAAATTCCTCTCCATGGCATCGCATCCGGTGCCCGACGCCAGTCAATGCAATACGAGAGAGGAATCCGCCATGACCACGAACCGCACCCCGGCCCCCACCGCTGGCAATGTCCGGCAGCGCCGCGCGCAACGTACGCCGATGTCGACGCTGACACGTCTGTTCGCGCATTTCGCTCGCGCCCATTAAGGCCGACGCGCCTCGCGCGAACGCTGACCCACGACATCTTATAAATCCAACGGGGAATCCCAATGAATGACCGCATTTTGACGACTGCAGCCGGCGCACCGGTGGGTGATAACCAGAATGCCATGACCGCGGGGCCGCGCGGCCCGGTGCTGTTGCAGGACGTCTGGCTGATCGACAAGCTCGCGCATTTCAATCGTGAAGTCATCCCGGAACGTCGGGTCCACGCAAAGGGATCGGGCGCGTTCGGCACGTTCACGGTCACGCACGACATCACGCCGTTCACGAAGGCGAAGCTGTTTTCCGAGATCGGCAAGACCAGCGAGATCTTCCTGCGGTTCTCCACGGTGGCCGGCGAGCGCGGCGCGGCCGACACCGAGCGCGATGTGCGCGGCTTTTCAGTGAAGTTCTACACCGAGGAAGGCAACTGGGACGTGGTGGGCAATAACACGCCGGTGTTCTTCATCCGCGACCCGCTGAAATTTCCGGACTTCATTCACACGCAGAAACGGGATCCGCGCACCAATATGCGCAGTCCGACGGCGGCGTGGGATTTCTGGTCGCTCTCGCCGGAATCGCTGCATCAGGTGACGATTCTGATGAGCGATCGCGGTATCCCGAAAAACTATCGGCAGATGCACGGCTATGGTTCGCACACGTTTTCGATGATCAATGCGGACAACGAACGTTTCTGGGTCAAGTTCCACTTCAAGTCGAAGCAGGATGTGGAGAACTTCACCGATGCGGAAGCGGCAGCCGTTGTCGCGGGCAATCGCGAAGCGGCGCAGCAGGACTTGTACGACGCGATCGAGGATGGCAATTTCCCGGCGTGGACGGTGAAGATCCAGGTGATGCCGGAAAAGGACGCGGCGACCTATCGCTACAATCCCTTCGATATCACGAAGGTTTGGCCGCACGCGGATTATCCGTTGATCGATGTCGGCGTCATGCAGTTGAACCGCAACCCGCAGAACTATTTCGCCGATGTCGAGCAGGCGGCCTTCTCGCCCGCGAATGTCGTGCCGGGCATCGGTTTCTCGCCGGATCGCTTGTTGCAGGGCCGCTTATTTGCCTACGGCGATGCACACCGCTATCGGGTGGGGATCAATCACCATCAGATTCCGGTCAACGCCACACGCAATCCGAATGCGAATGCCTATCACCGCGACGGCTTGATGCGCGCGGACGGCAACAAGGGCGGCACGCCGAACTACGAGCCGAATCGCTTCGGCGGGTTTCCGCAGGATCCATCGGTCCTGGAGCCGGTGGAAGCGGGCGGCGATGTCATGCGCTACGATCACCGGGTCGACGACGATTATTACAGCCAGCCCGCTGCCCTGTTTCGCAGTTTCGACGACGCGCAGAAGCAGCGGCTTTTCGGCAATATCGCCCGGTCGATCGCGAGCGTTCCCGAGGACATCGTAGCGCGCCAGGTGGCCCATTTCCGCCGCGTCGATCCGGCCTATGCCGATGGCGTGATCGCGGCGCTGGAAAATCTCCGCTAAACAGGTTGCGTAAGCAAAAAACTATCGTATATATAAAAACGATTGATTTTATTTATTGGATAGGTCCGGCTACACTGCTTTACATGGATGCACGTCGGACGAACTGAACGACGTTACATCCCGGCGTGAGTGACGACGCGTAGATCATCGATGTCGGGTAGGCTGCTAGTCCCAGGTCGTCGTTCGAGGCGGAATGGAAATGCAAAGCGCGCGACGGAAATGAATCCGCTAAACTTGCACGGACAATAACAGGAGTGCTGCAATGGGCAAGAAAGAGAAGAGCATCGCGGTCAACATCGGCATCAGCGACGACGATCGCAAGAAGTTGGCGGACGGCCTGAGCCGTTTGCTGGCAGATACGTACACGCTGTACCTGAAGACGCATTATTTTCACTGGAATGTGACCGGTCCGCAGTTCAACTCGCTGCACACGATGTTCGAGACGCAGTACACGGAATTGGCCGTGGCGTCGGACGACATCGCCGAACGGATCCGCGCGTTGGGGTATTTCGCACCGGGCAGCTATAAGGAATTTGCCAAGCTGACGACGATCGCCGAATCGGATGGCGTGCCGGATGCAGGCGCGATGATTCAGCAACTGGTCGAAGGGCAGGAAGCCGTCGTGCGCACCGCGCGCGCGATCTTCCCGATCTGCGATGCCGCCGGCGACGAGCCGACCGCCGATCTGCTGACGCAACGTATGCAAACGCACGAAAAGACCGCATGGATGCTGCGCTCGCTGCTGGCTTGATCGCTGCCGAGGTGCGGGATACGTAGCAGGGTCGATGCGGCGCTGCGCCGCCTGCGCGATGCCCGATGTGTTTCTCGCGGACCGCCCGACTTTCCCGATAACGGGACTGTCTGGCGGTCCGCGTTGCATTTGTGCCGCGCCGAGAGGGATGCGCGGCCGGCCGCCGTTGCCCTCGGGCCGCGATGCGGCGCCCGTTTCGATGATCCGTGTATCATGCTTTCACGCTAGCGAGGATGCATGATGCCGTACGTTTCACCTTCCCCTTCATCGCCCCAATCTCCCAATTCCCTGCCGCCCGCAGGGGGGCCGACCGGCCAACCGAACGGCGGTCCGGGTCCGCTGGCGCGGCTGCGCGCACGCTTGCCGCTGTATCTGCGGCTAATCCGGATGGACAAGCCGATTGGCAGCTTGCTGCTGCTCTGGCCGACCTTGAATGCCTTGTGGATTGCCTCCAACGGACATCCGCGGCCTGGCTTGCTGCTGATCTTCATCGTCGGCACGATTTTGATGCGCTCCGCCGGATGTGCGATCAATGACTACGCCGACCGCGACTTCGACAAGCATGTGAAGCGCACGGAAAACCGGCCGCTGACGTCGGGACGGATTCGTGCCTGGGAAGCGCTGGCGTTGGCCGGCGGGCTGGCGGTGCTGTCGTTCCTGTTGATTCTGCCGCTGAATGGGTTGACGAAATGGCTGTCGCTCATTGCCGTGTTCGTGGCGGGAACCTATCCCTTCCTGAAGCGCTTCTTCGCGATCCCGCAGGCCTATCTCGGCATCGCCTTCGGCTTTGGTATTCCGATGGCCTTTGCCGCCGTGCAGAACGATGTGCCGCCGCTGGCCTGGTTGATGCTGCTGGCCAACGTGTTTTGGGCCGTCGCCTATGACACCGAGTACGCGATGGTCGATCGCGACGACGATTTGAAGATCGGCATGCGCACCTCGGCGATTACCTTCGGTCGCTTCGATGTGGCTGCCGTAATGGGCTGCTATCTGGTGTTCCTGGCGATCTATTCCGGCATCGGCGCCGCGCTGGGCTATGGGCTGCCTTTCGTGGTCGGCTTGGTACTGGCCGCCGCCTGCGTCATCTATCACCATCGCCTGATCGCGCAGCGGGATCGGGCCGGTTGCTTCAAGGCATTTCTGCACAACAACTGGCTCGGTGCCGCCGTTTTCTTCGGCATCGCCGCGCAATACTGGCTACCCGGCGTACGCTGACGAAAATTATTTTCACCTATTGCATTTCGGTTTCGCCTCGCCTAGCATGCGTTTCAGTGCTTTAGCGCGACAAATTCCAGGGAGGCAGGGCAATGAGTGAAAATAATTTTCAATCGTCGAAGCAAGCCGCCGCATTGCGGGCGGATGCGCATCCGGCGCTGGATCGTTTCGGCAAGGGGCTCGCCGCCGATGTCGCGCATTGTGCTGTCGAAGACGTTGCCGCGCGCGGTTGGGAGATTCTGCGTGAGGATGTCAGTCTGCCGGTGGCCGTGCTGCGCGAAGCGCGCATCACGCACAACCTGCAATGGATGCAGTCCTTCATCGACCGCTACCAGGTCAAGCTGGCCCCGCACGGCAAGACGACGATGAGCCCGGCGCTGTTCCAGCGTCAGTTGGCGCACGGCGCCTGGGGCATCACCTTGGCCACCGCGCCGCAGACCCGCGCGGCTTTCGGTCATGGCGTGCGTCGCGTGCTGTTGGCGAACCAACTGGTGGGTCGCGCCAATATGGCCATCATCGCGGCACTGCAACAGGCCGATCCCGCGTTCGAATTCTGCTGCTGCGTCGACTCTGTCGAGAACGTCGAGGCGCTCGGCGCCTATTTCACGGCGAACGGTCAACGACTGCGCGTGCTGCTGGAATATGGCGTGCCGGGCGGCCGGACCGGCGTGCGCGACGTTGCGCAGGAAGAAGCGGTGCGTCAGGCGGTACGTCGCTGGCCAGCGCTGTCGCTGATCGGCGTCGAGCTGTACGAAGGCGTGCTGAGCGAAGAGGGCCCGATCCGCGACTTTCTGCGCCAGGTCTGCGCGCGTATCCAGGCGATTGCCGCGGCCGGCGACTTTGCGGCAGGCGATGCGACCTTCCAGCATGACGGCGCGCCGATGGCGCCGATTCTCTCCGGCGCCGGTTCGGCGTGGTATGACGTGGTCGCCGAAGAATTCACCGCCGGCGCGGCGGGATTGGAACTGGTGTTGCGTCCCGGCTGCTACCTGACGCACGACGTCGGTGTCTACCGACGGGCCAACGAGCGTATTCAGGCGCACAACCCGATCGCGCGCGAAATGCAGCGCAGCCTGCTGCCGGCGCTGCAATTGTGGGCCTATGTGCAGTCCGTGCCCGAGGCCGGCAAGGCGATCGTTGCCTTGGGCAAACGCGACGCGGCCTTCGACGCCGGTTTTCCCGAAGTCTCGCTGCACTACCGACCGTCGTCGCAAGCCAATGCCGTCGATGCGGCGGGCGAACATCCGCCGGTCGCCGCGCCGGCCGATTGGAAGATCACCGCGATGATGGATCAGCATGCCTTCCTCGCCGTGCCGCCCGGCGCCGATATCCGCCCCGGCGACATGCTCTGCTTCGATATTTCGCATCCCTGCCTGACGTTCGACAAATGGAAGCAACTGCTGTTGGTGGACGAAGGCTATAAGGTGACCGGCGCCGTCACGACGTTTTTCTGAGATAGGGTGCCGCGGCGTTCCTGCAAAACAGCGACGCCGTTCCTTCTCCCCGAACCCGCCCGCGCCGACTGCCGCTGTCGCGCATTCAGCGCTTATCCGTGCCGAACCTTTTCCGTCCGATGGATCTCGTTTATCAGATCAGCGCGTTGCGCGCGCGTTTCAGCGCGACCGAGCACCGTATCGCCGATGCGTGCCTGCAGGATCTGACCTTCGCTGCGTCGGCGACGATCGATCAGCTCGCTGCCCGCGCCGGCGTCAGCCGTTCGGCCTTGTCGCGTTTTGCGAAGACGGTGGGCTGCCAGGATATCCGCGATCTGCGCATGCAATTGGCCCAGGCGCAGGCTGTCGGCGCACGCTTCGGCGGTGCCGCTGCCAGCGCTAACGCGTCGCCGGCGGCACCGACCGCGCCGACCGCGCCGACCGCGCCGACCGCGCCCGCCGATCGGCAAGGCGAAGCGTATGCCTCCGATGAAGCGGTGGCATCGACGTTCGGCGCCGTGGTGGCCGATATCCAAACGATCCTGCATGGTCAGCTCAGGCAATTCGACGCCCGCGACTTTGCGCGGGCGGTGCAATTGCTGAACGCGGCGCGTACGGTGCACAGCTATGGGATGGGCGGCGCATCGACGGTGATGGCGGACGAGTGCCAGCATCGCCTCGTGCGCCTGGGCAAGCCGGTGGCGGCGTATCACGACCCGGTGTTGATGCGGATGACCAGTGCCGTGGCGGGGCCGGATCATCTGATCCTCGCCTTGTCGATGAGCGGCTTGACGCCGGAATTGCTGGACGCGGTGCGGATCGGTCAGCGATACGGGGCGAAGGTCCTCGCCATCACGATGCCGCATTCGCCGTTGGCGGCGCTGGCCGACGTGACCTTGCCGTTACGCGTCGACGAAACGGACTTTATCTATAAGCCGACCGCGGCACGCTACGGCATGTTGCTGTCGATCGATATCCTGATGACGCAGTTCGCGCTTCTGCACGCGGAGCAGAACCAGGAACGACTGCGCCGTGTCAAATTGGTGTTGGATAGTTATCGCAACGACGGTCGGCATGACCGACTGCCGCTCGGCGATTGAACGCAGAGGAGACGAGCATGACGAACCGTCACGAAGACAGCAGGACGATGGGCAACGACAATGCGATGCGACGCGTGCGATCGGCCGAGGCGCGGCCGGTCTACGACACGATCATCCACGATGTCGAAGTGGAAGACGGCAGCGGGGGCCCCGCCTATCGCGCCGATGTCGCGCTGCGCGACGGCCGCATCGTCGACATCATGGCGCCGGGCGATTTGCTGCGGCTCAAGGCGAGTGCGCGCCACGACGATATCGACGGTCGGGGGCTGGTGCTGGCACCCGGCTTCATCGATGCCCACACTCATGACGATACCGTCGCGATCCGCCTGCCGGAGATGCTGCCGAAGGTGTCGCAAGGTGTCACGACGGTGATCGTCGGCAATTGCGGCATCAGTGCCTCGCCGGTGCGCTTGCGCGACCCGTCGGTGCCGGCACCGGATCCGATGAATCTGCTCGGCACGCCCGATGTCTTTCGCTATCCGACCTTTGCCGCCTATCGCGCGGCAGTAGATGCCGCGCAGCCGGCGGTCAATGTCGGCGCGCTGATCGGCCATACGGCGCTGCGCAGCAATCATCTCGACCGTTTCGACCGCGCCGCGACGGAAGCCGAAGTCGCCGCGATGCGCGCGGAATTGGACGCCTCGCTGGCCGACGGCGCGCTGGGTCTGAGCACCGGCCTGGCCTATGGCAATGCCTTCGCGTCGACGCCGGAAGAGGTGCAGGGGCTGGCCCAGGTGCTGGCCGATCATGGCGCCGTCTACACCACGCATCTGCGTAGCGAATTCGCGCCGATCCTCGAGGCGCTGGAAGAGGCGTATGCGGTGGGTCGGGCGGCACGCGCGCCGGTCATCGTCTCGCATCTGAAATGCGCGGGTGCCGGCAATTGGGGGCGCAGCGCCGAAGTGCTGGAAAGCGTCGCGGGCGCGGCACGTTATCAGCCGGTGGGCTGCGACTGCTACCCCTATGCGGCCAGCTCGTCGACGCTGGATCTGAAGCAGGTGACCAGCGATTTTCCGATCAAGATCACGTGGTCGACGCCGCATCCGGAGCAGGCGGGCCGGCACCTGGCCGATATCGCCGCCGACTGGCAGGTGTCGCTCGACGAAACGGCGCGGCGGCTGCAGCCGGCCGGTGCCGTCTACTACAACATGGACGAGAACGATGTGCAGCGCATCCTGCTGCATCCGCTGACGATGTTCGGCTCCGATGGCTTGCCGGAGGATCCCCGGCCGCATCCGCGGCTATGGGGGGCTTTTCCGCGCATCCTCGGTCATTACAGCCGCGATCTCGCGCTGATGCCGCGCAGCGTCGCCGTCCACAAGATGACCGGTCTGCCCGCATCGCGTTTCGGCCTGACCGAGCGGGGCGAGATCCGCTCCGGTTATTGGGCGGACCTGACCTTGTTCGATCCGGCCACGATCATCGACGTGGCCACCTTCGACGATCCGGTTCAAGCGGCGGCAGGCATCGCCGCGGTCTGGGTCAATGGCACGCTGACCTATCGCAACGGTCGACTGACGGGCGCACGGGGCGGCCGCTTCGTCGCACGCGGCCCGATCGACGCGGCAACGATGCCGACGATCTGACGACTTCAATTCCTTTTAATCGAGCAGGAGTATCGACAACATGACGGACATCAAACGCTATGGCGTAGAAGGCGGCAAAGGCACGGGCGGACAGAACTTGCCGTTTGCGCGGGCGACGCAAGCCGATGGGTGGCTGTGGGTGTCGGGGCAGACGCCGATGGTCAATGGCGAGGTGGTGGAGGGCGGTATCGTTACGCAATCGCATCAGGCCATCCGCAATCTGCTAGCCATCCTCGAAGAGGCCGGCTATGGTCCGGAGCACGTGATGCGCTGCGGCGTCTGGCTCGACGACGCGCGCGACTTCATGTCGTTCAATCGCGTCTTCGCCGAGTATTTCGGTGCGAACCCGCCCGCGCGCGCCTGTGTGCAATCGAGCATGGTCATCGACTGCAAGGTCGAAGTCGATTGCGTCGCCTATAAGAAGCCCTGAGAAAAGCGCCGCGGTGGGAACGCCGATGGTCATGGCAATGATCGCCGTGGCCAGGGTATCGCACCGCGCCGGCATCCGGCGATGCGCGGTGCGGAGCTCGCGTTGCCACCGCCGCCGAAATACGGCCGGAGCGATGTAAGCGTTGTCAACGGGGAGGCGTCCGCCCCCATTGGTCGCGCGTCGGGCACGCAACAAACGCATAAAAGAAGAACACCCGGGCTGGCGGATGCCCGAAAATACGCCGCCGCAGCCAACAATTTCAATACAATACGCGACCGATTCAGGAGAAAAAAAGATGGCACCCGTTCATGGAGGGATGCTGCTGGTGTACGCACTGGTAGCGGTGATCGCGCTGATCGTGCTGATCGCGAAATTCAAGTTGAACCCGTTCATCACCTTGATGGTGGTGTCGGTCGTGCTGGCGCTGGTGGTCGGCATGCCGATTCCGACGATCGTGAAGTCTTTTGAGACGGGCGTTGGCGGTGCATTGGGGCACATTGCCATCGTGGTGGGTCTCGGGACGATGCTCGGCAAGATGATGGCCGAATCGGGCGGCGCGGAACGCATCGCGCAGACCATGATCAACGCGTTCGGCGTGAAGAACGTCGAGTGGGCGATGATGTGCATCGGCTTCCTGGTCGGTCTGCCCGTGTTCTTCGAAGTGGGCTTCGTGCTGTTGGTGCCTATCGCGTTCAACGTGGCGCGTCGCACCGGCGTCTCGATGATCAAGGTCGGCTTGCCGATGATTGCCGGTCTGTCGGTCGTGCACGGTCTCGTGCCGCCGCATCCGGCCGCGCTGCTGGCGGTAAGTGCTTACAACGCCGATATCGGCCGAACGATCATGTTCGCGCTGATCGTGGGTATCCCGACGGCGATCTGCGCCGGTCCGCTGTGGGCGAAGTTCATCGCGCCGCACATCACCTTGCCGGAACACAATCCGATCGCCGATCAGTTTACGGCGAAGGATGACGGGACGAAGCGCGATTTGCCGAGCTTCGGCCTGACGCTGGTGACGGTGTTGCTGCCGGTTGCGTTGATGCTGGTCGGCAGTTGGGCCGATCTGATCACGACGCCGAAGTCGACGGCAAACGATCTGCTGCGCTTGCTCGGCAATCCCGATATGGCGCTGCTGCTGGCGGTGTTGTTGAGTTTCTATACGTTCGGCAAGGCGCGTGGCTTTACGCGCGACATGATCCTGAAGTGGTCGAACGATTGCCTCGCACCGACGGCCAGCATCACGCTGGTGGTGGGCGCCGGTGCCGGTTTCGGTCGTATCTTGATGGATAGCGGGACGTCGAAGGCGATCGTCGATGTGGCAACCGGTGCGCACGTGCCCTTGCTGATATTGGCCTGGCTGGTGGCGGCGCTGATCCGTCTGGCGACGGGTTCCGCCACGGTGGCGATGACGACGGCGGCCGGCATCATCGCCCCGATCGCGGCGGCGGCCACCGGGACGCGTCCGGAATTGCTGGTATTGGCAACCGGGGCGGGCTCCTTGATCTTCTCGCACGTCAACGACGGCGGCTTCTGGCTGATCAAGGAATACCTGAACATGACCGTCGCGCAGACCTTCAAGACGTGGTCCGTGCTGGAGACGATCATTTCCGTCGTGGCATTGGCATTGACCTTGGGGCTGTCCGTGGTGGTGTGATCACCCTGAACGGACTGCGGTAGAAAAGACGCCGGCGTGTGCATGACTGCACCGCCGGCGTTTTTTTACGCGCCGCGCACGCCGTGGTCGCGTCGACCGAAGAGGGCCGAGCCGTTTCAAAATGGACGACGAACGAAAATTTAACCTACTTGCCAAATTATACCAAGTAGGTTAAATTGCGTAATGGAAAAAAGTGCGCCTCACTGTAAGCTGTCGGTTATCAAAGTCTTAGTGGAAGCTGGCAACGTTCGTACTACGCACTCGGCTCGTGCGGGCGCAAACGCGCTAGGACTTTCGCTGAGCGACATGTTGGATATCGTGTTGGCGCTGACATCGGCGGATTTCTTCAAAAGCATGACCACTTACGCCGATCACACCGTGTGGCAAGACGTCTATCGTCCACGCACGCCAGTCGGCGATGTTTATCTAAAACTAACGGTCGTCGCTGACGTGCTGATCGTGTCTTTCAAGGAGCTATGACTGTGAAATGTCCAGTTTGTGGTGCTGCGGAATTGATTCACGATACGCGCGACCAAACCTACACTTATAAGGGCGCGCACACCGTCATCGCTGCCGTTACAGGTGATTTTTGTCCTGCTTGTTCGGAGTCCCTCCTCGATGCAGCCGAATCGGCGCGTGTCATGCGCGAGATGCGCGCGTTTTCCAAGCAGGTAAATGCAGCGATTGTCGATCCGAGCTTCATTGCGGAGGTGCGCAAGAAATTGGACCTCGATCAACGCGAGGCGGCCGAAATCTTTGGCGGCGGTATCAACGCTTTTTCGAGATACGAGAACGGAAAGACCAAGCCGCCCCTGGCTTTGGTCAAGTTGTTTAAGCTACTGGATCGCCATCCCGATTTGCTCGAAGAGGTCAGAACGGCTTGATGGATTAGCGTCCTATCCTGACAGGCTGATTACGCGCCGCGCACGCCGTGGCCGCGTCGACCGAAGAGGGCCGAGCCGATACGCACTAGCGTACTGCCTTCTTGAATGGCCGCCTCGAGATCGTCCGACATGCCCGCCGATACCGTGTCGAGGTCGAAACCCGCCTCGCGGGCCGCGATCAGCAACTGCTGCAAGGCGCGATGCGGCGCCCGCTTCGCTTCCGGCGATGCATCGCTGCCCACGGCAGCCGGAATAGCCATCAGGCCGCGCAACGTCAGACGCGGCAGTGCCGCGATGTCACGAATCAATGCCAGCGTATCGGCCGGCGCTACACCGCTCTTGCTCGGCTCATCGCTGATATTCACCTGAACGCAGATATTCAGCGGCGGTAAATCGGTCGGGCGCTGTTCCGACAGGCGCGTGGCGATCTTCAAGCGATCCACCGTATGCACCCAATCGAACGCCTCGGCGACCGCACGCGTCTTGTTGCTCTGCAACGGGCCGATGAAATGCCACTCCAAGTCCGCCCGCAGGTCGCGCAATGCGGCGATCTTCTCCACCGCTTCCTGTACATAGTTCTCGCCAAACGCATGCTGACCGAAGGCATGTACGCGACGCACATCGTCGGCGGGAAACGTTTTTGAGACAGCGAGCAGGCGAACGCTGTCCGGCGTGCGATGGGCTTGCCGGGCGGCGTCGCTTATTCGCGCCTGCACCGCGTCGAACTGCGCGTGCAAGCGTGTGCGGTCATGGCTGTCGGCGGGGGACGGAGAGGACGCAGGGGACGATGACATGGCGCGATCAAGGGGAAAGACAAAAGCCGAAGGTCTCACGGTATCACTTTCGTGCAGGGCCGGTTAGCGATATCAGCCGCCGAGCCAGGCGGCCAGCAAGGGCAGCAGGAAAGGGACGACGATCGCGGTGAAGATCGCATTGATGCCCATTCCCAGCCCTGAGAACGCACCCATTTCGGCGCTGGTCTGGAAGGCGCGGGCCGTGCCGATACCGTGCGATGCCACGCCGATCGCAAAGCCGCCCGCCTCGTGCTCACGCACGCGCAGCAGGCGCAGGATCGTCGGGCCGAGCACGGCGCCGGTGATGCCGGTGGCGATGACCAGCACCGCCGTCAGGGAAGGCAGGCCGCCGATTTTTTCGGAAATGGCCATCGCGATCGGCGTCGTCACCGATTTCGGTGCCAATGACGCCACCGTCTGCCACGGGAGCCCCAGCCAGTGCGCGACGAAGACTGCGGACAGAATGGCGGTCAGCGAGCCGGCGACCAGGCCGCCCAGCAAGGGCAGCAGCGAGCGCCGCAGCTTTGCCGATTGGCGGAACAAAGGCACCGCGAGCGCCACCGTTGCCGGACCGAGCAGAAAGTGAATCATCTGCGCGCCCTGGAAGTACGTTGCGTACGGCGTATGCGTCAGCGACAACACCAGCACGATCAGGACGATCGAGATCAATACCGGATTGGCCAGCGGATGCGAGCCGGACCGGCGAAAGAGCACCAAGGCGATCAGGTAGGCACAGAGCGTGAGCACCAAGGCAAACACCGGCGATGCCGATATATGCGTCCAGATTGCCGCCAGGTCGAGAGAGCCGGTCATTGCGCCACCTGCCGGTGTTTCTCTTTGCTGCAGACCCGCATCAAGGCGCGTGTGACCAGCGCCGTGACGGCGATCGCGAGAATGGCACTGATCAACAAGGTGACGACGATGGCCGGCAGTTCTCCGCCAACCTGCGAACCGAAGGCCATCACGCCGGCTCCGGCCGGCACGAACAGCAGCGACAAATGCTTAAGCAAGGTATCGGCCGCCGGTTCGACGGTCCGGGCCGCGCCCGGACGGCATAACAGGAAAATGAATAACAGGATCATGCCGATGACCGGACCCGGGATCGGCAGATGAAACAACAGGGCGAGGGCTTCGCCCAGCAATTGAAAGCCCAGCAGGGCGGCTAATGCGGCAAGCATATGCAACGATCGGATAAGCAAAAAAAATCCTCGGCGCGAAGCCGAGGGGGGCGACCGGGCTGATGCCGCGGTCGTCTCGAATAGACTGTGCGCGTCCTGTCGATGCATCGCCGGTGCGCCGCTGAGGCACGCCGGACGACGCCGTCAGATCAGGCAGCGGCGAGAGGCAGCGTCGGCCCGTCGAAGGCGAAGATCTTGCCCGGGTTCATCAGATTCTTCGGATCGAGCGCATGCTTGATCGCGCGCATCACGCCGATCAGATCTTCGCCGTGTTCCTCGATCAGGAAGCCCATCTTGTGCAGGCCGATGCCATGCTCGCCGGTACAGGTGCCGTCCATCGCGATCGCGCGACGCACCAGGCGCTGGTTCAAGGCCTCGCCCTTTTCAAACTCGCCCTCGGTATTCGGATCGACCAGAATCAGCACGTGGAAATTACCGTCCCCGACGTGTCCGACGATCGGACATAGCAGACCCGAGGCGGCGAGATCGGTGGCGGTCTCGTTGACGCAGTCCGCCAGACGCGAGATCGGCACGCAGACATCGGTCGTGATCGCCTTGCAGCCGGGACGCAATTGCAGGAAGGCAAACAGCGCATTGTGCCGTGCGGTCCACAGCTTGTTACGGTCTTCGGGCTTCGTCGCCCATTGAAAATCCGATGCGCCGTGGCCGTCGGCCAGCTCGCGCACGGTGGCGATCTGCTCGTCGATGGCCGATTGCGAGCCTTGAAATTCGAAGAAAAGCGTCGGCGCTTCCGTCATCGACAGCTTCGAATACTCGTTCAAGGCGCGGATCGCGAGCGGATCGATGAACTCGACGCGCGAGACCGGCACACCCAGCTGGATCGTCTCGATCACCGTCTGCACCGCCTCGTTCATCGACGGGAAGGTGCAGATGGCCACCGACAGATGCTCCGGCTGCGGATACAGTCGAACCGTGACCTCGGTGATGATGCCGAGCGTGCCTTCCGAGCCGACGAACAGGCGCGTCAGGTCATAGCCCGCCGAGGACTTGCGCGCGCGCGTGCCCGTCTTGATCACGCGGCCATCGGCCAGCACAACGGTCAGGTCGAGCACATTCTCGCGCATCGAGCCGTAGTGGACCGCATTCGTGCCGGACGCGCGCGTGGACGCCATGCCGCCCAGGCTGGCATCGGCACCCGGATCGATCGGGAAGAACAAGCCCGTGTCGCGCAGGTGCTCGTTCAGCGCCTTGCGCGTCACGCCGGCCTGGACGGTGGCGGTCAGATCTTCCGCGTGCACCGACACGAGCGCATTCATTTCGGATAAATCGATCGAGATGCCGCCTTCGATCGCCAGCAATTGCCCTTCGATCGACGAACCGGCGCCGTAGGGAATGATCGGCGTGTCGTACTTGGCGCACAGCTTGACGATGTCGCTGACTTCCTCGGTTGAGTGCGCAAAGACCACGGCGTCGGGCGGCACCGGATCATAGGGCGACTCGTCACGGCCGTGGTGTTCACGGACCGCGTCGGACGTGCTGAAGCGCGTGCCGAAGCGACTCTGCAAGGCATCGAGCAATGCAGCAGACAGCGGACCGCGCGATTTCACGCCGTGCGGCGCGTGGGCGGAGGAAGCGGCCGAAGCCGAATGAGGCGCTGAGGTCATGATGGAAAGCGCGTGCCGAAGCGACGTCGTAAGTCATGGGATGACCTGAATTCTACGCTTGATTGCCGCGGCATCACGCGGTGCAACTATTCAAAGTAAGACTTCGGGTATTCGCCATCCGTTCTAAAATGCGCGATTGTCGGGCGTTGGGCTGTATTCGGACCGTGGCGCCTGGCCAAGGTCATAAAAGGAGCGGGCAAAAATGGCGACGGGAAAAGGCAACAGGCTGACGAAGATCGTGACGCGGACCGGCGACGACGGGACGACCGGGCTCGGCGATCTGTCGCGGGTGCCGAAAACGGCTTTGCGCATCGCCGCAATCGGCGACGTCGACGAGTTGAATGCGACGCTCGGGCTCTTTTCCACCGAAGCGATTCCCGAGGCCGTTCGCGCGCGCGTGATCGAAATCCAGCATCACTTGTTCAACCTCGGCGGCGAACTGGCGATGCCGGGGATGCAATATCCCGGCATCGACGACGCCGACGTCGCGCAGCTCGACGCCTGGATTGCCGACGTGAACGCCGAGCTGCCGCCGCTGCGCGAATTCATCCTGCCGGGCGGTAGCCGCGCGGCAGCGTCGGCGCATGTGGCGCGCACCGTCTGCCGACGGGCCGAACGCACCGTATGGCGTCTGGCCGCGGAAGCAGGCGCGCCGGCTGATGCCGTCTCGCGGGCCAGCCGTCTGTATCTGAATCGGCTCTCCGACCTGCTCTTCGTCATGTCGCGTCAGGTCAATCTCGCGGCCGGTCATGCCGAGGTGTACTGGCGCTCCGGACGCAATGCGTAAGATCGGTCCGGCACGCGGATAACGCAGCCTGCGGCCTGCCTGAGCCCGTCCGTCCGCGTTGCACGCACGGTTCGTCCAAGCGGCGGTGACCAGCGCCATAGTCCTATCGATATAGGTCGAGCGCTAACGCCGTGCTTTGCCTCGACGTTCCGATGAAATGCGGCAAAATAGAAACGCATTCCAGTGATCCCGTTCTTCTTGCTATAGGTGTTCTACGAGGCAGTGGTGCGACCCCAATCCTTCAGGATAACGATATATGTCGAGCGAACCCTCTGCATCGACGGCGTTCAACGCAGGGCCGAGAACCTGCGCACCGGTCCCTGGCCGCGGTGCGGTAATGAATCGCACCGTGTTTCCTGAGCCGGAAGCGGAACCGGCTGACGCGCACGCTGCGTATCAGCTGTATCAGGACATCGCGCGCAACCGCGCGCGCAATGGCTTTCTCGATTTTCACAGCAACCAGATGGATCGCGATGCGATGCCGTTTCTGGTGCGGGCGCTGCCTGTCGCGCACGAGATGGCATCCTATCCGACCTTATCGGCCTTTGTCGCCGATCTGCAGCGTCACACGGCCTCGGATCGGTCCGTCTATTTCAATGCCATCGTACCGATGAACGATAGGGCGTCGCAAACGGTGCATACGGTTGCCATGTCGGTGCGGCGCGACGAAGCGCGCACGGGTGCACGGCTCTCGCTGGTCTACGTCGAGCCGGCGTCACTGCCGGCGTTCGATATCGCGGAAGTGCAGGCGGTATCCGAATTGACGCCGATGCACCGAATGGGTCTGGTACTCGCCTCGGTGTATCACGATTTTTTCGGCACGATCTTGCCAGCCGCGTTCGATCCGGCAAGCGCGCCGTATCGATTGGTCATCTCGATGAACTTGCAGAAATCGGCACGGGACTGTGCGATGTTCAGTTTTTTCCTCGCGCGCAGAATGACGCGGGAACTGACCGATCCCTGGCACAGAGACGCCTCCCTGGCGCCATGGCCGCGCGTCCTGCAGGACGCGGCGCTGGCATTGCCGCCGCGTTTCTACAAGCACGCATCGTCGGTGGGTCACATCGGGCAAGTAGTGGAGCAAGCGGGTGGCGATGCCATTATCAATAAACGCGGCGAATCGCTGATGACGCGCACGCACCGATATGTCATGCGTCGTTCCGACAAGCTGAGCGCGAACCACAACGGATCGATTCTGCTGAAACGCGAAGATTACGTGAAGCGCGCGCTCGCCACCTTGCAACAAACGTAATCAGTTGCCGCGGCCATGCAGGACGCGGCGCTGACGCACGGCGGCCGCCAGTGTTTCCAGTACGCCGAGGCTGTCTTCCCAGCCGATACAGGCATCGGTGATGCTTTGACCGTATTGCAGATCGTCGAGCGTGCAGCCCGGGGCCAGGTCTTGACGTCCCGCCACCAGGTGCGATTCGACCATCACGCCGACGATGCGCTGCTCGCCACCGGCGATCTGCGCACCGATATTCGCGCACACCGGAATCTGGTTCTGATGCTTCTTCTCGCTGTTGGCATGGCTCGCGTCCACCATCAGGCGCGGCGCCAGGCCGGCCTGGCCGATCTGCGTGCAGGCGGCATCGACGCTCGCGGCATCGTAGTTCGGCGTCTTGCCACCGCGCAGGATCACATGGCAATCCTCGTTGCCGGCCGTCGAGACGATCGCCGAATGGCCGCCCTTCGTCACCGAGAGGAAGTGATGCGGTTGCGATGCCGACTTGATCGCGTCCACGGCGATCTTCACGTTGCCATCGGTGCCATTCTTGAAGCCGACCGGGCAGGAGAGGCCGGAAGCGAGTTCCCGATGCACCTGGGATTCCGTCGTCCGCGCCCCGATTGCGCCCCACGACACCAGGTCGGCAATGTATTGCGGGCTGATCATGTCGAGGAATTCCGTGCCGGCCGGCACGCCCAGTCGATTGATTTCCACCAGCAGTTCACGCGCGGTACGCAATCCTTCGTTGATCTTGAAACTGTTATCGAGCTTCGGATCGTTGATCAGGCCTTTCCAGCCGACGGTCGTACGCGGCTTCTCGAAGTACACCCGCATGATGACTTCGAGCTCGCCCTTGAAGCGCTCGCGTTGTTCGCGCAGGCGGGCGGCGTATTCGAGCGCCGCTTTCGTATCGTGGATCGAACAGGGCCCGACGATGACGATCAAGCGGTCTTCCATCCCGTGCAGTATCCGATGCAGCGCGGCGCGGGATTCGAAGATCAGTTGCGAGGAAGCCTCGTCGCATGGGAATTCACGCAGCAGGTGCGCGGGGGGCGTCAGCTCTTTCATTTCGCGAATCCGAACGTCATCGGTGTTGTGCGGGCTCATATCGTTTTCCTGGTCTGTCTATCTGTGTTGTCTGCGCTTGGCCGACGTTCCATTCCGTACTTGTCTGGTCACGACACAGCGCGACCGGGCGACAAAAAAGCGAAGCAAAAAAAAACCGCCAGACGGAGCTGGCGGTTCGTTTCGGTGTGTTCAGTGCGTCAGCACGCCTCTCCGTCCGCCATGGGCTCGAGATAAAAATAAAACGCAAAATAAAAGCGGGCGGAATGAGACATGGTCATCACTGGCAACAGTCGTTCAGAGAGGCAGCCGCGGCACCGTCGCGATATCCCTGCGACACGACGCCGCGGCGGCGTCGATAGAGAAACGTTATACGCCCCGCATTCGCGCAAGGCAAGCGGGTCGGTTAATTATGCGGACAATCCTCATAATTGACGCTTCTCATGCGAATAGTCCGCATAATTTTGTTGTTTTTCGCAGATTGCGATAATTCTTAAGCGGTCCCACCCACGGTCATGCGGTCGATCCGCAGCGTCGGTTGCCCCACGCCCACGGGGACGCTTTGGCCATCCTTGCCGCATACGCCCACGCCGCGATCCAGCGCCATGTCGTTGCCGATCATGCTGACGTATTTCAGCGATTCGGGTCCGCTGCCGATCAGGGTCGCGCCCTTGACCGGATAGGTGATCTTGCCGTCTTCGATCATATAGGCCTCGGACGCGGAGAACACGAACTTGCCGTTCGTGATGTCCACCTGGCCGCCGCCGAAGTTGACGGCATATAGACCCTTTTTCACCGAGGCGATGATCTCCTCGGGGGCCTTGTCGCCGTTCAACATATAGGTGTTGGTCATGCGCGGCATGGGCAGTGCCGAGTAGGACTCCCGGCGCGCATTGCCCGTTACCGGCATATTCATCAGGCGGGCATTCAAGGTGTCCTGGATATAGCCTTTCAGAATGCCGTCCTCGATCAGCGTCGTGCACTGCGTGGGATTGCCTTCGTCATCGATATTCAGCGAACCGCGTCGATTCGGCAGCGTGCCGTCGTCGACGATGGTGATGCCCGGCGCGGCCACGCGCTCGCCGATCTTGCCGGCGAAGGCGGACGAGCCCTTACGGTTGAAATCGCCTTCCAGACCGTGTCCCACCGCTTCGTGCAGCAGCACGCCAGGCCAACCCGGGCCGAGTACGACACTCATATTGCCGGCCGGCGCCGGCTTCGCTTCCAGATTCACCAGTGCCGAGCGTACGGCGTCATCGACATAGCTCTCGAGCTTTTCGTCGGTGAAATACAGGTAGTCGAAGCGACCGCCGCCACCGCCGCTGCCCACCTCACGGCGGCCGTCCTGCTCGGCGATCACCGTGACCGAGAGGCGCACCAGCGGGCGAATGTCGGCTGCCATGATGCCGTCGCTGCGGGCGACCATGACGATGTCGTATTCGCCCGCGAGGCCGGCCATCACTTGCTTGATGCGCGGGTCGCGCTTGCGCGCCATCTTTTCCACGCGCTCAAGCAGTTTCACCTTGGTTGTCGCATCCATCGATTCCAAGGGGTCGTGCGGCAGATACAGATCGCGACCATGGACGCCGCGTAACGCGCTGGCGGGCACGATCCGTTTGCCGCCCTTGCCACTGCCGGGTACCTTGATCTTGCCGCTGCCCTGATTGAAGGTGCCGATCGCGCGCGTGGCTTCGGCTGCCTGCATCAGGGCCTGCGGCGACAGATCGTCCGAATAGGCGAAGGCCGTACGATCACCGGCGACGGCACGCACGCCAACGCCCTGATCGATGCTGAAGGAGCCGGATTTGACGATGCCTTCTTCCAGGCTCCAGGCTTCGGAGCGGGTGGTCTGGAAATACAGGTCCGCGTAATCGACGCGTGCCTTGAAAATGCTGCCGAGCGTGCGCAGCAATTGCGCTTCGTCGAGGCCATGCGGTGCCAGCAACGCCTGTTGGGCGACGCTCAGGGAACGGATGGCGGAATCGGTCGGATGCATGCGGAATCCTCGCAAAAGGGAGAAGCGCGCCCTACGGCGGCTTCGGAAAAAATTGCCGGCTTCAGTGCGCCGGTGCCGGCTGCTGGGACACGGCAGTACCGGCTGTTGGGGCAATGTTACCGCGATTGTCATCGCTTCGTCGGACCTCCGGCTTGTTCCAATGGCCCTGCACTTGATAGTGCCGCGTGAGGCTGCGCGAGATCGGTTCGGCCAGCGCCAATTGCGCCACCAAGGTACCGAGGCCGACGATCGGGTTGATGACCGCCGCGGCGATCGATGCGGACACGGCGTTCAAGTGCGGCACCACGGTCACGCGGAAATCCTGCGTTTCGTCGACGACATTGGCCGAGCCGGACATCGTCACCCGCGCCGGTGCCGTCGTCAGTGTCGCATCCTGCGTCGTTGCGATGCCATCATGGATCGCCGTCGTGCCCGACAGTTTGTTGAAGGCCAAGCCTTTGCCGAAGACGCTCTTGAAGTCCAATTGCAGGAAGCGCACCAGCCCTTGCAGACTCAGGATGCCCAGCAGTCGCGCCGCGCCGGGATTGACCTTCAAGAACTGCCCACGGGTCAATTCCAGATTCAGTTTCCCCTCCAGCGTCTTCAGGTCCGGTGTGCCGGGATTGCCGTTCCAGTTCAATGCGCCGTCGAGGCTGCCTTTGCCGCCCTTGATCGTGTTGGGCATCCCGAGTGCCGTCAACAGGGCGCCGGCATCATGAATCCCGAGTTGAAAAATCACGCCGGTATGGGCGTTGGTGCCTGCCGTGTCGACGCGCCAGTTGCCGCTGGCGTGCAAGGTCGCCGACGGATGGGCGAGCGTGAGGTCATCGATCTGCCATATGGTGTCGTCGGCGGTCGCGACATTGTGCGCGAGCAAAGACAGCTTGCCGACGGGCTTGCCTGCGATGCTGAATTGATCGGCCACCAGATCGATTGCAGGGAAACGCTTAGTCGTCTGCGGGACGGCCGCCAGCGTGCGCGTCGTGCGCTCGGCCTGCTGTTGCGCCGCGCCGGTCGCGATGGCGCCGTCATTTGCCGTTGTCGGGTCGGTGGCCGGAATCAGGAGTTTGCTCAATCGGGCGTGCAGGGCGCTGCCGCCTTGCGGCTGCCAACTGGTTTGCCCTGCCACCTCGCGCGAGGCGATATGCGCATGCCAGCCCTGACGGGCGCTCCGGCCTCCCTCGATATGGACATCGTGCCAATGCCGCGAGAGCAGATGGACATCGTCGATGGCGATATCGAAGCGATCCGGCAGCCAGCCACGGCCGGTGCGGTTGGCATCGATGTCCGGCGAGGCATCGGCGGGATCCGGTGCGAAGTTACGCGTGTGCGTGGCGACCGGTACCGCCGCGGGGCGCTCGATTTCGGCCAGCACGGCACGCCAGGCGTCGACATCGAGTTGCGCGGTATGCAACTCACCTAGCACGCCGTGCTCCGGCAACGGCGGCAGATGATTCAAGCCAATGGCGCCGGCGATCACGCTGGATGTCGTGTTGGACGTAGCGTTGCCGGTATGGCTTGCCGGTGCGCTGCCGGCGCCGTTGGGGGTGACCGGCGTGGACGGCACGGTGCGGCGCAGATAGGCCGCGTGCACCGGACCCGCCAGCAGATCGATCCGCTGCACGCTGCTCGACGACTGCGCCGCCGCGCCCCGGGCGCCGGATTTCACGGCTTCGCCATTGCTGCTCACCGTGCGCCAATCCACCGAGACCGGCATCGGTGCGTCGGCGGCTTTATTCAGCGGCGCCGGGAGATCGATGCCAAGCCCCAGCAGGTCGGACTGCAGCGTCAAGCGGGTGGGCTCCACGCCGTCGCGTCTGACTTGCACTTGATAGGGCGCGACGCCGGAGAACCGACGCAATAGCGACGCGTAGCGTGGATCGCTGGCATGGGCCACTCGTTCCGGCGCGACGTGACCGTGAATCTGGATGTTCAAGCTCGCGTCGGCGGCCATCGATCCTTCGGCACGGATATCGCCACCGAGGAAGCGGCCCTGCAGATTGCGGGACGTACCGGTATGCGTGGTGAAGGCCACGTCGCCGGTCAGATTATCGACAGGCGGCGCGTCGCCATAGACGACGCGATTACGTTCGAAATGCAGTTTCCCGGAAACGCTGACCGGATCGACGCGCGGCTTGCCGCCCTTCGTGCCCGAGGTGTTGGGCGGGCCTTGCGTGGTTGCGGCGGCTGGAGCGGCTAGCACCGCGGTGCTGCCTGGCGCGGCGTCCGATGCAGGCGCCTGGGTCGTGGCGGTTTCTGTCCCGCTTGCCAGACTGGTCGCGCCGGGCGTGCCGTGGCGCGAAACATCGATGCGCATCGTCAACGTGGCGTCGCCCTGCGCCTTGGCCGGTGCGGCGATCTGATGACTCCAATAGCCGAGCGGGCTGCGGCCGGCGAAGTCGATGAAATCGGCGAGCGGGCCGCGTATCCGGCTGTCGATCCGCAGCACGCTGTTACGATCGCCCAGATCGGCAATGCGTCCTTGCAGCGTGCTGATTCGGGCCTGCCGGTAGTGCCCTTCGTCGATGTCGAAGCCCAACTGACGGCCATCCACGAACAATCGGCCGGCCAGCCCGTCGAATGCCGGCCATTTTTCCGGCTCGCCATTCGAGAGCCGGACCGCGTCGGATGGCGACACATCGGCAATGGCATCGGTAAAGGGCGCGTTGACGTGGAATACGCTGGTGCCCCCGGCCGGTGCCCCGTCGTCCGGCGTATCGATCTGCGCCACCGCCGGCGCCGGCGCATTGGGCGCGGCGCTCGCGGCTGGCGCGGCTATCCGATAGATACCGCGCGGATAGGGCAGGTCATTGAGTCGGCCATGCGCCTCCACCGTCGCGCCCGTCGAGGTTCCCGCTTTCAACATCCGCGTCAGGTATTCCCGCACCGGTGCGCCGATCGACGTGGGGAGATAACGCGGCACCATCGGCACGCTGGCGCGATCGAGCGCGGCGTTGAGATCGAGATAGCCGTCCTGAGACGTATTGAGCAGCGTGCGGAAGCGCGCCTGAACGTGTCCGGAGAGGTCGGGATTGGACAATGTCACATCGTCGAAATGGGCGTCGAGCCGCTTCGTATCGCCATGCGGCACGATCTGCCAACGCGCGGTGCCGGTCAACGTGTCCAACTGCAAGGTCGGCGCGTCGAACATGCCGCGGATCGTGACGGTGGCATGCCGTGAGTCCAGCTGCACTTGTCCGCCGTCCTGGTCTGCATCGATCACGCCGCGCAGATTGGAAAAGCCCGGTTGTCCGATATGGGGATGGCCCGCCGCATTGACACCGGGGCGCGGCGGCATGGCCGCGAGCGTGACGCCATCGAGGCGTGCATGCAGCTTGAAGCGACGCAACGGCACATCGCCCTGAACTTGGGCAGCCGAGGCGGCGGCCGCGTCGGCCGGCGGATCGCGTTCCCATTCGAGCGCGTAATCGGACAGGACGCCGCTCGGATCGTAGCGGTCGATATTGCGTTTCAATCGGCGCGGCAGCGGCAGCGTGCGAGAGAAATCCGCGAGCAGCCCGATGTCCAGGATATCGCCGGACAGGGCGATTTTCTCGCCGCGTCCGATGCTCGGGACGCGATATTCGCCATCGAAGCGCGACACGTTCAACATGCGCCCGAGCGTCGTGCCATCGGGCAGTGCCGCCTGATCGTCCAGTTCCAGCGAGAGGTCGCGTACCGATGCGTGGTAATCGCCGTCGTGCTGGTTCGCCGCGAACTGGGTATCGACCTTCGGGATACGCAAGGGCGGCAAGCCCTGGCGCAATTGCAGCGCGAGGCCGCGGCCCTTCAGCGACCCGCTGACCTGTCCAACCTCGCCGTGCGCGAATTGCCACCAGCTATGAACATCGATGTGGCCGGCGCGCGCGCCGATCGTGTTGTCGACGTAGTCGTTCAAGGCAGCGACATCCAATGCCGTCGCGCCCAGATAGAGGTCGCCGTCCCAGTTTTGCGGATTGCCGCGGCCGGCCCGGCCGGCGAGCCAGGAGCGAAACGGCGCATGCTGGAAATTGGCGCGGATATCGATCGGCATCACGGCGGCCGCGGTGCCGATGCACGGCGCCTGCGCGCAAGGCTCGCCGGTGGGGTGCACGGTCATGCTCCCCTGCACGCCGAAACGGTGGAAGCGGCCGCTATTGACCAGCGCCATGCGCGCATGGGCCAGTTGCAACAGCGGCGGGGGCGGGGCGCCATGGCCGGGACCGGCTTGATCGATCCATCGGAAGTCCAGATCCCGAACGACGATCTCGCGTTGTCCCAGAAGCCAGCTGGGCACGGTGTAGGGGTTTTCCGCGTGATGCTGACCGACGGCAATACCGCCGATCCGAATCAGTCCGGACGGATCGCGCACGGCGGTCACGCGCGCATGATCGATCGACAGTTGCGACAGGATGGGTTGCAGGCGCAAGAGCGATCGCCACGCCAGCGTGGCTTGGATACGGTCGACGCTCGCATCGGATTGCGCCGGGTCGTTTTCGCCGATATGGAGGTCGGTGACGGTGAACGTCGGTTTGAAGCCGGTCCAATGCGCGCCGATCCGGCCGATGTGAACCGGCGCATGCAACTGCGCGCTGACAAGCGCTTCCACCTTGGGGCGAAAGCGATCGACATTCGGCATCACGACATAGCGCAGCATCAAGGCAACGGCGCCGAAGACGAAATAGACGATCAAGGCAATGATCGTCACGACCGCCAGTACGCGCTTCAATACCCGCATCGAACAAGCGAAATAGCGCGCGCGTCGGCTGCGCTCGTCGGGGCCCGAGGGGTCGCGACCGTCATCGTCGCCACCGCTGCCCCCCCCATCACCGCTCCCCCCATTGCCACCTGCGGAGGCACCGGAAACGATGCCCGGCGCGTTCTGGACGGCCCACTTGCCGCCGCTGGCAAAGGACGCGAGATGCGACGCTACACGGCCCACGCTCTTGGCGCCTGCCCGATGTACGCGGTCTTGCGATTGCGCTGGCGACGGTGACGGGGTGGCGGGCGCGCGGCGATCGAGCATGCGGCGGTAGTTGGGCAGGCAGTGTGAGTTGAGGGCGACGTTCCAATGTATCACAGTGCCGCTGCAGGCCAGGTGAAGCGCGACGCGATGACGGGCCCGTCCTTCGGGCGAACGCTATCTCAGAATGTTCAACAAGCCGCGACCGAGGCCCCGCTGACGCATGGGGTTCAAATACACTCGGATTCGATAAAAACAGGAGTGCAAAAATGCGAACCCAGGTCATGGCAGCGATAACGATAACGCTGACGGCATTGGCGGGTTGTGTGACGGACGCCCAGTTCGAAGCGGGGGTTGGCGCCCTGAAGGGGCGGCCCTTGTCGGATGCGATACAGGTACTGGGCTATCCCACCGGCGAGCGTCGGATCGCCGGGACGCACATCGTTCATTGGGGCGCGAAAACCACCGATATGGTGCCGGTCACGACGTTTGCGCAATCGACGCAGACGGGGTCCATCGGTAAAACCGATTTCGATACATCGAAAACGACGCGGTCGACGCAGTTCGTCCCGGTCACGACCACGTGCGACATCAATCTGCAAGTCAACGAAAACAACATCATCGTCGGCGGGAGCTATGCCGGCGATCTGGACGGCTGCCACAAGGCTATCCGGGCGATGGATGCGTATCGCGCCTCCCGCGGCATCACCTGACGCGTGCCCGAATACGGTTGACCAGGATTTCCGCTGTGACGCGTTTTGGCATACGCTTCCGGTTCTACCGGTGAATCGTGTGTGCGTGCCATGTCCCAACTTCCTTCCGCAGTTCCTTCAGCCGCGTCTGCGGCCCCATCCGATGCTGGCGGGGAGGGCGGCGCGCCGACGCTGTCTCTGTCGCCGACGCTGTCGCAGCGCTGCGCGGCCTATTCCCGCTATGCGGCCCGAACCTTCATGGCACGTCCCGACGTTGCCGGCTATGTCGACGCACAAGGTGCCCAGCCTCTGACCCGTGAAAGCATCGTCGCGCGTCATGCCTGTCGTCGCGATGAGGCGGAGGCCGAGATCCGTGCGACGCACACGCTGCGCGCCGATGCGGTGCTCGATGACGATCAGCGCCACGATGCCCTGTGCACGGCGCTGCGCCGCCTGCGTGCCGACATTTTCTGCACGGTGATGGCCCGTGACCTGGCGGGGCTGGCCGACGTCGCGGAGGTCACCGGTGCGATGAGCGATCTGGCCGAGGTCGTCGTTGCGGAGGCGCTGGACACGATCCAGAGTGCCATGATCCGCCGCTTCGGCACGCCCACGGCGGAATCCGACGGCGCGCCGCTGACGCTCGGCGTCGTCGGCATGGGCAAGCTCGGTGGTCGCGAATTGAATGTGTCGTCCGATATCGATCTGATCTTCGTCTACGAGGAAGAGGGACAGACCACCGGCGGCGAACGCGCGGGTATCGACAATCACGACTTTTTCACGCGGGTGGGGCGCAAGCTGATCGGGGCGCTGTCCGAACGCACCGCGGATGACTATGTCTTCCGTGTCGACATGCGTTTGCGGCCGAACGGCGATTCCGGCCCGCTGGTCTGCAGCATGGCGATGCTGGAGGCCTACTTCTTCGTGCAAGGTCGCGAGTGGGAGCGCTACGCGTGGATCAAGGGGCGCTTGCTGCCGTGTGTCGATCAAAGCGTCGTGCGCGATGCGCAGGCGCGGCTTGCGGTGCAACTCGATCAATTGGTGCGGCCCTTCGTCTATCGGCGCTATCTGGATTTCGGCGTCATCGACGCGATTCGTTCGCTGCATCGGCAGATCGGCGAGGAGGCACGGCGACGGGCGCTGCTCCGGCCGGACCTGTCCGACGACGTGAAACTGGGACGCGGCGGCATTCGCGAAATCGAATTCGGCGCTCAGGTGTTTCAACTCGTGCGGGGCGGGCAGGATCCGGCGCTCCGACTGCGACCGACATTGCAGGTCTTAGCAATTGCAGCGCAGCGCGGCTTGATCGGTGACGCCAACGTCGATGCGCTGCGTGCCGCCTATGATTTTCTGCGGCGCATCGAGCATCGTTTGCAATATGCGGAAGATGCGCAGACGCACGCGATGCCGGTGGAAGCGTCGCGCCGTGTCGCTTTGGCTGCCGCGATGGGATATGCCGATGCGCAAGGCATCGGCGATTACGCGGCGCTGCAAGCGGCTTTGGCCGGGCATCGCGACGTGGTGGAACGGGAGTTCGAACAGGTCTTCGCGCCACAGGATGCACCGCCGGCCGGCACCTTGCCGACCGGCGCATCGGCCGACGGTCCGGCCTTGCGTGTGGGCGGCGATGCGCCGGCGGCGCTGTCCGCCGTTCCGCCGTCTCACGCCGTTGACGATGCGGCCGCGGCCTTGTGGCATGAAACCTCGGCGGAGGGCGGATCGGATGGGCCGCAAGGGCGCGCCGCATTGCGGCAGTACGCGGTCAGCCTCGGGTTGATCGACAGCGACGACGCGGAAAAGGGAGGCGAGGCGCGTGCGGAGGCGACAAGCAAACGCCCCGGCGCTGATGATGTCGCGCTCGACGAGCTGGTCGCGCGGATGCGGGCGATGCATACGGCCTCGCGTTATCAGCAGTTGCCGTCGGAAAGTCGCGAGCGGGTCGATGCACTGGTCCGCCGTGCGCTGGTCGAACTGTCGGCATCGGCCTCCGCGGCATCGCGTGACGCGGCTGCCGCGGGCGAGTCCGGCCCGAGTGCCCGACGCCTGGTGTTCGTGCGCTGGCTCGATCTGCTGGAACGGATTTGCGGCCGCCGCGCTTATCTGGCCTTACTGACCGAGTTTCCGGCGGCCTTACGCCGTGTACTCGACGTGCTCGCCGGCGCGCAGTGGGCGGCCAGCTATTTGATCAAGCATCCGCAATTGCTCGATGAATTGCTCGACGACCGCACCGTGCACGCGCCCTTCGATTGGCCGGCGTTCGCGCGGGATCTGCGCGAGAAGCTGCGCGGCACGGCCAAGGCTGCCGGCGTTGGCGGCGCCCGCGTCCAGGCCGCGCCCGACGTCGAGCAGCAGATGGACCTGCTGCGTCATGCCCAGCATGCCGAAACCTTTCGCATTCTGCTACGGGATCTGTACGGCGTATTGAGCGTGGAAGCGGTCAGCGACCGCCTATCGGAATTGGCCGACACGATCCTCGACGTGACGTTGGAGACCGTCTGGCGCGCGATTGCCGAGCGGCCGATGCTGGATGGCGACCTGCCGCGCTTTGCGATCATCGCCTATGGGAAATTGGGCGGCAAAGAGTTGGGATATGGTTCGGACCTCGACCTGATCTTCCTCTACGACGACCAGCGCGAGGGCGACGACGTGGCGGAGCATTACACGCGTCTGGCGCGTCGGCTTATCAGTTGGTTGACGACGGCGACGGGAGCAGGCCAACTCTACGATGTCGATCTCCGGCTTCGGCCGAACGGTTCATCGGGCTTGCTGGTGACGCCGATCGACGGATTCCGTCGCTACCAACAACGCGCGGCGGGTCAGGCCAACACGGCGTGGGTGTGGGAGCATCAGGCCATCACGCGGGCGCGCTATTGCGCGGGCGATCCGGCGATCGGCGCGACGTTCGAGGCGATCCGCACCGAGGTGCTCGCGACGCCGCGCGACGGGCAGGCGCTAGCGGCCGAGATCGTCGCGATGCGCGATCGCGTGCATGACGGGCATCCGAATCACAGCGGTCTGTTCGATCTGAAGCATGACCGAGGCGGCATGGTCGATATCGAGTTCCTGGTGCAATACGGCGTTCTGTTGCATGCGGCGCACCATCCGGCGCTGATCCGCAATAGCGGCAATCTGGCCCTGCTCGATGTCCTGGCGGGATTGGGATTCGCGCCGATCGACGACATCCATGCGGTGCAGGCCGCGTATCGGCGTTATCGGATTCTGCAACATCGAGTGCGGCTGGACGGCGCCACGCATGCCCGCGTGGCATCGCCGCGGGTGGAAGCGGAGCGGCAAGCAGTCCGCCGACTATGGGACCACGTGTTCGGCAACACGACGCCGGCGTTGGATCCCACGTTGTCGGGGGATCCGATGGGCTAGGCGCCCCTCACGCGGACAGCATTTCCTTCGCATGTCGGCGCGTCGTCGCGGTGATGTCGATGCCGCCGAGCATCCGTGCGATCTCCTCGATGCGTTCGCTGCCATCGATCCGATTGACCGCGCTGACGGTCTCGCTTTCGGCGCCGATCTCGTCGCCGCCGACCGCGGCCTGCGTCGTGATGTCCCGAACCTGCTTTGCCACGCGCAGATGGCGATCGCCCCGTGCCGCGACTTGCGGCAAGTGCGTCACGCACAACACCTGGCGCATGCCACCCAACTGATGCAGCAGCCGTCCGACCACTTCCGCCACCGCGCCGCCGATACCGGTATCCACTTCATCGAAGATCAGCGTCGGCGTCGGGCTGGCGGCGCTGGCAATGACCGACAGCGCCAGACTGATCCGTGCCAACTCCCCACCCGATGCCACTCGGGCCAAGGGGCGGCGCGGCACGCCGGGATGCCCGGCCACCAGAAACTCGACCTGTTCCAGACCGTTCGGGCCGCCGACCAGATGATTGCTGTCGCCATCCCGGACGGACTGTAGCGGCGTCAGCGCAACTTCGAAACTGCCGCCCACCATCGACAGCTCCTGCATGCCGGTGGTGACGCCCGCCGATAGCACGCCCGCCGCGGCGTGCCGAATCGTCGACAACGCCTGCGCGGCTTCACGATAGGCCAGGGCCGCTTCCTGTTCTGCTTTTTCGAGCGCCGTGAAGTCCGCCTCGGCGTCCAGCGCCGCCAGTCGCGTGCGCCGTTCGCCCAAGGCATCGCCGAGCGCTTCCGGTGCGATGCGGAACTTCCGCGAGGCCGCGTGGAGCGCGTTCAAGCGCTCGTCGACTTGCTCCAGCCGCTGCGGATCGAGATCGAGGCGCTGCGCGTAATGCGTCAACGAGTAGACCGCTTCCTGCAGCTGAATTTGCGCGGGCTCCAGCGCGAGGAGGACATCGCGCAGATTCTCGTCGATATCGGCCAGTGCCTGGATACGGCTCGTGATCGCTGAGACGCGGCCGATCAGCGCATCGTCGGATTCGGACAGGACATCGATGGCACCGCGTACCCCGTCGATCAGATTGGCGGCGTGGAAAAGGCGCTGATGCTCCTGGCCGATTTCTTCCCACTCGCCGGCCTGCGGCGCCAGCGTCTCCAGTTCATTGACCTGCCAGGCCAACTGCTCGCGTTCGAGCTGAATCTGCTCGCTGCGCTTGCGCGCGTCGTCGATGCGCGCGCGTGCCGCACGCCAGTCTGCCCAGGCCGAGGCGGTGCGCGCAGCGGCTTGCGTCGCGCCGGCGTGGGTATCGAACAGCAGCCGCTGCGCATCGGGCCGCATCAAGGCCTGATGCGCGTGCTGGCCGTGGATATCGACGAGCATTTCGCCCAGTTCGCGCAACTGGCCCAGCGTTGCCGGCGTCCCGTTGATGAAAGCGCGCGAGCGTGCACCGGTCGCATCGACCACGCGGCGCAAAATCACCGGCGGTCCGACCGGCGCGGATCGTGGCGCGCCGCTGCGGGCGGATTTGCCACGCGTCGGCTTGGCGACGTCCTTCGTGTCCTTGGCCGCCGCAGCCGCGTGCGCCTCGGCCGCATAATCGGCGTCGTCGAGCGCATGGTCGCGCAGCCATTCGGCCAGCGCCGGCGGCGCGTCGAATACGGCACTCAGATCGGCGCGCACGGCCCCGTTGCGCACCACGCTGCCATCGCTGCGTGCGCCCAGGATCAGCGCCAGCGCATCGATCAGAATCGATTTGCCCGCGCCGGTCTCGCCGGAGAAAACGGTGAATCCCGCGTCGAACTCGATGTCGAGGCGGTCGACGATGACGAAATCGCGAATCGAAAGGTGTCGAAGCATGACGGCGTTCAGTTCTGCCGTGGATCGTTGGCCGGATGTTCATTCCAGTACAGCTTCTTGCGCAGCGTGGCGAAGTAGCTATATCCCACCGGATGGAGGAATGGCACCGTATGTGAGGAGCGCCGGATCTCGATGATGTCGTCGAGGGCCAGGGCCGTGAAGGATTGCATGTCGAAATTGACGTTGACCTCGCGGCCGCCGATGACCTGCACGCTGATCTCGGATTTGTCCGGCAGCACGATCGGGCGATTCGACAGCGCCTGCGGCGCGATCGGCACCAGCACGATCCCACCGGCCTGCGGATGCAGGATCGGGCCCTGGGATGCCAGCGCATAGGCAGTCGAGCCGGTCGGCGTTGCCACGATCAGGCCGTCCGAACGCTGCGAATACATAAAGCGCCCGTCCACGACGACGCGTAGTTCCGCCATGCCGGAGAAGCCGCTGCGGTTCACCACGACATCGTTGAAAGCGAGCGCGTCGTATATCTGCTTGCCGTCGCGCATGATCCGCGCCTCGAGCAGCGTGCGCTCCTCGCGTTCGTACTGACCGTCGAGCAGTTCCGGGACCACCCGGTTCATATCGGCGATCGGGATATCGGTGATGAATCCCAGACGCCCGTGGTTGATGCCGATCAACGGCGTGCCGTACGGCGCCAATTCGCGCCCGACGCCCAGCATCGTGCCATCGCCGCCGACGACCACCGCGACGTCGGCGCGCTCGCCGATCTCGGAGGTTGTCGCCACCGACGGCTTGGCCTGCAGCGAATCCAAATGATTCTTGAGATCGATCTCGCCAGCCGTCGCCGCTTCGAAAATCAATGTAAAGCCGCGTGCTTCGATGGCGCGAGCCAGCGTCAGCAACGGTTCGCCGATATTCGGCGTATTCGGCCTGCCGATCAGCGCGACGGTCTTGAAGGGGGAGCGTGTTTCCATTTGCGCATTACACCACAGGCGATGGGGAGAACTCTACCGCAACGGCATCGCCGCGTCCCTCGGGCATTCGGCCAGTGCCTTGGCGAAATGGCACGCGCAACGGTTGATCGACGCGCACGGCCGGCGGTCCCATTGCAACGACTCGCGGGGCGTCGGCTGCGGGCGCAATCGAACCGCAGTGGCGGAATTACCGCTATTCGCTTGTAATCGCTGCCGTTACCGGCCTGCTGGGGGCGGATTGCGCTAGAATTCCTTCATGCTAGACCCTCGCGCCCAAACACTGCTGACGACCCTGATCGAACGGTATATCGCCGAAGGTCAGCCTGTCGGCTCGCGCACGCTGTCTAAGTATTCCGGACTGGCGCTCAGTCCCGCGACGATCCGCAATGTGATGTCGGATCTGGAGGACCTCGGTCTGGTCACCAGCCCGCACACGTCGGCGGGTCGGATCCCGACGCCGCGCGGGTACCGGCTGTTCGTCGACACGATGCTGACGTCGAAGCCGCTGACCGTCGACGGCGAGGCCGCCGATTTTGCAAAGCGGGTGGCGGCGCAACTCCAGCAAGGCCAGCCGCAGAAGGTCGTGGCCGCCGCCGCGGGCATTCTGTCGAATTTGTCGCAGTTCGCCGGTGTTGTCCTGACGCCACGCCGCAGCCAGAGTTTCCGGCAAATCGAGTTCATGCGCTTGTCCGACAAACGCATCCTGCTCGTCATCGTCACGCCCGAGGGCGACATCCAGAACCGGATCATGGCGACGCAGCGCGAGTATTCGCCGTCGCAGCTGGTGGAAGCGTCGAACTATATCAATGCGAATTACGCCGGGCAGTCGTTCGAGGAAGTCCGTCGGCGCCTGCGTGAAGAAATCGACGCCGTGCGGGCCGATATGACGCATCTGATGCAGGCGGCGGTGGAGGTCGGCAGCGAGGAAGCGTCCGGCGACGGCGACACGCTGCTGATTTCCGGCGAGCGCAATCTGCTGGAAGTCACGGACCTCTCGTCCAGCATGGACCGGATGCGTCGTTTGTTCGATCTGTTCGACCAGAAGACCAGCCTGCTGCAATTGCTCGACGTATCGAGCCATGCGCAGGGCGTGCAGATCTATATCGGCGGCGAGTCTAGTCTGGTGCCCATCGAGGAGATGAGCGTGGTCACCGCGCCCTACGAGGTCGACGGCAAGATCGTCGGTACGCTCGGCGTGATCGGTCCGACGCGCATGGCCTATGACCGTGTGATTCCGATCGTCGATATCACCGCGCGACTGTTGTCGAACGCATTAAGTCAGCACTGATCCGGTCTCCCAGGCGCAGCGATGGCGCCTCGGGGTACACTGACGAACAGCCTGCCAATGCGCCTCACTATGAATTCACCGATCAGTGCCCTCGGCGCGGACCTTTTGTCCGAGCCATCCGCCGCAGCGTCCTCGGCCATGTCCGCATCGCCATCGCTTACCTCACCTTCAGCTGTCCCGCCGGCATCGTATGGTGCGTCGTCGTCCGTCGCCGATGCACGGGCAGCGTCGGGAACGGCGGTATTGCTGATCAATCTCGGTACGCCCGATGCGGCGGAACCGGGCGCGGTAGGACGCTACCTCACGGAATTTCTGTCGGATCCGCGTGTCGTCGAGATTCCGGCGCTGTTGTGGCAACCGTTGCTGCGGGGCGTCATCGTCCCGCTGCGCTCGCGCGCCTCCGCTAAAAAGTACGCGTCGGTGTGGATGGACGAAGGATCGCCGCTACGGGTCTACACCGTGCGGCAGACCGCCGCCTTGCGCAGTCGATTTGCCGAACTGGGTCTGCCGGTGCGCGTCGAGTATGCGATGCGGTACGGCACGCCGAACATCGGCGCGCAGATCCGCGCGCTGCAGGCCGACGGCATCGAGCGGATTCTGCTGTTGCCGATGTATCCGCAATATTCGGCGTCCACGACGGCGACCGCTTTCGATGCAGCCTACGATACCTTGCGCCAGATGCGCGACCAGCCAGCATTGCGGGCCGTCAAATCCTATCCGACGGACCCCGGCTATATTGCTGCGCTGGCCGAGCAGGTGGCGCGTTTCTGGCGGGAACACGGCGCCCCGGACTTTGCAGCCGGCGACAAGCTGCTGCTGAGTTTCCATGGCGTGCCGAAGCGCACCATTACGCTGGGAGACCCGTACCAGGCCGAGTGTCTGGCAACCGGCGCACGGCTGGCGGAAGTGCTTGAGCTAGACAGTGATGCCTGCCGGGTGACGTTCCAGTCGCGTTTTGGCAAGGCCGAATGGCTGCAGCCTTATACGGAACCGACGGCGATCGCCTTGGCGCAGTCGGGAACCCGACGCATCGACGTGTTCACGCCCGGCTTTACCGCCGATTGCCTGGAGACGATCGAGGAAATCGGCTTGGAAGTCCGCGATGCCTTCCTGCATGCCGGCGGTGACACATTCCGCCGCATTCCCTGCCTGAACGATGCGCCGGCATGGATTGCCGGCCTTGCCACCCTGTGCGCCGATAATCTCGCCGGCTGGCCCGGCGGTCCGTCGCGATGAGTCGCGGGCGGTCGGGCCGTTCCCAGCAAAAGGGGACGGAGGCCGGGGCACGTGACGACGCCGAGGCGCGGGGCCCGAGCAAGGGCGCCGACACGCAGGGCGGCAAGGCACGTATCGATAAATGGTTATGGGCGACGCGCTTCTTCAAAACCCGGTCGCTGGCGCAACAGGCGGTGCAGAACGGCCGCATCCGCGTGGGCGAAGATCCGGTCAAACCGTCGCGGGATGTCCGTATCGGGGAGGTCGTGACGATCGATATCGAGGCGGGGCGATGGATTGTCGTCGTGCGGGATGTCAGCGAAGTGCGGGGCCCGGCACCGGTGGCGCGGTTGCTCTACGAGGAAACCGAGGCGAGCGCTCAGGCGCGGGAGGCCGAACGCACGCGTCGTCAGCTGTTTCGCGAGCCGGCCGATGGCTGGCACGGCCGGCCGACGAAACGCGAGCGACGTGTTATTGCGCGAGTGGGGAGTTCAGCTCACGATACGCCCGATGGCTGGCCGGATAGGGATTGAGCCAGTCGCGGGTCAGCGCTTTCGCGGTGCCGTATTCCGAGGTCCGCGCGCTTACGGCGCCGGACAGGCAAATGGTCGTCGTTCCCGCCACCAGGAGCGTCAGGATGAAGACGACTGCGAATGTCAATTTCATTTATTCACCTCTTGTTTTGACTGCGCGGCGACGGGACTGGTCTATCCCAATGCACGTCGTCATTCTAATGCGGCCGCAGGGCGGCGTCATCGGGCTAAGTCCCTGTTTCGGGTAAAGAATGTAACCACGTGTTGCGGGTTTTCCCAGGGCTGCCGAGAAGGGGGCGGGAGAGCGGTAACAACGCCTCGTCGGACGCGCACGAGCGGTATTTTTGGGTCACCCGCGGCGCGTGACGAAATGCTGCGGCAGGCAGTCCACCGCGTCGCGTAAATTTCTGCGCTGTGGACTTGAAAACAACGGAATCGTCTCCAACTCGTGGGGAGAGGGCCGTGCGCCGGATCAATCACACAGACTCAGACGGGAAACGAGCATGCAAGACAATCCAGCGAACCGCGATCAGCAGACGACGGACAATGCCGCGGCGGACGCGGTGAATCAGGCATCGCAGGCCGACACGGCGGCGACGGCAGCGGCGTCGAGCGACCAGATCGATGGCGCCGACCAGCAAGCCGAAGCGGCACTGGCGGAAGCGCAGGCGCAGATCGCCGCGTTGAAGGAAGAATTCTTGCGGGCCAAGGCGGAGACGGAAAACGTCCGACGTCGCGGGCAGGACGAGAAGGAAAAAGCGCATAAGTTCGCAATCGAGAGTTTCGCCGAACACCTGCTGCCGGTGGTGGACAGCCTGGAAGCCGGGCTCGGCGCGGACGCCTCGAATGCCGAGAAGCTGCGCGAAGGGATGGACCTGACGCTGAAGCAACTGCTGGCGGCCTTGGAAAAGGGTCGTATCAAGGTTGTGGCGCCGGCGACGGGTGAAAAGTTCGATCCGCACTTTCACCAGGCCATTTCGATGGTGCCGGCGGAGCAAGAGCCGAATACCGTTGTCACGGTCCTGCAAAAGGGCTATGTGATCGCGGAGCGCGTGCTGCGCCCGGCGCTGGTGATGGTGGCCGCGCCGAAGTAAGCGTCGGCGGTCGCGCGACACGTAGCGCGCGACAAAAGGCAGCATTTTCGCGGTCCAGCCCTTGAAATTGGCGTGGCCGCACCTATTTTTCGAACATATTTGAATTGTTGCGCGGAGCCGCGCTCCGCCGGACGGCTGACACAGCCAGGAGAATGAATAAGATGGGCAAGATCATTGGCATTGACCTGGGAACGACGAATTCCTGCGTTGCGGTGATGGAAAGCAAGCAGGCCAAGGTCATTGAGAACGCCGAAGGCGCGCGGACCACGCCGTCGATCATCGGCTATTTGAAGGACGGCGAAATCGTCGTCGGCGCACCGGCGAAGCGCCAGGCCGTGACGAACCCGCGCGATACGCTGTATGCGGTCAAGCGCCTGATCGGTCGTAAGTTCAGCGAGAAGGAAGTTCAGAAGGACATCGATCTGATGCCCTACAAGATCGTGTCGGCCGACAACGGCGATGCGTGGGTCGAAGCGCACGGCGAAAAGCTGGCGCCGCAGCAGGTTTCCGCTGAAATCCTGCGCAAGATGAAGAAGACGGCCGAAGACTACCTGGGCGAGCCGGTCACGGAAGCCGTGATCACGGTGCCGGCGTACTTCAACGACAGCCAGCGTCAAGCGACGAAGGATGCGGGTCGCATCGCCGGTCTGGACGTGAAGCGCATCATCAACGAGCCGACCGCGGCGGCGCTGGCTTTCGGTCTGGACAAGAGCGAAAAGGGCGACCGCAAGGTTGCCGTGTATGACTTGGGCGGCGGTACGTTCGACGTGTCGATCATCGAAATCGCCGATGTTGACGGTGAGAAGCAGTTCGAAGTGCTGTCGACGAACGGTGACACGTTCCTGGGCGGCGAAGACTTCGACCAGCGCATCATCGACTACATCATCAGCGAGTTCAAGAAGGAACAGGGCGTCGATCTGAGCAAGGACGTGCTGGCATTGCAACGCCTGAAGGAAGCGGCTGAAAAGGCCAAGGTCGAGCTGTCAAGCGCGCAACAGACGGACGTGAACCTGCCGTACATCACGGCGGACGCGAGCGGCCCGAAGCACTTGAATCTGCGCATCACCCGCGCCAAGCTGGAAGCGTTGGTCGAGGACCTGATCGAGCGCAGCATGGAGCCGTGCCGTATCGCGATCAAGGACGCCGGTATCAAGGTCAGCGATATCGACGACGTGATCCTGGTCGGTGGCCAGACGCGTATGCCGAAGGTGCAGGAAAAGGTGAAGGAGATCTTCGGCAAGGAACCGCGTCGTGACGTGAATCCGGACGAAGCCGTGGCCGTTGGTGCCGCGATTCAGGGCGAAGTGCTGGGCGGTGGCCGTAGCGACGTGTTGTTGCTGGACGTGACGCCGCTGTCGCTGGGTATCGAAACGTTGGGCGGCGTGATGACGAAGATGATCACGAAGAACACGACGATCCCGACGAAGTTCTCGCAGGTCTACTCGACCGCCGACGACAACCAGCCGGCCGTGACGATCAAGGTCTACCAAGGCGAGCGCGAGTTGGCGGCAGCCAATAAGGCACTGGGCGAGTTCAACCTGGAAGGTATCGCGCCGGCGGCACGCGGGACGCCGCAGATCGAAGTGACGTTCGACATCGACGCGAACGGCATCCTGCACGTGTCGGCGAAGGACAAGGCGACCGGCAAGGAAAACAAGATCACGATCAAGGCGAATTCGGGTCTGTCGGACGAAGAGATCGAGCGCATGGTGGAGGATGCCGAGGCGAACGCAGAGGAAGACAAGAAGCTGCGCGAGCTGATCGACACCCGGAACCAGGGTGAAGCGCTGGTGCACAGCACGCAGAAGGCGCTGACTGAGCACGGCGATAAGGTCGATGCGGACACGAAGGGCAAGATCGAAGCCGCGATCAAGGACCTGGAAGAAGCGTTGAAGGGCAACGATAAGGCTGCCATCGACGAGAAGGTGACGGCGCTGGCAACCGCTTCGCAGCAACTGGGCGAGAAGATGTACGCGGACGCAGCGGCGGCCGGTGCAGCCGGTGGCCCGGACGGTGCGGGCGCGGCGGGTGCAGCAGGCGCCGCTGGTGCCGCGCCGGGCGCAAAGGCCGAAGACGACGTCGTGGACGCCGACTTCAAGGAAGTCAAGAAGGACTAAGCGTCACCTGCAACAGGTAGTGCCGTACCATGGCGGACGGCGCCGAAGCCTCGCTTCGGCGGCCGCCCGCCATCGGTTTTTCCGCTACTGCCTGACTGAATAACGCGTCATGCGGCGCGCGGGGATAGGCAAGCCGTCAAGAGGCGACACAAGGTACGACGATGTCAAAACGCGATTTTTACGAAATCCTGGGTGTAGCGAAGAACGCCAGCGAAGAAGAGCTGAAGAAGGCTTATCGGAAGCTGGCGATGAAGTACCACCCGGACCGGAATCCGGACAATAAGGAAGCGGAAGAGCACTTCAAAGAGGTCAAACAGGCCTACGAGATGCTTTCGGATCCGCAGAAACGCGCCGCCTATGACCAATATGGTCACGCCGGCGTGGACCCGAACATGGGTGGCGGCGCTGGCGCGCAAGGTTTTGGCGGTTTCGCCGATGCCTTCGGCGATATTTTCGGCGACATCTTCGGTCAAGCGGCCGGCGGTGGCGGCCGAGGCGGTCGGGGCGGCCCCCAGGTTTATCGGGGTGCCGACCTGCGCTACAGCATGGAAATCACGCTCGACCAGGCCGCGCATGGCTATGACACGCAGATCCGCGTGCCGGGATGGACCGAGTGCGACGTCTGTCACGGGCATGGCGCGAAGCCGGGCACGAAGGCGCAGACTTGCCCGACTTGTGCGGGGCAGGGTCAGGTGCGGATGTCGCAAGGGTTCTTCAGCGTCCAGCAGACCTGCCCGAAGTGTCATGGAACGGGCAGTTTCATCCCCGATCCCTGCGTGAAGTGTCATGGCGTCGGCAAGATCAAGGAAACGAAGACCCTTGAGGTCAAGATTCCGGCCGGCATCGACGATGGCATGCGGATCCGTTCGGCCGGAAACGGCGAACCCGGTGTCAACGGTGGGCCTGCGGGCGACTTGTATATCGAGATTCATATCAAGGCGCACCCGGTCTTCGAGCGCGATGGCGACGACCTGCATTGCCAGATGCCGATCTCGTTCACCACGGCGGCATTGGGTGGCGATATCGAAGTGCCGACCTTGAACGGGCGCGTGACCTTCCCGGTGCCGGAAGGCACGCAATCGGCCAAGACGTTCCGCCTGCGTGCCAAGGGCATCAAGGGCCTGCGTTCCAGCATTGCCGGCGATCTCTACGTGCACGTGCAGGTTGAGACACCGGTGAAGCTGACCGAGCAACAGCGCGCGCTGTTGCAACAGTTCGAAGCATCGCTTGCCGAAGGCGGTTCGCGGCACAACCCGCAAAGCAAGAGCTGGTTCGACAAGGTCAAGAGCTTCTTCGAGTGATCCGTCCGTGAGTGCGCCGCTGCCCGATTCTGATGACCGGCACGGTGCGCTCGCGCCGGTTTCCCTCTCTCCCTGTTCCCAAATGGCCACGCCGCCTGATCCTCAGGAAAGCGCTGGCCCAGGCGCATCGTGCTTCGCGTTGTTGGACGATGCGCAGTGCGCCGGCGCCTCGTCCGACAACGACGCCCCGATCCCCCTTGCCCCCCGAACGAGCCGGCTCTATACCGGCTTCGTCCGTGAGCACCGCTGCACCGACCCAACGCTGCTCGACGCGGCATGGGCCGGCGTCGAGCGGGACCTCGCGACGGGACTGCATGCGGTGGTGCTCGGCGATTACGAATGGGGTGTCGCGCTGGCCATGCCAGACGCGTGTCCCGACAGCGGCGCCGCGTTGCGCGTCCTTTGTTTCCGGCATTGCGCGCGACTCACACCGGAGCAGACCGATGCTTTTCTGGCATCGATCGCTACGAGCCCCGCCATGCCAAGCGGCATTGCCGACGTCTCGGCGAGCGTCACACCCGATGCATTCGATGCGGCGATCGCTGCGATCCATCGTGCTTTGCATGCTGGCGAAAGCTATCAAATCAATTACACGTTCCGCCTCCGTTTCGGCGTCTATGGCGATCCGATCGTACTCTATCGGCAATTGCGCGCGCGTCAGCCGGTGGCATTCGGGGCCTTGATACGCGCCTCCGACGGCTGGGTGCTCTCCGTTTCCCCGGAGCTTTTCGTGCGGCACGAACACGGCGTCATTCATGCCAAGCCGATGAAGGGGACGGCTGCGCGCGTGCTTGACGATCCGGACCGCGACGCGCTCGCCGCGCGGACCTTGCAGTCCGATGAGAAAAATCGCGCCGAGAATGTGATGATCGTGGATCTGCTGCGCAACGATCTCGGACGCATCGCGCAAGTGGGTAGCGTGCAGGTCACGCGCCTGTTCGAGGTCGACCCATTGCCGTCGGTCTGGCAAATGACGTCGACGGTGCGCGCGACCTTGGCGCCTCGCGTGCGCTTTCCCGATGTGTTGCGGGCCTTGTTTCCTTGCGGCTCGATCACCGGCGCGCCGAAGCACGCGTCAATGGCCCTGATTCGCCAGATCGAGACGACGCCGCGCGGCTTGTACACCGGCACCATCGGCTGGATCGAACCGGCGCCGGCAGGGGGTTCCGACAGCGATAGCGATAGCGACGACGACGACGGGCGCCAATGCGGGGCATTCTGCCTCTCGGTGACGATCAGGACAATTACGATCCACGACCCGCAGGTTTGCGAGACGCTGCCGACCGACGGCGCGCCGGAACCGATCGCCACCGAGCGGACCGGCTTACTGGCGGGCGAGGCGGGGATCGGTGCCGGCATCGTTCTCGACAGCCGCGCGGCGGACGAATACGAAGAATGTTGGCTGAAGGCGCGCTTTCTGACCGGCGCGGACCCGGGGTTCGCCCTGTTCGAAACCATCGCGCTGGATCTCGGAGCAATGCGCGCCGATGCGATGCCCTATCTACCACGCCATCTGGCACGGTTGCAGCACGCGGCACGCCGCCTCGGTTTTGCCTGTCCGATCGAGCGCGTCCTTGCGGCGATCGATGATCGGATCGCCGCGCTGCGCGCCGCCGCGCCGATGATCGATTCCGTATCGGCCGCACGTGAAAGCGGCGTGCGCGCGCCCAGCCATCGCTTGCGCCTTGCGCTAAGCAAGGACGGCACGGTGCACTGCACGGCCGCCCCCATGGCGCCGCTGCCGTCAGGACCCGTCGGTGTGCTGATGGCGCGGGACCATGGATATGCACCCACGCAGGCGAACGACTTCCTTCTCCGCTTCAAAACGACGGCGCGCGCGCAATACGACATGGCCTGGCAGGCCGCAGCCGAGAAAGGGGCGTTCGATATGCTTTTCGAGAATACGGCGGGCGAATTGACTGAGGGAGGGCGCAGCAATGTCTATCTGCAGCTCGACGGCCAATGGTTTACGCCGCCTTTGCAGTGCGGGCTGCTGCCCGGCGTGATGCGGCAAGCGATCCTGGACGGCGCCGTACCGGGCGCGCCTTCCGTCACGGAGCGGGTGCTCCAACGCAAGGATGTCGCCCGCGCGCAGGCCTGTGCGCTATCGAATGGGCTGCGAGGATGGTTCCGCGCGTCGCTGGCGCACTGAACACACCGTTCAGGCCGCCGCGTGGCATGCCGGCATCCGCCCGGGCAGGCGCCCGAGGATATGCCGCGGACGGCCGACCCGTCCCTTAGAACGAATGCTCTTCCGCGGGGAACTGACCTTCCTTCACCGCCTGAACATATGCCGCGACGCCGGCAGCGATCGACGGCTCGCCCGAGACGAAGTCCCGCACGAAACGCGGCCGTTTGCCGGGAAACACGCCGAGCAGATCGTGCAGGACCAGCACCTGGCCGGAGCAATCCGGGCCGGCGCCGATACCGATCGTCGGGACCGCAAGCGCGTCGGTCACTTCGGCCGCCAGCACGGCCGGCACGCCCTCGATGACGATCAATTGCGCGCCCGCATCCTGCAGCGCTTCGGCATCGTTTTTCAGCGACTGCGCACCCTCGATCGTGCGCCCCTGAATCTTGAAGCCGCCCATCGCATGCACCGACTGCGGCATCAGTCCGATATGGGCGCAGACCGGCACCGAGCGTTCGACCAGGAAGCGCACCGTTTCCGCCAGCCAGGCGCCGCCTTCCAGCTTGACCATTTCCGCGCCGGCACGCAATAACGCGACCGACGACGCAAAGGCGTCGGCAGGCGTGCCATAGGTGCCGAAGGGCAGATCGGCGATGATCAACGGCCGCTTCGCGCCGCGTGCGACGCAGGCGGTGTGGTACGCAATATCGTCGAGCGTCACGGGAAGCGTCGTGCCATGTCCCTGCAGGACATTGCCCAGCGAGTCCCCGATCAACAAGACATCCACGCCCACCTGTTCCAGCAATGCCGCGAAACTCGCGTCATAGCAGGTCAACATGGCGATCTTTTCCCCGGCGTCGCGCATTGCTTGCAGCGTAGGGACGGTGATCGCACGGCGTTCCGTGGCTTGAAGGTAACTCATATCGACATCGACCCTTTGACAAAAAATTCACGCGGGCCGCGCATGCGATGAATATGGTCAAGCAGCAGGGCCAGATCGGCTTCGTCCTCGGCGGGCGCCATATTCTCGGCATTGACCGTCAGCAACGGCGCCGCTTCGTAGTGATAGAAAAACTGGTTATAGGCGTCGCACAGCGCGCGGAGATAGGCATCGGACATCTGCAATTCGACGCCGCTGCCTCGCTTCTGAATACGCGCGAACAGCACTTCCGGACTGGCCTGTAGATAGATCACCAGGTCCGGCACCGGTGCGGCGCTGGGCAATTGCGCGGCCAGGCGTTGATAGAGCGCGAATTCGTCCGCATCCAGGTTCAACTCGGCATACAAGGCATCTTTTTCAAGCAGGAAATCGCTGATCACCGGACCGAGCCCGAGCGCTGCGCCACCGGTCACGCCGGCCATCGCGTTGGAGCTGGATGCCGCGGCCGGACCGAACGCGCCGCCGCCGGAGAAGGGTCCCGCGCCCACCGACGCGTTCTTCAGCCCCGCCGCCAAGCGGCGCCGTTCGAGCAGAAAGTGCTGCTGCACGGCCAGCGCGTGGCGTGCCGGATCGCGGTAGAAGCGTTCAAGAAAGGGATTGGTTTGCGGCTGCTCGAAAACCGGCGTCATGGCCCACTTTTCGGCCAGCACCTTCGCCAGCGCGCTCTTGCCGACGCCCACCGGACCTTCGATAACGACATAGCCGTAGCGCGGGCGTCCTTCGGCATCCACCGGTAATTCCGGCGCCGTGACCGGTCGCGATGGCGCCGTGATCGGCAGATCGGCAATGCTGTTCACACCGACGATCGTGCCCGGCGGCAGGGCGCCCGGTTCGATACCGCTGCCTGTACCGACCGCATCGCCGGACGCCCGGTCCGCGCCTGCGGTGGAAAAGGCGCCCAGCGGCGTGGAGGCAAAGCGGGAGCGATTCATCGGCAGCAGGAAAAGAGGGTGGAGGGGGCGACGTCGCGGCTAACGCGTGTTGCCGGGACCGCACGCACCGCGCGCGGCGGCAGCGGTGCTCGCGGTCGGGATGCGGCACTGACACGTCGTGACGATCTCGATACGCTGATCGCGCACCGCCGCGACGTAATCCGCCGCGCGTCCCTTGCCGGGCACGATGACATCGCCGTCGAGTTCCAGCAAGGGCAGCAGCGCGAAAGCCCGTTCCGTCATGCGCGGATGCGGGATGCGCAGGTCGGGCTCGGACATGTCGAGATCGCCGTACAGCAGGATGTCGACATCGAGCGTCCGGGGCGCATTGTGAAACGGGCGCTCGCGGCCGAACTCGCGCTCGACGTCCTGGCATAGCTCCAGCAGGGCGCGCGGTGTCAGGAGCGTGCCGATGGCGATCACGACGTTCAGGTAGTCGTCGCCGCTGGCGTCCACCGGGGCGGATTGATAGAGGCTCGATTTGCCGAGCACGATGATGCCGGGCCGTTGCGCCAGCGCGATGACCGCGTCTTTCAGCGACTGACGTGCATCGCCGAGATTGGCGCCCAGTCCCAGATAGGCAACTGTCATAGCGTAAAACCGTTACAGAGTGCGTCTACACCGTTGGAGTCGGGACATCGGCGCCACCATCATGGTCCTGGCCGCCGTCTTGCCTGCCCTGCCCACCGCGCCGCCGCCGACGTCGCGGCCGGGCGCGCGGGCCGGCTTCACGCGGGCTGTTATTCAGCAATGCCTCGCGTGCCTCGAAGTCGCCTGTGATGAAATCGGTCCACCATTGGCCCAGGGCCGGTTCCAACTCTTCCGATTCACAGCGCAACAATAGGAAATCATACGCCGCTCTGAATTTCGGGTGTTCAAGCAGTTTCAAAGCACTACGGCCAGCGCGCTTTTCCAGGCGCGGCTGCATGCCCCAGATTTCCTTCATATCGGTGACATAACGCCGCTGAATGGCCAGCTTGCCGATCTGCGCGTTCATGACCTCGTCCATCGCGCGGTGCAGCGCCGGAATCGGCAATTCCCCCGCGACCATGTAGCGCTTCCAGCTGCGCTGCGTTTCATGCCACAACAGTGCAGCGAACAGGAACCCCGGGGAGACCGGCTTGCCCGAGCGAATGCGCTGGTCGGTATTCGTCAGCGACAGCGTGATGAACTTCTCGCTGACGGGTTCGGACAATGCCGAGTCGAGCATCGGCAACAGATGACCGAGCAGGCCTTCGGTACGCAGCTTCGTCAGGCAGGCCAAGGCGTGCCCTGACAGCAGCAGCTTCAGCATCTCGTCGAAAATCCGCGCGGCCGGGACGTTGTTCAGCAGATCGGCCATCTCGGCGATCGGTGCACGCGTCGCCGGCTCGATATCGAAGCCGAGCTTCGCCGCAAACCGGACGACGCGCATCATCCGCACCGGATCCTCGCGATAGCGGGTCTCCGGGTCGCCGATCATGCGCAGCGTCCGCGCACGCATATCGGCCATTCCCTCGTGATAATCGAGTACCGTCTGGCTGGACGGATCGTAGTACATCGCGTTGATCGTGAAGTCGCGACGACGCGCGTCTTCGTGCTGTTCACCCCAGACGTTGTCGCGTACCACGCGGCCACTGGCGTCCACCGCATGCAAGCGACGGTCCGGATCCTCGCGTCGACGACGGTTGCGACGATCGCCGCGGCCGCCTTGGTTCGGCCCACGCGGTGCATCCTGGCCGCGCGGCTCGGCGCCGTCATGTCCGTTATCGCGTGCGTCGTCGTGCGATCCCGCATCGTCGCTGTCGTGTGCGTCGTCGGCATCGACGGCGCCGCTGCCGCTGCCGCTGTCGCTGTCGTTCGGCGTGACCGTGGTGCGCGCGGCGGCGCCGCGGCCCGCTTCGGCCGCCGATGCGACGATCGCGGCCTCGGCTTCGGCCGTCGCGGCGTTGTCGGCCGCCGCCGTTTCAGGCGTCGCCGCCGGATCGACCAGTGCCCGGAACGTCGAGACTTCGATGATGTCCTGACCGAATTGCACGTGATTGATCTGGAAGCGTCGACCGATGATGCGCGCGCGTCGGAACAGTTTCTGCACCTGATCCGGCGTGGCATCGGTGGCGACGTCGAAATCCTTGGGCGCGACCCCGAACAACAGATCGCGCACGGCGCCGCCGACGATGAAGGCGCGGAAACCGGCCTGCTGCAGCGTATCGGTCACGCGTACCGCGTTGCGCGAGATCAGATTGGGGTTGATGCCGTGCACGTCGGCGGGGATCACCACCGGGGTGTCCGAGCCGGTAAAGGCCGCCGCGCCGGGCTTTGCGCCGCCGCGCGCCACGTTGGCGTTGCCGCTGGCGGCGCGAATCGAGCGCGCGCGTCGTGCGACGCCGCCACCAGTGGCGCGCTCGGCACGGCCGGCCGCATCGGTCTCCGCTGCCACGCCGTCCGCTGCATCGCCGTTTTCGGTATGTTCACGCGCAGCTTGGGCCGCGCGCGCGGCCTTTTCTCGGGCGCGCGCCGCGGAGCCCGGTGCGGCCGGAGCTGGCGCCGTGCTGCGCGATCGGGGCCGGGCCGTGGCCGCCGGCGCGGCATCCGCGCCGCCATGCTCATCGGCCGACGGCGTATCGAGGGCCCCTTCCATTTCCGTCGAGGGGGACGTGTCGTCTTCCGGACGGCCTAGTAGTTTTTTAATAAATTTTGTAATCACGTCAATTAAAGAGTTCCAGGATGCGCCAGCCGTGCGCGACCGCATGCGCGCGCAACGTCTCGTCCGGGTTCGTCGCAACGGGGTCGCTGACCTCCTGCATCAGGGGCAGGTCGTTACGCGAATCGCTGTAGAAAAAAGTCTGCGAAAAATCGGCCAGTGTCTTGCCCTGGTCGGCGAGCCAGCTATGCAGTCGGGTGACTTTGCCTTCACGGAAGCTCGGCACGCCGACGATGTCGCCGGTGTAGCGGCCGCGCGGCGCACCGTCTTCCGTCGCCAATTCGATGGCCAGCAGATTGTCGACGCCGAACGCCGTCGCGATCGGGCGGGTCACAAAGGCGTTGGTGGCGGTGATGATGCAACACAAATCGCCTGCGTCCTGATGCGCACGGACCAGTTCGCGCGCGCTCGGCAGCAGGTTAGGGCCGATCACGTCGGCCATGAATTGACGGTGCCAGGCATCCAGCTCGTCGCGCGAATGGCGCGTGAGCGGCGCCACCGCCACCCGAAGGTAGGCGTGAATGTCGAGGCAACCGTTCTGGTAGTCCTCGTAGAAGCGCTCATTGTCCCGCTGAAATTGCACCGGGTCGACCAATCCGAGCTGGATCATGAAGCGTCCCCACGCATGATCGCTGTCAGTGGGGATCAGGGTGTGGTCGAGGTCGAATAATGCGAGTCGGGTCATGGAATGTGATTCTACTTGATGCGGCCGGTACGAGTCCGAGCGGAATGGGGAGAAGAGGCTGTTTTTGCGATTCCGACCGGTGCGGCGGCCGGAGGCGCGACGATGCCGTCAGGCGCATCGGCGAGCATCGCGCGCAGCAGCGGCAGCGTGATCGCGCGTTTGCGTTCCAGGGCGAATTGTCCCAGCGCATCGAGTAAACGCTTCAGGCTCGGCATGTCGCGCTGGTAATGGTGCAGCAGATGCGGCGGCACATCGGGTGCCAGCGCAAAGCCACGGTCGCGCGCCGCGATCTGCAGTGCCGCCATTTTTTCATCGTCGTTCAACGGCGCCAAACGATAAACCAGGCCCCAGCCGAGTCGTGTGCGCAGGTCGTCGCGGATCGTCAGACCACGCGGGGGCGCACCGCCGGTGGCGACAAAGGCGACTTTCGGGTCTGCCTGGATTTCATTGAAGAGATTGAAAACCGCGATCTGTCGGGCCGGCGGCAGCCGGTCGCAGTCGTCGATCGCGTAGAGCGTCACGTGCGGATCGAAGCCGAAACTCGACAGCGGGCTCTGCGGCGTCAGCAATCGTACGCGCTGTTGCGCGCTGCCAGCCGGCGCATCGGGCAGGTCGACGGCATCGCACAGTGCGTGCAATAGATGGCTACGGCCGCTGCCGGACTCGCCCCAGACGTAGAACACCCGATCGTCGGGGGCGCGGACCAGGCCTGGCCGCTGGATGTCGGGTGTGGCGAACACGCTACGGCGCAACTGCAACAGTCGGCTCACCAATTCCGTATTCGGGCCGGCGATGAAATTGTCGAAAGTGGCCGGCGGCGGGGTGCCCAGGTCGAGCAGCAACTGGCGGCTGATCGGCGCGGAAGCGGACGATGCCGCCGTCGGAAGATCGGATGCGGTGACGGCAGGCGGGGTCCGCGCCGCACCGGCGGGGGCGCCTGCGTGCAGGCGCGTCAAGACCCGTCTCCGGTCCGCGCGCGTGCCGCCGCGGCAGCCCCGCGCGGGGGCTGGCTGCTGGGGCAGGAGCGAAACGACAGCAAAATCATCGGCGAATCCATCGGGCGGCAGCCTGCATGGGGTAAAATCCGCATTTTACCGAACCTGCCGCGTGCAGACGGTGCCCTTTCACGATGCCGCGCGATTTTGCGTGTGCTTTTCACTGCTTTTCCGTCATGAATGAATCGAAAGACCTTCCCGTGAACGCATCCGCCGCCGGTCTGTCCTACCGCGACGCGGGGGTCGACATCGACGCGGGCGACGCGTTGGTCGATCGTATCAAGCCGCTGGCCAAGCGCACGATGCGTGAAGGCGTGCTGAACGGCATCGGCGGTTTCGGCGCGCTGTTCGAAATCCCGAAACGCTACAAAGAGCCGGTCCTCGTGTCCGGCACCGACGGCGTGGGCACCAAGCTGCGCCTCGCCTTCGAGCTGAATCGTCACGACACGGTGGGCCAGGATCTGGTCGCGATGAGCGTCAACGATATCCTGGTGCAGGGCGCTGAGCCGTTGTTCTTCCTCGACTATTTTGCTTGCGGCAAGCTCGACGTGGATACCGCGGCGCGCGTCGTCGGCGGCATTGCCACCGGCTGCGAGCTGGCCGGCTGTGCGCTGATCGGTGGCGAAACGGCGGAAATGCCGGGCATGTATCCGGACGGTGAGTACGATCTGGCCGGTTTTGCGGTGGGCGCGGTCGAGAAGAGCAAGATCATCGACGGTCGCACGATTCAGCCGGGCGATGTCGTGCTGGGCCTGGCGTCGAGCGGCATCCACTCGAATGGCTATTCGCTGGTCCGCAAGATCATCGAACGGGCGAATCCGGATCTGGACGCCGATTTCGACGGCCGTTCGCTGTCGGACGCATTGATGGCGCCCACGCGCATCTATGTCAAGCCGGTGCTGAGCCTGCTGGAACAGGTTGCCGTCAAGGGCATCGCCCATATCACCGGCGGCGGACTGGTCGAAAATATTCCGCGGATCCTGGCCGAAGGGCTGACCGCCGAGCTCGACCACAGCGCCTGGCCGCTGCCGCCGCTGTTCGGCTGGCTGCAGAAGCATGGCGGCGTGGCGGATGCGGAAATGCATCGGGTGTTCAACTGCGGTATCGGCCTGGTACTCGTCGTGTCCGAGCAGGACGCGGCTAAGGCCAGCGCGGCGCTGTCGGCTGCCGGTGAAGTGGTGTGGCAAATCGGCAAGGTGCGCGCGAGCGCGGCCGGCGAAGCACAGACCGTCGTGATCTAAGCGGGTCTTCTCGGTCTAGGCGCTGCGCGCCTGGGCCAGTGCGTCGATGACGGCGCGGCTGGCCTGCTCGACCACATCGTCGCGGACGCAATCGATCACCGAGCGTCCGCCGATCTTTCTCAGCCAGGTCAGTTGTCGCTTGCACAGCTGGCGCGTGGCGAAAATCCCCTTATCCCGCATCGTCGTTCGGTCGTCTCGACCGTCCAGATAGTCCCACGCCTGTCGATAGCCGACACAGCGCATCGATGCCAGGTCCGGATGCAAATCACCCCTGGCCCGCAGTCGCGCGACTTCATCGATGAATCCGTGGTCCAGCATCGCATCGAATCGCGTGGCGATCCGTGCGTGCAGCACGGCGCGATCGGACGGTTCCAGTGAAATCACCGTATAGCGCGACGCGGCCGACGCGGCGTCTGGCGCCGCGTCGGCCTCGGCTTTCTGGCGTGCCAGCCAGTAGGACATCGTCTGACCGCTGATGTGCAGAATTTCCAGCGCGCGCTGGATACGCTGCGCATCGTTCGGCGCCAGGCGTGCCGCGGTTTCCGGATCGTGCGCGGCCAGACGACGATGCATCGCGGGCCAGCCTTCTCGCGCGGCCTCCGCATCGAGTGCCGCGCGCACGGCGGCATCGGCCTGGGGGAGCGCTGCCAAGCCTTGCGTCAGTGCGTGAAAATACATCATCGTGCCGCCGACGATCACCGGTTGCGCACCACGGGCGCGGATCTCGGCGATCAGGGCGAGCGTGTCGTCGCGGAATTCGGCGGCGGAGTACGCCTGCACGGGATCGCGGATATCGATCAGCCAGTGCGGCACGTCCGCACGTTCGGCGGCGCTCGGTTTCGCCGTACCGATATCCATGTCGCGAAACACTAGCGCGGAGTCCAGGCTGATCAGCTCGACGGCACGTCCGGCCGCGCGTTCATGACGTGCGACCGCCAGCGCGCTCGCCGTCTTGCCCGATGCGGTGGGCCCCAATATGCAGACGACCGGCGCGGCAGTGGAAAGAGAGGGCGGCAACGTCATTGGCCACGCATGAACAGGCGGTCCAGATCACCGATGGTCAACTGATACCAGGTGGGACGGCCGTGATTGCATTGGTCCGCGCGTTCGGTCTGTTCCATCGATCGGAGCAGCGCATTCATCTCGTCGAGCGTGAGCCGACGATTCGCCCGCACCGCATGATGGCAGGCCAGCGTGCCGAGCAAGGTGTGTTGGTGCTCGGTCAACACACGCGAGCCGCCCCAGGCGTGCAGATCGGCGATCAAGGCGCGCGCGAGCGCGCCCAGATCGGCTTCCTTCAGCAAGGCCGGCACCGAGCGAATCGCCAGCGTCGTCGGCGAGATCGGCGCGATGTCGAAGCCGAGCGCCTCCAGCGTTTCGCGGTTTTCCTCGACGGTGCCTACTTCGATCGGATCGGCCGGCATCGACACCGGGATCAGCAGCGGCTGCACGGCGATGGTCCGGTTTGCAAGCGCCGTCTTGAATTGCTCGTACAGGATGCGCTCGTGCGCCGCGTGCATATCGACGATGACGATGCCGCGACCGTTCTGCGCCAGCACATAGATGCCATGCACCTGACCCAAGGCAAAGCCGAGCGGGTGGGCGTCGTCGTCGTCCCAATCGCTGGCCTTGCCGCCGGCGGCATTCGGCAGACCGAGTCCGCGCGCGGCGCGATCGTAGCCGTCGTAGCCGGCAGCGCTACCGATTGCGGCGTTTTCGATGCCGGCGCCTTCGCCGTTCAAGCCGTCCGGGTTGCGGGCGTACGTGGCGCCGGGCTCGGCGACGAACAGCGGCGAGGCGGGGCGCCAGTTCGGATCGTCAGCGCGCGCTGTGGCATCGGCGCCGTCCGCGCCCGGCGCGTCTTCCCGTTTGCCGAACAGCGCGCCGTAGTAGGACGTGCTGGCCGGTGACGCCGCGGGCCCGCCGCGGAAGCCGCCATTGGCACCGCCGAAATACGCGCCGGTATTGCCGCCGCCGGCACCGAGCCGACCAATCGGCAAGGACGCCTGCTGCGTGGCATGCAAAGGCGCCTGCGGGCGCCAGGCTGGCATCGTCTGTGCCGGTACGCCGCCATCGGCCGCGCCGGAGGTCGGGTCGGCAGCCAGGCCGTCCGGGCCGATCGCGGCGGCATGGCCGCCTTGCGTCGTTTCGGGCGACTGCCCGGCGTAACGCGACAAGGCGCGCTGCACGGCGTGGAATACGAACTGGTGGATCGATCGCGAATCGCGGAAACGTACTTCGATCTTCGATGGATGCACGTTGACGTCGACGGCTTCCGGCGGCAGGTCGAGGAACAGGCAATAGGCCGGGAAGCGGTCGCCGTGCAGCACATCCTCGTAGGCCGCGCGGACCGCATGGCCCAGCAGTCGATCGCGGACGAACCGGCCGTTGACGAAGAAATATTGCTGGTCTGCCCGCGTCCGGCTGGTGGTCGGCAAGCCGGCGCAGCCGTAGACGGCGATCGGTCCGGCTGCTTCGTCCACCGGCAGGAAGGCGCGGCTGAAGCCTTCGCCCATGACGGCACCCACGCGCTGCACCGGTTCCGCCGCATTCCAATGCTCGACGGCGCGGCCGTTGTGCAGCACGGAGATCGCGACATCGGGCCGCGACAGGGCCGCACGCCGGACCATCTCCAGGCAATGTCCGAATTCCGTCTGCTCGCTCTTCAGGAACTTGCGCCGCGCCGGCGTGTTGAAGTACAGCTCGCGGACGTCGATGACGGTGCCGGTGCCGCCCGCCGACGGCGCGATGACGCCGGTGTCGGCATCGATCCGCGTCGCATGCGGCGCCGCGGCCGTGCGGCTGGTGATACTCATCTGCGCCACCGACGCGATCGAGGCCAGCGCTTCGCCCCGAAAACCAAGCGTCGCGACCGATTCCAACTCCGCCAGCGAGCGGATCTTGCTGGTAGCGTGGCGCATCAAGGCCAACGGCAGCTCGTCGGCGGCAATGCCGCCGCCGTCGTCGGTGATGCTGATGCGCTTGACGCCGCCGGCCTCCAGCACGATGCGCAACGTGCTGGCGCCCGCGTCCAGTGCGTTCTCCAACAATTCCTTCACCACCGATGCCGGGCGCTCGACGACTTCGCCGGCCGCGATCTGACTGATCAGTTGATCGGGCAGGGCGCAGATCGGACGACTTGCTTGACGGCCACGGCGCGGCCCCGCCGCGGTTTCGGCGGCAGGCAGCGGTGCCCCGATGCCGAGCGAATCGGCATCGTGATCGGAGGTCTGGGAAGGGTTCAAGGTTAACGCGGTGTTAACAAACGATGCGGGAAACTAGCGGTGATCCAGACGGTGCGGCGCGCGGGCGATGCCACCGGGAACGCCATAGGACGATGACGAGAATTATAACGGCATTACCGGAAGGGCCCGCCGAATCCCTTGGCGCGCAGGTGATTCCGGTATGATGTTCTGCGCCTCGCTGGCATCGATCCACTTAACGCAAGGAATAACGATTTGGACACCGTTTTGCATTTCGCCGGCATGATTTTGCATATCGACAAATTCCTCGGCCCTTTCATCGCGAATTACGGGGCCTGGGTCTATGCGGTGCTGTTCCTGATCGTGTTCTGTGAAACCGGACTGGTGATCTTTCCCTTCCTGCCTGGCGACTCGCTGCTGTTTATCGGCGGTGCGTTCGCCGCCAGTGGCGCGATGTCCTTGAGCACCTTGCTGGTGCTGTTGCTGGTTGCGGCGGTGCTCGGCAATACGGTGAACTACCTGATCGGGCGGTCGATCGGACCGAAGGTCTATGAATCGAACTGGCGCTTCCTGGATCGCACGGCGCTGCAACGCACGCATGGCTTCTACGAACGCCATGGCGGCAAGACGCTGGTGCTGGCGCGCTTCGTCCCGGTGGTGCGGACGTTCGCGCCTTTCGTCGCCGGCGTCTCCGGCATGGGCATGGCGCGCTTTCAGCTGTTCAACGTCGTCGGCGCGGTGTTTTGGGTGGGGTTGCTGGTGATCTGCGGCTATTTCTTCGGCAACCTGCCGTTCATCCGCCAATACTTGAACGTGATCGCGCTGGTGGGCGTCTGTGCGGCGATCGTGCCGGTGGCCCTGGCCGGCGTGTACAAGATGGTGCGACAGAAGCGCGCGGCGTCTGGCGCAACGGATTCATCGCGCGGCGCCTGAGTCGCCGGCAGCCGCTCTGTCGGCTGCCCCGTGATCGGACGACGCTGTACGCGGACGATGCCGTGCCGCGGCCGGCCTTGTCTTGACGGCCGGCGCCAACCGACTCACACCATGGCAACCCGCCTCACACCACGGTGTTCTTCGCCAACGGCGGGTGGGCTGCCAGATACTTCTTGATCCCGCGCAGGATGGCGGACGCCATTTCATCGCGATAGCTGTCGCTTTTCAGCCGGGCTTCTTCGTCCGGATTGCTGATGAAGGCCGTTTCCACCAGCACCGACGGGATATCGGGCGACTTCAACACCGCGAATCCCGCCTGCTCGACGTTGTGGCTGTGCAACTTGTTGATGCCGCCGATTTCATTGAGCACGTAGTCGCCGTACTTCAGGCTGTCGCGGATCTGGGCGGTCGTCGACATATCCAACAGCGCGCGCGTCAGCGCGACATCTTTCGTGCCGGCGGGAACGCCGCCGATTTCATCGGACGCGTTTTCGCGATTCGCCATCCACCGGGCCGCCGCGCTGCTGGCGCCATGTTCGGACAGCGCGAACACCGACGAGCCCTTGGCTGTCGGTGTCGTGAACGCATCGGCGTGAATCGATACGAACAGGTCGGCACCGACGCGTCGCGCCTTCTGCGTGCGCACATACAGCGGCACGAAGAAGTCGGCATCGCGCGTCATCATCGAGCGCATATTCGGCTCGTTGTCGATCTTCTCGCGCAGCTTGTGACCGATATCGAGCACCACGGCTTTTTCGTGCATGCCGGTCTGTCCGGTCGCACCCGGGTCCTCGCCGCCATGGCCTGGATCGATCGCGATGGTCAGCAAACGCAGGGTCTTCGGTCCCGCCTTCGCCGGCCCCTTGAAGCCATAGTTGTCGCGCTGCGCAAGCTCGGTGGGTGCCGATTTCGCCGCGGGCGATTTTGCGCCGGACGCCGAGCGTCCACCGGACTCGGGCGACGACGAGAAAGGCTTGGCATCGGCCAGCGTGGAGGTCGACGGTGCGGCCTGCGGCGATGCCGGATTGGTCTGCTGCGCGTACTGACGGAAGAACGCTTCCGAATCGTCCGATTGCGCGGTCGTCGGTCCGGATAGTGGGGCGCGCGGCGGATTGTTCTGCTGCGCCAGCGCCTGCTCCTTCGCCTGCGTCTGTTTCAGCAGCGCCATCAGCGGGTCCGGCGGCACGGCCGGATACAGATCCAGCACCAGACGGTTGCGATAGTTGCCCACCGGCGCCAGCGTGAACGACTGTGGCTTGACGGCACCCTTCAGATCGAACACCAGACGCACGACACGCGGCTGAAATTGCCCGACGCGGACATTCTGGATCTGCGGGTCGTTCGGCTGGATCTTGGCAACGAGATCACGCAAGGACGTGTCCAGATCGACGCCTTGCAAGTCGACCACGAGCCGATCGGGATTCGACAGGATCTGTTGCTGGAAGCCCAGCGTTTCATCCGATTCGATGGTGACGCGGGTGTAGTCCTTGGCCGGCCAGACGCGGACGGCAGTGACGGCCGCGGCCTGCGCGAGGCGCGGCACGCCCAGCGCCAATGCCGCGGTGGACGCGCCGGCTTGCAGCACTTTGCGGCGGCTCCAGCCGCGGTCGGTGCCGGAACTAACTTCGATCGATCGAAAAGGCTTGATCAGCATTGGAGAAGATTCTGAAGAAAAACGCGCTAGTATCTGTTTTGTAAGAAAACTTTAGATCGCGGGCAGGGGATATCTTGCCAGAATCCGACGCAGATGTCCGGATTGCACGCCGTCCTATAGCGTCGTCTTGTAACCAAACATGACGTGGCAGGGGCGCGGGTGGTCGTTTAGGGGTGCGGTTCCAGGACGGCCGCGAGGCAGGCGACGCCGGCAGGACTGATCGCCTGGACCTGCAGCGTGCGGGGCGAACCGGAATCTGTCGCGTCGTCGACGTCCACCGGCTCGGCGACGCCGGGTGCGACCGAATCGGCATCGGTCGCCACATCGACGCGCAGCGTGAGGATCAGATCCGGCGTCGGCAGCACGCCAGCGGCCAGCGAGGGCCATTCGATCAGATTCAGCGCCCGCGCTGCGAGATAATCGTCGAAGCCGGCCTCGCGCCATTCGTCGGGGTCGGCGAAACGATAAAGGTCGAAGTGGTGGATCTGCAACGTGTGCGGCACCGGGTCGGTTCGCGGCAAGGCGTAGGGTTCGACCAGCGTATAGGTGGGGCTGCGCACCCGTCCCGCATGACCGAGCGCACGTAGCACGCCGCGTACGAACGCCGTCTTGCCCGCACCGAGGTCGCCGACCATATGCACCTGGAGGCCGGCAGCCAGGGGAGTGGATACGGAAGCCGCCGACTGCGCCACCGGTGACAGCGCGGCGGCGAAGGCCTGCGCGAATCGCGCGGCGAGCGCGGCGGTCGCGGTTTCGTCGGACAGCGTGAACTGATGTGATGTGGGCAAGGGCGGCGGAGCGGGCATTGCGTAAAATGGCGACGATGAATGCGATGGTAACCGCGCCCGGATCGGGCGCTGAAAATGCAGCCGGGCCGACAACGGGCACCGGCCCTGAAGGCGCCGTCCGCGATGACACCGCGGCGGCCCGGGGTAGCGTCACGCCCGTCGGCGAGCGCGGCAACGCCGACGCTCGCGAACTCGATGCGTCCAGGCTCGCGCAATTGGCTTCGTCGATCAAGGACTGGGCCCGCGCGCTTGGGTTCGACGCGGTGGGCATCAGCGATATCGACTTGCACGCGGCGGAGCCCGGCTTGCTTGCCTGGCTTGCCGCCGGGTACCACGGGCAGATGCATTATATGGAAAAACATGGCCTGAAGCGTGCCCGACCGGCGGAGTTGGTGCCGGGCACGCAACGGGTCATCAGCGTCCGGTTGCCTTATCTCCCCAGCAGCCTCGATGCGGGCTGGCGTGAGACGGAGGCTGGCAGGCTCGACGATCCGGAAGCCGCGGTCGTGTCGGTCTATGCGCGCGGTCGCGATTATCACAAAGTGATGCGGCAGCGTCTGCAACGGCTCGCCGATCGCATTGCCGAGGCGATCGGCCCGTTCGGCCATCGCGTCTTCACCGATTCCGCGCCGGTCATGGAAGTGGAGCTGGCGCGGCGTGCCGGCGTCGGTTGGCGCGGCAAGCACACGCTGTTGCTTGCCCGTGATGCCGGTTCGTTTTTCTTCCTCGGCGAGCTGTATCTGGACGTGCCACTGCCGGTGGATCGGCCCGGAAGCGCGGACGCCGACGCCGGTCCGGATGCGAGCGGACTGCATGATATGTCCGATATGCGGGATCCGGCCGTCGCGTCGCCGTCCGCCGATGGCGCGCATTGCGGCGGGTGCCGGCGTTGCATCGATGCCTGCCCGACCGGTGCGATCGTGGCACCGTTTCGGCTCGATGCGCGGCGTTGCATCTCTTACCTGACGATCGAATTCGACGGCAGTATTCCGGAGGCGATGCGTCCTGCGATCGGTAATCGCATTTATGGCTGTGACGATTGCCAGACGGTCTGTCCCTGGAATAAATTCGCGAAGCGCGCCGATACGCCCGACTTCGATACCCGCAACGACCTGGACAGCAGCCGTCTCGTGACGCTGTTTCATTGGACCGAGAGCGATTTCGACACCCGGCTGTCCGGGAGTGCGATCCGGCGTATCGGCCATTCGCGCTGGCTGCGTAATATTGCGGTCGCGCTGGGCAATGCCTTGCGCGTAACGTCGGACACGGCGGCCCGGCAGCGTCTGCGCGAAGCCTTGACGCGGCACGTGGATCACCCGGATCCTGTGGTGCGAGAGCATGTGGCCTGGGCGCTCGTGCAGGGGGCGGTGTCGACCCTGTCGCTAGCCCCGGCACCGGCGCGATCATGAAACCCACTACGACGGCAGTCGATGCGGCACGAAGGATAGGAAGCAGATGACGACAGGCGAGACAACGGCGCAGCCGCGAGCGAAAAATCGGCGAACGCCGACTGACGCGGGCACGGCGGAAACGGACGCCGCGGCCGGGGTGAAATCGACGCCGCCCGCCAAGCGGGCCGCGAAGACGAGCGCCAAGCTAGCCACCAAGTCGACCAAGGGCGCGACGAAAGTCGTGAAAAAAGTCGCCACAAAAGTCACGACCAGGCAGACCGCAAAGCCGGGCACGCGCCGTGTCGCGCGCGCTGCCGCCGATCCCGATGCACCGCAGGCCGCGCCGCGCAGCCTGACGCTGATCGACGCGTTCTGCGATGCCTTGTGGCTCGAGCACGGGCTGGCGAAGAACTCGCTCGAGGCCTACCGACGCGATCTCCGCCTGTTCGCCGAATGGCTGGCGGCGCGTGGTGCCCCGCCCTTGGATGCCGCCGATGAACCGGAGTTGACCGCCTATGTCGCGGCACGAGGCGATGGCCGGGCGACGTCCGCCAACCGACGGCTCGCGGCATTTCGGCGTTTCTACGGCTGGGCGCTGCGGGAGCATCACGTCCAACGCGATCCGACGCTGCGCCTGCGGGCCGCCAAACGCCCGCCGCGCTTTCCGTCGACGCTGTCCGAGAAACAGGTCGTGGCGCTGCTGGACGCGCCGGATGTCGATACCGATCTCGGCTTGCGTGACAGAACGATGCTGGAGCTGATGTATGCGAGCGGCTTACGCGTCTCGGAACTGGTGAATTTGAAGACAGTTGAAGTCGGCTTGAACGAAGGCGTGTTGCGCGTTTTCGGCAAGGGGTCGAAGGAGCGCCTGGTGCCGTTCGGCGACGAAGCGCAGGAATGGCTGCAGCGCTATTTGCGAGACGCGCGCCCGGCCTTGCTCGGCGCGCGTGCGGCCGATGCGATGTTCGTGACCACACGCGGCGATGGCATGACGCGTCAGGCCTTCTGGTATCTGATCAAGCGCTACGCCTTGCTGGCCGATGTGCGCGGGCCGCTATCGCCGCACACCTTGCGCCATGCCTTCGCGACCCATCTGCTCGATCACGGCGCCGACCTTCGGGCCGTGCAGATGCTGCTCGGCCATGCCGATATTTCGACAACGCAGATCTACACGCACGTTGCGCGCGAGCGTCTGCGTACCTTGCACGCGCGGCACCATCCACGGGGATAGCAGTGAAGAAGAAAGAGCATGTATCCGAGACGCCCGCGACGCAATTTCTGCGCAAGCACGCGGTGCCCTTCGACGGTCATGTGTACGAGTACGTCGAACACGGGGGGACATCGGAGTCGGCGCGCGCGCTGGCAGTGGACGAACACAGCGTGATTAAAACGCTTGTGATGGAAGACGAATCCGCCCAGCCGTTGATCGTCCTGATGCACGGCGACGCCAAGGTGTCGACCAAGGAGCTGGCCCGACAAGCGAAGCGAAAAAAAATCGAGCCTTGCAAACCGGAGGTCGCGAATCGGCATACCGGCTTCCTTGTGGGGGGGACGAGCCCCTTTGGTACGCGCAAGAAAATGCCGGTCTTCGTCGAGAAATCGATACTCGATTTGCCGACGATCTATATCAATGGTGGCCGCCGCGGTTATTTAGTTTCCATCAGTCCGCAGGATATGGTTCGCGTGCTCGATCCGATCGCGGTCGAGGTTGCCCTAATGTAAAAGGCCGCCGCGCAGGTACTTTTCGTGCAGAGAAACCGCTGTGTTATCGGCGGCAGCGTGCCGGAACCGCCGCGCCTGCGGCGTTACCAACGGTATGACCTCGGCGCGAGCGGTGTTGCTGTGACACGTCCTCGCTCAAGGTCTTTCCCGGCCTTCGCACGGCGACACCGTTAGACAACACGCTCTTCGAGGCGCGTATGAACTATGCACAGCTGCTCACCGCGCTAGGGTTGGAAATGCGCCTCGATCTGCAAGAGGCGACGAAGGCAGGCAGTTGCACGATTCAGTTCGACAGTGCTTTGGACGTCACGCTCGAAGCCGATGGCCAAGGCGATCAGCAAAACGTCCTGCAGTTGCATACCTCGCTTGGCAGCGTGCCCGCGTCGGACCGGGAAGCGTTATTCGCGCGTCTGCTGCAGCTTCATCTCTTCGGTCTGGCAACCGAGCAGTCGCACTTCGGTTTCGATCCGCAATTGCAGCGCATCGTTTTTTTTAAGACAGTGATGTTGGCGCACCAGACACGGCAAGAAGCGTTGGCGGCGGTGGAAAGCTTCGTCAATCAAAGTCTGCGCTGGCGCAATTTCCTGCCGACGCTGGCGGCGCACGACGGGGCGGCCGCGCCGAAAACGCATGCGGTTTTTCAGTCGGTGTAGGCATCCGTCTTATTGCCGGATGCGCAGCATGAGCCGGTGAGGTCATGCGGGATCCGGCCTCCAATCCCGCTTTATTTTGTCGCTGCCGTCGTCATGGGGTAAGCCGACGATCCGCTCTTCGATGAGGCGTTGATGGATTCCATCTCTGTGCGAGCGGGCGTCGGCTTGGCGCTGGATATGCTGGGCGCCAGCGTGTTGCGTGAGTCCGATAATCTCAACCGCTTCGTCGATTTTGTCACCGGCGGTCAGGTGAATCGCAACGTGCTGGCCGAGCGCGTATGGCATACCGTCGGTCAGATGGCGAGAGAGTTTGCCGCATCGCCAGCTTTCCTCAGTGAGCGCCATACGACATTGGCCCCGCTCGCGTTGACCGCATTACTGCTCGGCGAAAAAAGCGAGATGATCGACGCGGTCGGGAAACTGGCGAAGGAAGCCATCCATGTCAATCTGACCCAGGCCGATCAAAGTGGTATCAGAACGGAGGTGGTCGCGGCGTTGGGCGATGTCAGCGCCGATCTCGCCTCGAAATTGGCGGCGCACATCGACGAAAAATCCAGCGAAAAAATGCTTGCCACGATGGTGGGCAGGCATGGTTGGGAGCCGTTGGACAAGCTGCTGGGAAAAAGCCTCAACGCGTATGCCGGTGCGACGTTTCTCTATCGACAAATGAAAAACGTCATCGATATGGGCATCGTCGCCAATCCCGAGATCAATCGCGGCGCGGACGATCTAGGTTTCTACAGCGTGGTGGCCGACATGGCCAATCACGCGATCAATGACAGGGGGATTTTGGAGATCGTGCAGCCATTGCGCGCCTTTCTTCCGTCTCCGGACGGTGCGATCGCCGCGGTTGTCAGTGCCTATCAAGCGACATCGGCGGGCGTCACGCGCGGGATCGCGGCGGCTGGCGAGATCGCCGAAACCGTGATCGAACATATCGCCGACGCTTCGGCCGTCGTCGTCAACACGACGCATTACGTTGCCGAAACCGTGCCGTTGATACTGGAGAATCTCCAACTGGCGACGGGCATCGGCATGGAGAGCGTGGTAATAAGCGACGCGTTCGCGCAGGAGGCAAGCAAGCTGCAGGGCGACGCGACACCGATCCCCGTCGATGCCAAGGATAGCGAGATCGCCGAACGCTATCTGACGGAGTTGCTGATCGCATCCAATCGGCGGCCGCGCGAAGAAGAGGACGTGCCGGCCGGCGCGGCACCGCCTGCGCCTGAAACGGTTCGCGCCAGCACGACGGAAGCGGTGGATCCCGCCGCCACGGCGGCGTCGAACGTCATGCAGGCATTGACGGAGATGGGAGAGGCGGACCCCGCGCGCGCCAGCGAGGCGATGCAGATCGTAGATGCTTTGTCGGAGCAGCAGCTCGCCCCGTTGGATCGTAGCGGCATTGCCGTCGTCAAAACGCTCACCGGCAAGATGACGGAGATCGACGCTGTCAGTCACCGCTTGCTGGAGCGAAATACGCGGTACTCGGAGGATGTCGAGAAAGGACTGACGATCATGCCGGTCGCGGTGTCTGATTTGAGCGGCTATCGCGTGGACAGTGCATTCGCCGACGATTTCGAACGGCTCGCTTTAGTCATGTCCGACGACGCTTATGGAATGAGCGACACCGCTGTCGAAGGCGCACGGACGATGTTGAACACGTTTTGGGGCGCGTGGGGATCGGAGACCAGCGATCTCTCGCATGCAGGCAATACGCAACTGAAGCAGCTATGGAATGTCTGCGGCCGAAATGCACAGGTCATGCAGGAGGCAACGCAATACTTAAGTCTGGGCGTGGCGCAAACGGCCCTCGCCGATCCGTTGAAAGCCCATTTTTTGATCGCCGGTTCGGATAAGGCGCGCGTCGACGTCGGCAACGGGGTGTGGGTCGATCTGGAGAGCATCGATGCGCCCGAATATCGATTCGATATCCGCAACCACGATGGCTTGGTCAATGTATCGATCGAAGCGCATTGGCCGATAAGCGCTTTCGGCGCATCGGAGGCGGCCATGCGCACGCCGCAAGGGGAGCAGAACAGCGCATTGATCAGCACCGTCAGCGTCACGATCCGCGCAATGCCCGACGACAGCCTCGCCGTCAACTATTACGCGATGGGCACCACGGCGACGATTGAAAACAAAATCGCCTTCGACTCCGCCACCGGCCGTCTGGCCGACCCGCTGGCCCTCTGAATGCCTGAACGGCAGCCCCCTCGATAGGGGCGGCCCCCGCATTAGGGCGCCGGTGATGGATTGCGCTCGCCAACGCGGTACAATCGCGGCGTTCCGCTGCCGTCTGTCGTGATCGGCGCGGTCCGTAAAATTCAGATGCTCCAGCGAGACCCGTCTTGATCAGCCAACTCATTGCCATCGTGCTCAGCTATCTGCTGGGCTCCGTCTCCTTTGCCGTCGTCGTCAGTTCGGCGATGGGACTGTCGGATCCGCGCTCCTATGGTTCCGGTAACCCGGGCGCCACCAATGTGCTGCGTAGCGGCAATCGGAAAGCGGCCATTCTGACGTTGATCGGGGATGCGCTGAAAGGCTGGCTCGCCGTCTGGCTCGTGAGCCTCTGGGTGCATACGCATGGTTGGGCCGATGCGGATGCGCAGTGCGCGATTGCCGCTTCCGGTATCGCCGTGTTTATCGGGCATCTCTGGCCGATCTTCTTCCGTTTCAAAGGCGGCAAGGGCGTGGCGACTGCGGCTGGGGTGCTGCTGGCCTTCCATCCCTTGCTCGGCGCCGCGACGCTGCTGACCTGGCTGCTGGTCGCCGCCTTGACGCGATACTCGTCGCTGGCAGCGTTGATCGCCGCGATCGCCGCGCCGTTCTACCAAGCCTTTCTGGCCGGCGGCGCCAATCGCGTGACGTGGGCCGTGGCGGTGATGAGCCTGCTGCTGATCTGGCGCCACAAGGCCAATATCACGAAGCTGCTATCCGGCGAGGAAAGCAAGATCGGCGCAAAAAAGAAGGTCGGCTAGGGTTTTGCCACGCGCCTTTTAGTCGCGGAAGTTGTTGAAATCGAGCGGCGTGTCGGTGATCTCTTTCTTCAACAGTGCGATGGTCGCTTGCAGATCGTCGCGCTTGGTGCCGGACACGCGCACGGCATCGCCTTGAATGCTCGCCTGGACCTTGATCTTGGCGTCCTTGATCGTCTTGACGATCTTCTTGGCCAGATCGCCGCTGACGCCCTTCTTGATGGTGATGACCTGCTTGACCTTGTCGCCGCCGATTTTCTCGACCTTGCCGTAGTCGAGGAAACGGACGTCGACATTGCGCTTGGCCATCTTCGACACCATCACGTCCTTGACCTGGCCGAGCTTGAAGTCGTCGTCGGCATGCGCGGTCAGTTCCGTGTCCTTATGCTCGAGGCGCGAATCCGACCCCTTGAAATCGAAGCGGGTCGAAATTTCCTTGTTCGCCTGCTCGACCGCGTTCTTCACTTCGATCATATTGGCTTCGCAAACGACGTCGAATGTTGGCATGGTGCTTGACTCCTGATAGTGCTGATAGGGCGGTCCGCGTCCTTGGGGCGCAGACCGTTATAATCTCTGACCGCGTTATTTTACCGTTGTCGGCATGCCTGGCGGTATGCCCATGTGGGGCGCGCTGTCCCGACCGATCCTGATTTCCACCGATTCCCCGAAACCCTCGATGTCCGTCGACGCTTCCTCCCCGCCCGATGCGTCCCGCGCTGGCGATGCCGACCGCGCCTTCGCGCAAGACCTGCTGCAGCCCGACATCCCGTTGAAGGACTGGAATACTTTCGGCTTCGACGTTCGCGCCCGCTTCGGCGCCACCGTCGACAGCGCCGAGGCCTTGCGTGCGGTCTTGCGCGATACGCGTGTGGCAGGGCTGCCGGTGCATGTCCTGGGCGGCGGCAGCAATATCGTGCTGACGGGCGACCTCGATGCCCTGGTGCTGCGCATCGCCCTGCGCGGGCGGTCGATTGTATCCGCTTCGGACGTTGTCGACGATGGGCGCCGGGTCCGCGTCCAGGCCGGCGCCGGTGAGCCCTGGCATGCTTTCGTCGATTGGACCTTGGCGCAAGGCTGTCCCGGACTGGAAAACCTGGCGCTGATCCCCGGCACGGTGGGGGCGGCGCCGGTGCAGAACATTGGGGCCTACGGCGTCGAAATCGCCGATTTCTTCGACACGTTGACGGCGATGGATCGGCAGACCGGAGACATTCGTCGCTTCGATTGCGCGGACTGCCGTTTCGGCTATCGCGACAGCGTCTTCAAGCAGCCCGGCGGGGAGCGTTGGATCATTCTGTCGGTGACCTTTTCATTGCCGAAGCAATGGGCGCCGCGCCGTGCATATGCCGACCTCGACAAGGTCTTGCAGGCAAGACAATGCACGGCGCCCACGCCACGCGATATCTTCGACGCCGTCGTCGCCGTACGGCAGGCCAAATTACCGGATCCGGCCGTCATCGGCAATGCCGGGAGCTTCTTCAAGAATCCCGTCATCGACGCGGCGCAGTGGGCGTCATTGCAGGCACGTGAGCCGGGCCTGATCGCGTATCCGCAGACGGACGGTCGGTACAAGCTCGCGGCCGGTTGGCTGATCGATCAATGCGGCTGGAAGGGGCGGGGCATCGCCGCCGGCAGCGCGGCGCGGGTGCACGATCGCCAGGCGCTCGTTCTGACGAACACGGGCGGCGCGACCGGGCACGACGTCATGCAGTTGGCCGCATGTATCGTCGATGACGTCGCTGCCCGTTTTGGCGTGCGTCTCGAAGCGGAACCGCTGGTGCTCTAAGCCGGGCGCGCCGCACGGCCAGCGTGGCCGCGTGCGCCCCGGGTCAGGGGTCTTTTCTGCGAATGCAAAAAACAACGGCCCGCCGACGTTTCCGTCAGGCGGGCCGCTGTGTATCCGGCTATCGATCGGGCGTATCCCCGATCACCGGGATTGCATCAACCGCGTTGGCGACGTGCGTTTTCGGCAATCCGCATACGCAGCGCGTTCAGCTTGATGAAGCCGCCAGCATCCGCCTGGTTGTAGGCGCCGCCGTCGTCGTCGAACGTCGCGATCGTCTTGTCGAACAGCGTGTCCTTCGAGTCGCGTGCGACCACCGAGACGCTGCCCTTGTACAGCTTCAGGCGCACCCAGCCGTTGACGTTCTTCTGCGTGTGGTCGATCAAGACCTGCAGCGCCACGCGCTCCGGGCTCCACCAATAGCCGTTATAGATCAACGACGCATAGCGTGCCAGCAGATCGTCCTTCAGGTGGGCCACTTCGCGGTCAAGCGTGATCGACTCGATGCCACGGTGCGCCTTCAGCAGGATCGTCCCGCCCGGCGTTTCATAGCAGCCGCGCGACTTCATGCCGACGTAGCGGTTTTCCACCAGATCCAGACGACCGATGCCATGCTTGCCGCCCAGGCTGTTCAGCTCCGTCAGGATCTCGGCCGGCGACATCGCCTTGCCGTTGATCGCGATCGGATCGCCATTCGCGTACTCGATGTCCAGATATTCCGCTGCATCGGGCGCCTGCTCCGGCGACACCGTCCAGCGCCACATATCGGCTTCGGCTTCGTTTTTCGGATCTTCCAGGTGGCGACCTTCGAACGAGATGTGCAGCAGGTTCGCGTCCATCGAATACGGCGCGCCGCCTTGCTTGTGCTTCATATCGATCGGGATACCGGCGTTCTCGGCGTAGGCGAGCAGCTTTTCACGCGAGAGCAGATCCCATTCGCGCCACGGCGCGATGACCTTGATACCCGGCTCGAGACCGTAGTAGCCGAGCTCGAAGCGAACTTGGTCGTTGCCTTTGCCGGTGGCGCCGTGCGACACCGCTTCCGCACCGGTGGCGCGCGCGATTTCGATCTGGCGCTTGGCGATCAGCGGACGGGCGATCGACGTGCCCAGCAGGTACTCGCCTTCGTAGATCGCGTTCGCACGGAACATCGGGAACACGAAGTCGCGCACGAATTCTTCGCGCAGATCGTCGATATAGATGTTTTCCGGCTTGATGCCCAGCTTCAGGGCCTTCGCGCGTGCGGGCTCCAGCTCTTCGCCCTGACCGATGTCGGCGGTGAACGTGACCACTTCCGCATCGTAGTTGTCTTGCAACCACTTCAGAATGACGGAGGTATCGAGGCCGCCCGAATAGGCGAGCACGACTTTCTTGATATCGCTCATGGTGAACTCTTGACTGGCGAGGAACAGGAAAACCCGTATTCTGCCATTTTCCGGGCCGCTAGCCGTGGTTTTTGCGACATGACCCTGTTACACACCCGGAGTCATGCCAGCGGAAATCCCAACGGCGCGGCAGTGATCGACAGCGGGCCGGATCGGCCCGTGTCGGCTTTTAGTGATTCAATTCGCCCAACAGCAGAAATTCCATCAGCGCTTTTTGCACGTGCAGACGGTTTTCCGCTTCCTCCCACACCACGCTCTGCGGACCGTCGATGACGGCTGCGGTCACTTCTTCGCCGCGGTGTGCCGGCAGGCAATGCATGAATAGCGCGTCCGCTGCGGCCACGCCCATCATCTCCTCGTCCACGCACCAGTCGGCGAACGCCGTCTTGCGCGCGTCGTTCTCCGCCTCGAAACCCATGCTGGTCCAGACGTCGGTGGTCACCAGATGCGCGCCGCGGCACGCTTCCAGCGGATCGTCGATCAGTTTGTAGCCGCCGATCACGCCGTCCGGTGCCGGCTCGCCGGCCAGTGCCGGATCCAGGCGATAGCCGGGCGGGGTCGAGATATGCAGCGTGAAACCGAGGATCCGCGCCGCGTCGATCCACGTATAGGCCATATTGTTCGCGTCACCCACCCACGCGACGGTCTTGCCGCGGATCGTGCCGCCGGTCTTCTCGTGGTAGGTAAAGATATCCGCCAGCACCTGGCACGGGTGATATTCGTTCGTCAGGCCATTGATGACCGGGACGCGCGAATGCGCCGCAAAACGCTCGAGGATTTCCTGACCGAAGGTCCGGATCATGATGATGTCCGTCATGCGCGAGATGACCTGCGCGGCATCTTCGATCGGCTCGCCTCGGCCCAATTGCGTGTCGCGGGTATTCAGATAGACCGCGTGACCGCCCAATTGGTGAATGCCGGCTTCGAAGGACAGCCGGGTGCGCGTCGAACTCTTCTCGAAGATCATCGCCAGCGTGCGGTCGTGCAGCGGATGATAGGTCTCGTATCGCTTGAACTTCTGCTTCAGCAGCCGGGTGCGTTCGAGCAGATAGTCGTACTCGGTGTTCGTCAGGTCCGTGAAGCGGAGATAGTGGCGGAGCGTTTTGTTGGTCATAAGAAGGCGGTGGCCCCGTTTCGTTTCAGTCAGCCGCAGCGAAGCGTGCGCAGGTGCGTTGGCGGCCGGGTGCGCGCAACAGTGCGCAGGGTCGTACGAACGCAATCCACCGTATTGTTTCGGATCGTGTCAGAAAGGATAGAGGATTATGCCTGTTTTGACGAGTATTGCGGACCGTGCTGGCGGCGGGGTCAGGCCGATCACGCTATAATTGCACTCTGGTTCGACAGAACTACGGTTTGCATTCCTTCGGGCAACCCCTCTGTCCTGACTCTGCCGGTATCGCGTGTGCGGCAGGAACCAGCCGACGGGAAGGGGACAGGTGAAAGCTTGCCCGCTTCCTGTTTGCCGGGCTGCGCACGTCAGAGTTGGGACCGACGTTTCAACTGCAACGCTATGGCCGATACTCCACCGCGCGAATATTTCGTTCAGGGCATTACCTCGTCCGGTAAGACGTTTCGGCCGAGTGACTGGTCCGAGCGTCTTGCGGGCGTGATGTCGGCCTTCGGGCCCGGCGCGAGCGGCCCGAACGCACGTCTGAAGTATTCCCTGTACGTCCGGCCGGTGATTCTTTCGGGGATCAAATGCGTGATCGTCGATGAACGGCTGCGCCAGAAGGAACCGATGGCCTTCGATTTCGTGATGAACTTCGCGAAAGACAACGACCTACAGGTCTCGGAAGGCTGTCTCATTTTCGAAGACCGACCGCGCTGATTTCCCGCGCGCACCGCGCCCGCGCCCCTTAGGCCCCTTACGCTGCTATCCCGAGCCCGCAGTCGATCCGGCTCGGCCCAATGCCCTGGCACTCATCGGCGTCTCACCTGATCCGCGTCGGACCAATACAAAAAGCCCGCAAGCGGGCTTTTTTGTAAGCGAAAACGTCGATTCTCCGACGCAATGCTTGATGGCGTATCCGATAAAATGCTATCCAAGAACAGCAGTGAGGCGGATACGCGGGACAGGCGGACGCATCGAAACGCGTCGCCGGCCGTCCGCATCATGCGATGCGGGCGTGTGCCTATTTAGGCAGCAGCTTGCGGAGCCAGAGCAGCCTTCTTCAGGCGAGCAGCCAGACGGCTCTTCAGGCGCGCAGCCTTGTTCTTGTGGATCACGCGCTTGTCAGCCATGATATCCAGCGTCTTGGCCGACAGCTTGAATGCAACCGTCGCCTTCGGCAGATCGCCAGACGTCAGTGCTTTCGCGACGCTCTTGATCGAGGTGCGCGCTTGAGCGCGTTGCGCCGAGCGCAGGGCGTTGCGTTGCTTGCTTTGACGAGCACGCTTGATAGCTTGGGCGGAATTTGCCATGAAAATTACCTTGTCCTGTGCTTCGGCTGTTTTTCAACCGTGCTTCGATTGTTGTTGAAGACAGACCGGTTGACGAGCAACCGAAAACAACCGGAGAAGCGAAATGGAATGATTCGGAACCGTCGAGTATAGCGCGATTCGGATTGGCGAAGCAAGCACCGCGGCAAGAATCTGTGGGGCCGGATGCATTCCGGCGTTGATCCGTATAATAGCCGCAACATGAATCTACTCAAAGCGCTCGTCACTGTCAGCGGCTTCACGCTGCTTTCCCGGATCACCGGACTCGCCCGCGAAACGTTGATAGCCCGCGCATTCGGCGCCAGCATATACACCGACGCCTTCAACGTCGCGTTCCGGATCCCCAATTTGCTAAGACGCCTGTCGGCGGAGGGGGCGTTTTCCCAAGCCTTCGTGCCGATCCTCGCTGAGTTTAAGAATCAGCGCGGACACGATGAGACCAAGGCGCTCGTCGATGCGATGGCGACGGTGCTCGCCTGGTTCCTGGCGATCCTCTCGGTGCTCGGCATCGCCGGCGCCAGCTGGGTGGTCTATGCGGTGGCGTCCGGCCTGGAGCACGAGGGGACGGCCTTCCCCGAGGCGGTCTGGATGACGCGGATCATGTTCCCGTACATCGCACTGATCTCGCTGACGTCGCTCGCGGCCGGCGTGCTGAACACGTATAAGAATTTCTCGATGCCGGCGTTCGCGCCGCTGTTGCTGAACGTCAGCTTCATTGTTGCCGCCACCGTCGTCGCGCCGCATCTGAAGACGCCGATCTACGCCCTGCCGTTTGCCGTCATCGTCGGCGGACTGTTGCAGTTTCTGGTGCAGATCCCGGCCCTGAAGAAAATCGACATGGCGCCACGCATCATGCTCGATCCGATCAAGGCGCTCGGCCACCGCGGCGTCAAACGCGTGTTGGCGAAGATGGTGCCGGCGACCTTTGGCGTATCCGTCGCGCAGTTGAGCCTGATCATCAACACCAATATCGCGTCGCATCTCCCGGCCGGTAGCGTGTCCTGGCTGTCGTACGCCGACCGTTTGATGGAATTTCCGAACGCGTTATTGGGCGTGGCACTGGGGACCATCCTGTTGCCCAGCCTGTCGAAGGCACACACGGACAAAGCGCATGCGGAATATTCGTCGCTGCTGGACTGGGGGCTCCGGCTGACCTTTCTATTTGCGGCGCCCGCCGCCGTGGCGCTGTTCGTCTTCGCCGAGCCGCTGACGGCCACCTTGTTCGGCTATGGCAAGCTCAACGACGCCCATGACGTGACGATGGTGGCGCGCGCGCTCGGCCTGTACGGCGTCGGTCTGCTGGGCTTTACCTTGCTGAAGATCCTGACGCCGGCTTTCTACGCGCGGCAAGATATCAAGACGCCGGTCCGTGTGGCGGTCTGCACGCTGATCTTCACGCAGCTGTGCAACTACCTGTTCGTGCCGGTCTTTGCGCACGCGGGACTGGCCTTGTCGATCGGCGTCGGCGCGACCGCCAATGCGCTGGCCTTGTTCGTCATTTTGCGGATGCGGGGCATCTACCGTCCTGAACCCGGCTGGCCGATCTTTTTTGCGCAAATGTTGGGCGCCTGCCTGATCCTGGCCGGCGTGATGCTGTGGTTTGCACAATCGTTCGACTGGGTCGGCCTGGGGCAGTCGCCCTGGCTGCGCATCGCATTGCTGGGCGCGAGCCTTGTCCTCTTCGCCGCGCTATATTTTGCGATACTGATGCTGATGGGTTTCAAATACAGCTACTTCCGACGGAGGGTGTAACGTGGCGAAGTCGACGGTTGTATTGGATTACTTCGGCGTGCTGGTTGCCGACGACGAGAGCTTGCCGCTGACGGAAGCGGCGCTGTCGCTCGCGCAGGACGCGTATCCGCAACTGGACGTGCAGGCCGCGCTGGCGGATATCGATGCGCTGGTCGACAAATTACGTAAGCGACTGCCGAAACAGGCCGGCGCCGCGCAGAAGCTGCATCTGCTGAACCGCTATTTCTTTCGCGAGCTGGGCTTTGCCGGCAACCGGAACGATTACTACGACCCCGACAACAGCCATCTGAACGCGGTGCTGCACAAGCGGCAGGGCATCCCGATCTCGCTCGCGGTGCTGTATCTCGAAATGGCGCAGCAACTGGGTTTGAAAGTCAGCGGCGTCTCGTTTCCCGGGCATTTCATGTTGCGCGCGACCTTGCCGGCAGGGGAGGTCATCATGGATCCTACCACCGGCGACTCGCTGAGCGAATCGCAGCTGATGGAGATGCTCGAGCCGTACATGATCAGCGCGGGCGAGCCGGTGGCCAGCGCCTTGCGCGCCATTCTGCAGCCGGCATCGGCGCGTGAGGTGGTCGCGCGCATGCTGCGCAATTTGAAGATGATCTATCTGCAAACCGAGCAGTGGCCGCTACTGCTTGCGGTGCAGCAACGGTTGGCGATTTTGCTGCCGCAGAATATCGAAGAGCGTCGTGATCGCGGGCTGGCCTTTGCGCGTGTCGATGCCTATCGTCCGGCCATTGCCGATCTGCAGGCCTATCTGGAAGAACGGCCTGCATCCGAGGACGCGACGATCATCGAAACGCAACTGACCGATCTCCGGCAACGCGCCAGTCAACGGCGCGGAGACGACGAAGCGCGCCTGTAGTCCTACCAGAGCGCGCTTCCTGTGCCGGCCATCGTATTTGGCGGCAGCGGGGTATTGCCGTCGGCGCCGACGTGATCCGGATAGATCCCGCCGACGCCGCCGTCGATCAATCCTTCAACGCGTCCAATGCGCGTTCGCGGATCTCATCGACCTTGCCCAGACCGGCGATGCGACGATAGATCGGCGCGCCTTCGCTGTCGTTCGACTTGGCCCATTGCTGGTAGAAATCGACCAAGGGGCGCGTTTGCGCGTTATAGACTTCCAGGCGCTTGCGGACGACGTCTTCCTTGTCGTCGTCGCGTTGGATCAGCGGTTCACCGGTAACGTCGTCCTTGCCTTCTTCCTTCGGCGGGTTGAACGTCACGTGATAGGTGCGGCCCGACGGTGCATGCACGCGACGACCGCTGATACGGCCGATGATCTCGTCGAACGGTACGTCGATTTCGAGCACGTGATCGATCGCGACATGGCTTTCGCGCATTGCTTCCGCCTGGGGAATCGTCCGCGGGAAACCGTCGAACAGATAGCCGTTCTCGCAGTCCGGCTGCTGCAGGCGTTCCTTCACCAGATTGATGATCAGCTCATCGGTGACCAGTTCGCCGGCGTCCATGAAACGCTTCGCTTCCAGTCCCAGCGGCGAACCCGCCTTGACCGCGGCGCGTAGCATGTCGCCCGTCGAGATCTGCGGAATACCGAAATGTTCCTTGATGAATGCAGCTTGGGTGCCCTTGCCCGCGCCGGGCGCGCCTAACAGGATCAAACGCATGACGATCACTCCGTTTATATGGATCTTGTGCCAAGCTGCCGGCGGGCCAGACGCGTCGCCCCGAAGGTCGTATCGCTTCCTCGCGGCGTATGCCGCAGGGTGCAACATGCGTGCGCCGCGGCGGGAGATTCACGCCGCAGGCCTGCCGACAACTTGAAATTGGGTGTGAAAAAAAGATGATCAACAGCCCGTGGAGGTATCCACGGTGGATCAACGCCGGCGCGCCGACCGCGTTTTAGCCCATCCGCTAGAACGGCGGCGTCATCACGCTGTCGTCGAGGGCGTTTATCTTGGTCACAGACGAGGGCCATGCGAGAGGCCCGTCCCGTCGGTCGAGGACGCGTCGAATTAGACGCGTTCTACCAGCGCGAACGCTGATTATGCCATGGTTGTTGCCGATGAAACCGGCCTGTCACACCGGTTCGGATCAGCGGGCATGCGACATGCTGTCATCGGCGCTTGCGTATGCAAAGCCCTCGCCGTTCAGCTGGCGCGCCTTGCATACGCTTCCCGAGCCCGTGCCAGGTCCTCCGGTGTATCCACGCCCGGAGGGGGCGCATCGGCCGTCACCAGCACCGCGATCCGCTCGCCATGCCACATGGCACGGAGCTGTTCAAGCGATTCGGCGCGTTCCAGCGGTGCCGGCGATAGCGTCGGATAGCGGCGCAGGAAACCGACGCGATACGCGTAGATGCCTACATGGCGATAAACCGGCGCGGGGGCATCCTCGGCCAATTGGCTGCGGCGATCCGCCGCGGCGTCGCGAGAAGCCGCCAGGGCGCTTTCCAGCGTCGGCGCAACAGAGGACGTCGCGGTATTGACAGATGGCGCCGCAGCGTCATGCGCAGCCGTTCCGGATGTCGAAGCGGGCAGCGCGGATGCGTCGTCAGCAAGGGGCACAGCCAGTGCGATCGGGCGTGCATAGCCTTCCCGAAACCACGGGATCGGCGCGCGCGAGAAGTACATCGCCACGCCTTTCGCATCCAGCACCACCTTGACGGCGTTCGGATCGAAGATTTCGTGAATGCCATGGATCGGATGCGCGGCCGTCGCGATCGCGCATTCCGGATGCGCATTCAGATGGGCGGCCACGCCGCGCACCAATGCCGGCGCGATCAGCGGTTCATCGCCTTGAACGTTGACGACGATGGTGTCGTCGGACCAGCCCAGGCGCGTGGCCACTTCGGCCAGACGATCGGTGCCCGACGGGTGATCGGGGCGCGTCAGCATCGCGTCGAATCCCGCGGCGGTCACCGCATCGAAGACCGATTGGGCGTCTGTCGCCACGACCACGGCGCGGGCACCGGACGCCTGCGCGCGTTCCGCGACGTGGACGACCATCGGCTTGCCGCCGATATCGGCCAGCGGCTTGTTCGGCAGGCGGGTGGATGCCAGGCGGGCCGGGACGACGGCAACGAAGTCCGGCGACGCATCGTCACCGATGGACGGGGACGATGCGGGGGAGGAGGCGGGCAGGGACACGGTCGGGTCGATCGGTCAGACGGTGCCGGCAGCCGCATCGGGGCCGGCCGGATTGACCCGTTGCCCTTCGACCGTCGTACGCGCCTCGTCGGCCAGCATGACGGGGATGCCATCCTGAATCGGGTAGGCGAGTTTATCGACGGCGCAGATCAATTCCTGCGCATTGCGATCATGTTTCAGCGGTCCCTTGCACAACGGACACACGAGGATTTCAAGCAGACGAGCGTCCACGGACCTTCTCCACGACAAGCGCTATCAAACGGGGATCCAGCATGCCCTTCACCGGGACGGCCCAGATACGGGGATCATGCCAATCGCCGCATTTTACCGCATCCTTCTCGGTTACAAGGATCGTCTCGGCAGGGTCGTCTTCAAAGGGGTTCCGATCGAAACGATGATGATCGGGTAGCGGCAGCGTGCGCGCTGCGATACCGAGGCCGCGCAACATGTCGAAGAAGCGCTCCGGCGCACCGATGCCGGCTGCGGCGAGGGTGTGTGCGGCATCGCGCCCGGCAAAGGAAGCAAGGGGGCGATGCGGGGTCGGCGCGGGCGCCGAACGGGATGCGGCCTTCTCGGCGGGAGGACAGACTTGCCAGGCGTCGCCCGGCACCAGCGTCATGGCATAGGTATGGGGCCAATCGGCCGGCGCGATCGAGACGGGCGCATTGTTGATCACTGTCGCGTCGCGCGCGCGTGACAGCGGTTCGCGCAACGGGCCGGCGGGAATCAGAAAACCGTTGCCGCCCAGGCGCGAATCGAAGACGACGATTTCGACATCGCGCGCCAACCGATAATGTTGGAGTCCGTCGTCGCACAGGATGACATCAATCGAGGGCGTCTGCGTCAACAACGCCTGCGCCGCGGCGACGCGATCGCGCCCGACGGCCAGCGGCGCACCGGTGCGCCGCACGATCAAGGCGGGCTCATCGCCGATATCGGCGGGGTCCGCCTGCCGTGTCGAGACCGTCGAGAAGCCAGGCGGGACCGTGTCGTTCGAATCGCAACCCGCCGCGACGACCGTCGGCGCCGGGCGTCGGCTTGCCGCGCTGCCATACCCGCGCGACACGACGCCCGGCGTGAAGCCTTGCGCACGCAAGGCCTCGATCAAGGCGATCACGGTCGGCGTCTTTCCGGCGCCCCCCACCGTCACATTACCGACGACGACCACCGGCACCGGCATGCGGACGGACTGGCGCCAGCCTCGCTTGAAACTCGCGCGACGTACGGCGGCGATACCGCAGAACACGACCGAGAGCGGCCAGAGCGACCATGCCAATGGTCCGCGGCGCTGCCATGCAGCCGTGATGATCGCCTCTCCCTTGCCAACGGTCATGCTGCCCTCCCTGCTTGCCGAACCGCGCAATGTAACGCGCCCGACCCAGCGCGGCAAGCGGGGTAGGGCCTGTCACGCGAATGTCATCCACAGGTGCGCGCCGGAAACCTGTGGGAAACAGCCGGAACGTCTTCCTAAGTCCTTGTCATGGCTCGTCTTTCAGGGTGTGCTTATTTTTTGAGCAATTGCGGGGCGGACGCGCGGCGACGGTCCTTTTCCTATCCCCACCTAAACTCGGTTTACATGTGGACAACTTGGGGAGGGGCAAGCTAACCCAATGCCCCACCTACCAAAATTGCCGATGACTAAAATTTAGGCAGCGTCTTCCGCTCGGATTCCTGTCTACCGCGTTCACCGGGCAGGCCCGGTGAACGCGGGGTTGTCCACAGCCTCGTGAGCGCGGGATGGCGGTTTCATCCCCAGTATGCGGCCCCTTTCATGTGAACAACTTGGGGAAGGGACACGTAAACCCTGATTCGATTGGACTTTTTTACACGTGCTGCATTTTTGAGCAAATGCGACAAAATCGGGCGGGGACGGGCGGCCGGACCGCCGTTTCGGGCCAGCTTATTCCCTATCGGTCGTTTGCGGGGGGGCGGTAACTGCCCTACAATCGCCGAAGTGGTCAAAATAAGCCTCGCTGCGCCGTCGGACGTGCCGCCCATTGGGCGTCGTCGATCGGCGAACGAACAAAGTGGGTTCCCGCAATAGGAAGCACAGCGCGTCCCGCTGGTTCGCTCCACGGTCTGCGACGTCGCGCCAAGCGGCGTGGTCGACCCGGCGCATGCGAGGTTAAACATACCCTGCAAACCAACGACAAGGATGCCAACAGCTATGTCATTTGAACTGCCCCCGCTGCCCTACGCGAAAGACGCGCTGCAACCGCATATGTCGCTCGAGACGCTCGAGTACCACTACGGCAAGCATCATCAGACGTACGTGACGAACCTGAACAAGCTGATCCCGGGTACCGAATTCGAAAGCCTCTCGCTGGAAGAAATCATCAAGAAGTCGTCGGGCGGCGTGTTCAATAATGCAGCGCAGATTTGGAACCACACGTTCTTCTGGAGTTCGCTGGCACCCAACGGCGGCGGCGCGCCGACGGGCGCACTGGCCGATGCGATCACGGCGAAGTGGGGCAGCTTCGACAAGTTCAAGGAAGCGTTTGCCGCTGCCGCTGCCGCGAACTTCGGTTCGGGCTGGACCTGGCTGGTGAAGAAGGCCGACGGTTCGGTGGACATCGTTTCGACGAGCAACGCCGCCACGCCGTTGACGACCGATGCCAAGGCACTGCTGACGATCGACGTGTGGGAACACGCTTACTACATCGATCACCGTAATTCCCGCCCGAACTTCCTGGCTGCATTCTGGAACATCGCGAACTGGGAATTCGCGGCGAAGAACTTCGCCTGATCGAATCGAAAAGGTTCGGCAATTCCTAGAAGCGGGCGAACGCCGCGTCGTCCGCGGGTTCAAAGGCTTCCAGGAATCGCATGGCACCGCAAGGCCCTCCGTCGTGAGGGCTTTTTTTATGGCGCCGCGCCTGCCGCGCGGCTAGCGGGGCACGTCGTTCAGTCGGTCGTCGCCACCGCCTGGTTCAGGCCGATCAGGGCCGCACGCCGCGAAGGCCTTCGCACTTATAACGTTCGACCACATTCCCTTCGGCATCCACGCTTTCGAGTTTCACGTCGAAGCCCCACAGCCGGGTCATGTGCCGTAATACTTCGTCGGTCGAACTGTCCAGCGGTCGATTGTCCGCCCGTACGTGCCGCAACGTTAGGCTTCGATCGCCGCGTCGATCGACGGACCAGACCTGGATATTCGGCTCCCGGTGATGCAGGTCGTACTGTTTGGAAAGCGCCTGCCGGACATAGCGATAGCCGCTCTCGTCGTGGATCGCGGAGATGGCGAGCGCATCGTCGTGCTCGTCGTCGAGGACGGAGAAGAAGCGCATATCGCGGATGACTTTCGGCGACAGGTATTGCGCGATAAAGCTTTCGTCCTTGAAGTTGCGCATCGCGTAGTGCAAGGTTTCCAGCCAATCCGAGCCGGCCATATCGGGGAACCAGTAACGATCCTCTTCCGTCGGATGTTCGCAGATGCGCCGGATATCGGTCATCATCGAAAAGCCGAGCGCGTAGGGATTGATCCCCGTGTAGTACGGCTTGCTCACCGGCGGCTGGAAGACGACGTTACTGTGTGAATGGAGGAACTCCATCATGAAGCCGTCCGACAGTTTCCCTTGGTCGTACAAGGTGTTCAGCAAGGTGTAGTGCCAGAACGTGGCCCAGCCTTCGTTCATCACCTGCGTCTGCCGTTGCGGATAGAAATATTGCGCGACCTTTCGCACGATACGAATGACTTCGCGCTCCCATGGCTCCAGCAGCGGCGCTTTCTTTTCGGCAAAGTAGAGCAGGTTCTCCTGCGGCTCGTCGGGGAACCGCTCTTCCACCGCATCGACCGTTTCGATCTTCCGCGGCGGCAGCGTGCGCCACAGCTCGTTGATCTGCGACTGCAGATAGGCTTCGCGCTCGCGCTGCCGCAGCCGTTCCTTTTCCAGCGACAGCTTCTGCGGCCGCTTGTAGCGGTCGACGCCATAATTCATCAATGCATGGCAGGAATCGAGCAATTCCTCGACCCGGCCCAGTCCGTGCCGCTCCTCGCATTCGGTGATGTAGTTCTTTGCGTATACCAGATAGTCGATGATCGCACTGGCATCGGTCCACATCTGGAACAGATAGTTGCCCTTGAAGAAGGAGTTATGGCCGTATGCCGCATGCGCGATGACGAGCGCCTGCATCGTCAGCGTGTTCTCCTCCATCAAATACGAGATACAGGGATTCGAGTTGATCACGATCTCGTAGGCCAGCCCCATCTGCCCGCGACGATAGCCTTTTTCCGTCGACAGAAAATGCTTGCCGAACGACCAATGCCGATAGTTCACCGGCATGCCGATCGAGGCATAGGCGTCCATCATCTGCTCGGAGCTGATGATCTCAAGCTGGTTCGGATAGGTATCGAGTTTGTACGACTTCGCCGCCGCATCAATATGTTTGTTGTACTCCTCGATCAACTCGAACGTCCAGTCGGATGGACTCGGCAAGGGGTCGCGCTTTCTTGCCACGCCGCTCGCCGTCTTCGATGCTCGTTGCGCTTCCTCGTTTGCCTGGTCGATCCACATATTCGTCTCGCCCATCGCTTTCCCCTTTGCGCCCCGCCATGGGAGCGCCCAAACGGATCAATTACCCAGATCAGCCGTGTTTCGCGTTCGCGCGTTTTTCGAAAAGCTCGCGGAACACCGGATAGATATCCGCCGCCGTCTGCACTTTCTTCATGGCGAACTGCGGATGATCGACGGCCATCTGTTCATATTCCTGCCACAGGTTCTGCTCTTCCGGTGCGACCTGGATGTAGGCGAAGTAACGGCATGCCGGCAGAATCGCCTTGCTCAGCAATTGCCGGCATTTCGGCGAATCGTCATTCCAGTTATCGCCATCGGACGCCTGCGCGCCGTAGATATTCCACTCGTTTGGTGAGTATCGTTCCTCGATGATCTTCGCCATCAATTCCAGCGCGCTCGACACGACGGTGCCGCCGCTTTCCCGCGAATGGAAGAACGTCTCTTCATTCACTTCATCGGCGCGCGTATGGTGACGTATGAAGACCATCTCGATACGCTCGTAATTCCGCGTCAGAAACAGGTAAAGCAGGATAAAAAAGCGCTTCGACAAGTCCTTGCGCTGCTCGTCCATCGATCCGGAAACGTCCATGACGCAGAACATCACGGCCTGGCTCGACGGCGTGCTTTGCCGCGTGCGATTGACGTAGCGCAAGTCGAACGGGTCGATAAAAGGAATGCGCGTGATCCGACCTTCCAGCGCGACGATATCCGCCTTCAGCTTGCGGATTTCGTCGAGCTTGGCAGGATCGGCGGCCGTGTCTGGCGCACGTTCCAGTTCCCAAAGCTGCGCCTTCATTTCGCGCACTTCCGCGGCGAGCGGGCCACCTAGGGCGATGCGGCGACCGAGTGCACCGCGTAGCGAGCGCACGATATGGATATTGTTCGGCGTCCCTTCCGCCGCATACCCAGTACGAACACTTTTCCAATTGGGCACGGTCAGGAATTCGCTCGCGATCAGACGCGGCAACTCGAGATCCTCGAAGAAGTACTGCATGAATTCTTCACGGCTCAATTCGAAAGCAAATTCATCCTCGCCTTCGCCGTCCTTGCTGGCCTGACCGCTGCCGGTGCCGCCGCCTCCACCGCCGCCACCGCTGGGGCGCTGGATGCGGTCACCGCGCATGTAGTCGGAATTGCCCGGATGCACCATTTCGCGGGTACCGCCCGGGCCATGCCCGAACACCGGTTCCGACACGTCCTTGCGGGGAATCGTTATTTTTTCCGACTTCTCGATATCCTTGATGCCGCGATCCCGAATCGCTTCGGTTACCGCGCCGCGGATATGACTGCGAAAGCGCCGCAGAAAGCGTTCGCGATTCGCGATGCTTTTGTTTTTGCCGGAAAGTCTGCGGTCGATAATTTGCGGCAAGATGCGTCTCCTGCTGATGAGTCGTCGCGGTCAGTCCTCACCTCACGCCTGCTAGCGTGGATGGACTATTGGACTGCACCACACGCCGTACGAGCGCCGCATGCATAAATCGCATGCGGCGACGTTGGCATCAAGACGCTTTGCGTACGCGCAGATACCATTCGCACAGCAGGCGGACCTGCTTTGGCGTGTACCCCTTTTCCACCATCCGGTTGACGAATTCGTCGTGCTTGCGCTGCTCTTCCGCCGAGCCCTTCGCATTGAACGACACCACCGGCAGCAACTCTTCCGTGTTCGAGAACATCTTCTTCTCGATCACCCGACGCAGCTTTTCATAGCTGGTCCAGTGCGGATTGTTGCCCGCATTGCCGGCCCGCGCGCGAAGCACGAAATTGACGATTTCGTTGCGGAAATCCTTCGGGTTGCTGATACCAGCCGGTTTCTCGATTTTTTCGAGTTCGGCATTCAACGCAGCCCGATCGAAACTCTCGCCCGTGTCGTGATCGCGGAACTCCTGATCCTGAATCCAGAAATCCGCATAGGTCACATAGCGGTCGAAAATGTTTTGACCATACTCGGAATACGACTCGAGATAGGCGGTCTGGATCTCCTTCCCAATGAATTCGACATAGCGTGAAGCCAGTTGATCTTTAACGAAGGACAGGTATTTTTGTTCCTGCTCCGCCGGAAATTGCTCGCGCTCGATCTGCTGTTCCAGCACATACATCAAATGCACTGGATTGGCGGCCACTTCAGTGGAATCGAAGTTGAAGACGCGTGAGAGGATCTTGAACGCGAACCGCGTAGAGGTTCCGTTCATGCCCTCGTCAACGCCCGCGAAGTCGCGATACTCCTGGTATGACTTGGCCTTCGGGTCGGTATCTTTAAGATTCTCGCCGTCGTAGACCTGCATCTTGGAATAGATGCTGGAATTTTCCGGTTCGTGCAGCCGGGTCAAGGCCGAGAATTGCGCCATCATCTTCAAGGTGCCCGGAGCGCAGATGGCGTCCGCCAAAGACGAATTGCGCAGCAGCTTCTCATAAATGCGCACTTCCTCGCTCACGCGCAAGCAATACGGGACCTTGACGATATAGATCCGATCCAGCATTGCCTCGTTGTTCTTGTTGTTGCGGAAGACTTTCCACTCGGACTCGTTCGAGTGCGCGAGAATGATGCCGTCGAACGGAATCGCGCCAAAGCCTTCTGTTCCCTTGAAGTTGCCTTCCTGGGTTGCCGTCAACAACGGGTGCAGCACCTTGATCGGCGCTTTGAACATTTCGACGAATTCGAGTAAACCCTGATTCGCCAAGCAGAGGCCGCCCGAGTAGCTATACGCATCCGCGTCGTCTTGCGAGAACTGTTCGAGCTTGCGGATGTCGACCTTCCCGACCAACGACGAGATATCCTGATTGTTTTCGTCGCCCGGTTCGGTCTTCGCAATGCCCAACTGGCGCAGCACGGACGGGTAGCGCTTGACCACCTTGAACTTGCGGATATCGCCGTTGTACTCGTGCAAACGTTTGACCGCCCACGGGCTGAGGATGCTCTTCAGATAGCGGCGCGGAATGCCGAACTGTTCTTCCAGAATCGGGCCGTCCTCCTCGTAGTCGAACAAGCCCAGCGGCGACTCGTTGACGGGAGAATCCTTGATCGAATAAAAAGGCACCCGTTCCATTAGCTGTTTAAGCCGTTCGGCAATCGACGACTTACCGCCGCCCACCGGACCCAACAGATAAAGGATCTGTTTCTTTTCCTCGAGGCCTTGCGCCGCGTGGCGGAAGTACGAGACCACTTGCTCGATGACTTCCTCGGCACCGTAAAATTCGCGGAACGCCGGGTAGATCTTCATCACCTTGTTCGCGAAAATGCGCGACAGGCGAGGATCATTGCGTGTATCGAGCGTCTCGGGCTCACCGATTGCCATCAACATACGCTCGCTGGCGCTCGCATATACCGACGGATCTGCCTTACAAAGCTCGAGATACTCTTCCAGCGAGAATTCCTCCTCGCGGGACTTATCGAAACGCGTCGCGAAACTGCTGTAGATATCCATGCTTTCCCCTCGCCAACGTGAAACGAATACCCGGTGAAACATAATGCTTCGCCGGTCTGTCCAGTTATTGCCAAGAATTGCATTCCATCTCGTTCCACCTTCGTCGAGCTTAGTACCATTGTGCGCTCAACTCGTGCCAAGTGTAATTCGGCGGATGCACACAACGTCGGAAATCCGTCGCTGTGTGAGTCATCGAGCATCGCATGGTGACTTTGCTATCTATCGATCGCACTGATAGTGATAATCAGCGCAAGAGACGAAGAAAGAACCTTATGAGTCACATGGTAAGCCAATGTCCGAATGTGCGGGGCTGCAAAATAATGGCCCGAACGGGGGTGGGTGTTTTGCAACATGGCATCGAGAACGGCGTGGAACCGTATCCGCTGAGGAACACGGCGCACCGGAATGCATGCGCCGCGCGCACATCGCTGCCGATCAGAACGCGTGTCGCAATCCGACGCGGACGTGCGCTTGAGTTCTGACATTCGACGGTCCTACACCGTTGATAAACGAAAAGGGCGTATCGCCCGACCCACGTTGCACGCCTGCGGTCGTGTAGATTTCGGTGCGTCGCGACAGCGCATAGGCGGCGCCGGCAGTGAGGCCATGAAATTGTAACGTCGCCGCATAGCCGCCGTTTTGCCGCACACGCAGCCGGGTATAGCTGTATCCCAGTCCCAGGCTGACCGTAGGATTGACCTTGAAGGTGCCGCTGAGTTCCGCGATATGGGCGGTGAACGTGGTGGTGTTACCGGCTGTGCCGGCGAGCGCGCCAGCACGGCCGTCGATGCTGCTGTGGACCAGGCTATACGTTGCGGCCAAGCTGGCTTGCCCGAAGTCATAGCTACCACCGATCGCCCCGACGCGGTAACGCGAACCCGATTGTCCCGTTGCGGGCACATTGCCGATGGGCACCGCTGCCGTCGATAAGACCGTGCGCACGCCCGGCGCGTCGAGTTTGGCCAGCAGCGGATTGAAAGCCGCGTTTTTCGAGTCGGTGTAGGCCAGGCCGGCTTTGAAGGGACCGTGGTCATACCCGGCGCCGAGGGACCACACCAGGTTCTGGCCCGTCGCGCCCGCCACGCCACTCAGGCTGACGGCCCCGCCGACATAAAAATGACCGAACAGCGGACTGACGTACTTGATCGCGTTCTGCAGCTGATGGGTGTAATCGAAGTTGTTCAGGTCGAACGGTGCCCCACCGACCGATCGCGCGAAGCGAGCAATCTGGCTGTGCGGCGCGACGAAATCGCTGACGAAATCCGCCTGCCGACCCAGTGCGATGCTACCGAAGGTGCTGCTGCGCAGGCCCACCAGTGCTTTCCGGTTGAACAAGGTGTTGTTTTCGGTAAAGCGGCCCGTGCCCAGATCCATGCCGCTTTCCACCTGGAAGAAGGCACTGAGCCCGTTCCCCAGGTCTTCGCTGCCGCGCAGGCCCCAGCGGCTGCCTTCGAGTCCACCTGCCGGATACAGACCGAACTGGCTGCCTGCCGTGCCATTGCCGTTCTGGACATGCGAGGTGAAGCCCACCGATTGGTCGAGGACGCCATACAGCGTGACGTTGCTTTGTGCCATGACGCTGGAGGCACAGGAGAGGGCTGCGAGAGCAATGAGCGTTTTTTTCATGAGCGTTCCGTTCGGTTCCATTTCTTTGCCGCATCAGCAGACGCCATTTTTGAGCGCAAGCCCCTATGACATCTGAGACGCAAAGCCATTTGCGAGAAGCGGAAGCGACGTTACAAGTGTTGCTGGTGCAAACGCTATTGGCCGAGTGCGCTTTCAGACCAAGGGACAGCACGGAAAAGGGTGGGCAGGCCAAATAAAAAAAGGCGAGCCTGCGAGGCTCGCCCTTATCGCTACTACCGTGGGTCAGACAAGGAATCCGCTGGAGAGTGGATCAGAACGCGTGACGCAGGCCGACGCGGCCGGTGATCTGCGTGTCTTTGTTGGAAGCCCCGACACCATTGATGCCCGTGCCGATGACGTTATCCTTACCCGAGCGTTGCGCGGCGATCGTGGCATAAACTTCCGTGCGACGCGACAGCGCGTAATTGGCACCGGCGGTGATCTGGTGGAATTGGAACTTACCGCGTCCGCTTTGCGTCGCAGTAGTAGCGCCTGCATTGCCGCGAGTGTAGGTATATCCGAGTCCCAGGCCGACAGCCGACGTCAGTTGGTACGTGCCGCTGATTTCCGCGATGTGCGCTTTCAGATCGATGCTGGCTCCGGGCGCATTCACGTCGTTGCGGACGTAGCTATAGGCTGCCGCGATCGTGGCCGGGCCGAAAGCGTAAGCGCCGCCGGCGGCCCCTACGCGATAACGCGTCTGAACGTCGGATAAGCCGCTAATTTGCTGAAACTGTGTCGGTGCACCGCTATTCGGCCGGCCGAGATTCGTCAGGAAGGGATTAAAGCTCGCATTCTTCGAGTCCGTGTAGGCCAAGCCGAACTTGAACGGGCCATTGTCATAGCCTGCGCCCGCGGACCAGAGGATATTGTCCCTGTTCCGTCCCGGAATGCCTGCCAGGCTGACCGCCGCACCAAAGTGGAAGCCGGAGAACGACGGGCTGACATATTTGATCGAGTTCTGCATCTGACTCGAATAGTCGAAGTTGTTCATATCGAATCGCGCGCCGCCGATCGTCCGCGCATAGCGAGCGACCTGGCTGAACGGCGCGACGAAATCAACGACGAAGTCCGATTGCCGTCCAAGGGAGATCGCGCCGAACTGCTGGCTGCGCAAGCCGACCAAGGCCCGCCGATTGAAGAGCGTGCCGTCTTCGGTGAAGCGGCCGTTACCAAGATTCAAACCGCTTTCCACATTGAAGAATGCGCTGAGGCCCGCGCCCAGATCTTCCGAGCCACGCAAGCCCCAACGGCTGCCTTCGAGACCCCCTGCGGGATAGAGTGCGAATTGCCGGCCCGCATTGCCGTTCTGGCCAATTACGTTCGACGTACCGCCGACCGAGTGATCGAGAACGCCATACAGCGTTACGTTGCTCTGCGCCTGAACACCGGCCGCGCATGCCAGCGCGGCGACGGCGATAAGGGTTTTCTTCATTGTGAATCTCCATTCCAGTTATTCGTCACGCCGTGCGTCGATCCGATCGGTTCGAGCGGCAAGACATACGCGAGAAGCTGGAAAGGAAATTAACAACATTGTTTCGTCAAACGAAACACTGAACGCTTAATAGATTTTGTTGACGCTACAGATGCAACAATGCGCCGTCTGCCGCCTTGCGAGGCAGGTCGTTTCGCGATAGCACGTTGCGGGAGCGGAAGAAGGGGGGAGGAGCGAAATGAAGTGGCGCGAGGCCGTGCGAAGCGATCGACGCGGTCAGCCGCGTCCGTCCGTGATGCATGCGTTCACGCGCGAGCGTCGGACCGAAATCCTACGTCCGCGTCCGGCAAGCACGTCACGGCGAGTCTTATTCAAAAGCACCGCCGAGCGCGGCACCGGACATCGGCGATGCATTACCGGCGCGCCGTCCCACGGCAGGCAGGGGCAGCACGATCGGGGGGGTATGCATCGCTTCTTCCGCATCGAGCCACCCTTGCAGTACCTGCAATGGCATGGCGAGCTCACGTGCGACCGCTTCGGCATCCTTGCCTTCGAGCAATACGCGCTCGAGCGCCGCGCGTTTGAACGCGTGACTGAAATAACTTCGGGGAATTTCGTAACCCGTCATGACCGCTACCTCCATCGTTTTTCACCGGGTTCGCCACCGTCGGCGAAGTAACACCAGGGCGGATACCGAGGGGATATCCTGTGCGAGGAGGCGGGCGCGATCGAACGTTTGATCGTCGGGAAGCGCGGCGGACCTCGCAGTACGGCTGCGGGGATCCGCCACGTCGGTCACCGGATCTCGATGACCGGACGGCGGCTCACGTCACGCGACGTGCAGCCAGTGGAAAATTCACGATACTCCGAAAAAATGAACGTTGCATGACACTGCCGTGACGCGGTGTTTCATCGGATGACGCAGGTCAGGAATAACTATAAAAAATCGGCCTGATAGGCCGATGGCGACATTGCGCGTGGCAACGACGCGACAGGCATCCTGCCGCGCCGTTGCGCTTCAACTGCTTGGAAAGAGGCAGTCGAAACGCTTACTTCCCACCTTTCGCACTAATGATGGCGTCCGCAACGTTCCGCGGCGCGTCGGAATAGTGCTTGAACTCCATCGTATACGTCGCGCGGCCTTGTGTGGCGGATCGCAGGGATGTGGAATACCCGAACATCTCGGACAGCGGAACCTCGGCACGAACGATCTTGCCGCCGCCGCCCGGCAGATCGTCCATCCCTTGAACGATGCCACGACGGGACGAAAGGTCGCCCATCACATTGCCCATGAACTCTTCCGGCGTTTCCACTTCCACCGCCATCATTGGTTCGAGCAGACTGGGTTGCGCGCGCCGCATCGCGTCCTTGAACGCCATCGATCCCGCCATGCGGAATGCGTTTTCATTCGAGTCCACATCGTGATACGAACCGAAGGTCAAGGTCACCTTCACGTCGACCACCGGATAGCCGGCCAGGATGCCGGCCTTCAGCGTGTCCTGGATGCCCTTGTCCACCGCCGGAATGTATTCCCGGGGCACCACGCCGCCCTTGATCGCGTCGACGAACTCATAGCCCTTTCCGGCTTCGTTCGGTTCGAGCGTAATCACCGCATGACCGTATTGGCCCCGTCCGCCGGATTGCTTGACGAACTTGCCATCGACATCCTTTGCGGTGCCCCGTACCGTTTCTCGGTAGGCCACCTGGGGTTTGCCGACGGTCGCTTCCACATTGAACTCGCGCTTCATCCGGTCGACGAGAATTTCCAAGTGCAGCTCGCCCATCCCGGAGATGATCGTCTGACCGGATTCCTCGTCCGTCTGCACGCGGAACGACGGGTCTTCCTGCGCCAGTCGATTCAGTGCGATCCCCATTTTTTCCTGGTCCGCCTTCGTCTTCGGCTCGACCGCCTGCGAAATCACCGGCTCCGGGAAAATCATCCGTTCGAGGATGATCACCGCATTGGGATCGCACAAGGTGTCGCCGGTGGTAGCTTCCTTCAGGCCGACCGCCGCGGCGATGTCGCCGGCAAAGACCTCCTTGATTTCCTCGCGCTGATTCGCGTGCATCAACAAGATGCGCCCGAGACGTTCCTTTTTTTGCTTGACGGAGTTGTATAGCGTCTCGCCCGATGTCACGCTGCCGGAATAGACGCGGAAAAAGATCAATTGACCGACAAAAGGATCGGTCATGATCTTGAAGGCCAGCGCTGAGAATTTTTCAGAATCCGACGGCAAACGCTCGGCTTCCTGATCGTTTTCGAGATGTCCTTTGATCGCGGGCACGTCGATGGGCGACGGCAGCAATTCGATCACCGCGTCCAGCATCGCCTGCACGCCCTTGTTCTTGAAGGCACTGCCGCATAGCATCGGCATGATCTCGCCTTTGATGGTGCGGTCGCGCAGCGCGCCCTTGATTTCTTCCTCGGTCAGTTTCTCGCCGCCCAGATATTTATCGAGCAAGGCTTCGCTCGACTCCGCGGCGGCCTCGACCATCTTGTCGTGCCATTCTTGCGCGAGCGCGACGAGGTTCTCGGGAATCTCGCCATAGGTGAATTTGACGCCTTGCGATGCGTCGTCCCAGATGATCGACTTCATCTTGACCAGATCGACGACGCCTTGGAAATGGTCCTCGGCGCCGATCGGGATCTGGATCGGCACCGGATTGCCTTTCAGCCGGGAGATGATTTGTTCGCGCACGCGGAAGAAGTTGGCGCCGACGCGATCCATCTTGTTGACGAAGGCCAGCCGCGGCACGCCGTATTTATTGGCCTGGCGCCAGACGGTCTCCGACTGCGGCTGCACGCCGCCCACCGAGTCATAGACCATGCAGGCGCCGTCGAGCACGCGCATGGAGCGTTCGACCTCGATGGTGAAGTCGACGTGTCCTGGCGTGTCGATGATGTTGATCCGGTGCTCGGGGAAATTCCCGGCCATGCCTTTCCAGAAGGTGGTCGTGGCCGCCGAGGTGATCGTGATGCCGCGTTCCTGTTCCTGCTCCATCCAATCCATCGTCGCGGCGCCTTCGTGCACTTCACCGATTTTATGATTCACGCCGGTGTAGAACAGGATCCGTTCGGTCGTCGTCGTCTTGCCGGCGTCGATGTGGGCACTGATACCGATATTACGGTAGCGCTCGATGGGGGTTTTGCGGGGCACGGTGTCTCTCCAGAGAGGGGCCGCTGCCTGCCGGAAGCCAAGAAAAAGAGGGAGCATGAAACAAGCCAACCCGGGCCGATTCGCGTCGATGCGAATCCAGTCGGGCCAGGTCGCCACTCCAGGCAGCGGATCATATGCAAGCGTCAGCATACTCCAAGCGCCTGGGATACGTGCGTAAGTCCTGCTGGCGCACAAGGTCCTTCGTTCGGCCTTGATGCGCGGTATCGGGCCGCGACAGGCCGACGCGTGGGTAACCCGGACGGCGTCCCGGTTACCCGGCGGCGCTATTACTGACCGCTCAAGCCGCCGATCTGCGAGCCGGGCTTGATGCCATGGCTCGTGAACCAGCCCTTGTCCATCTCCAGCGCATAGCGGATCGCGCGGGTCGGGCAATGGTTGTTCTCGGTTTCCGCCTGCATCTCGTCGATGTCGGTGATCGTGCCGTCATCGGCGATGAAGGCGATCGACAAGGGGATCAGCGTGTTCTTCATCCAGAAGCAATGGCCGGCGCGATCCGGGAAAACGAACAGCATGCCGGCATTGTTGGCCAACGATTTGCGATACATCAGACCCTGCTCGCGATCGGCTTCATTTGCCGCCACCTCCGCGTGGATCACATTGATGCCTGCCGTCAACGTGACGGTCGGGAAGTCGCCCGGTTGCTTGATCGGCGGCGTGGCGCCGGCCAGCGGCTGCGCGATCGCGGGTGCGACCGGCAGCGCCAGGCCGATGACGATGCCGAGCATGCTCAGCAAGCCGAGCGCTGCCGGCGCGGCGGCGCGGCGGGGCGTGGCGAGCCCATGGTCAGGCCGGCCGGGCGTCGTTTGCGTCGATTGAAGGGGGGCGAGGGACAGGCGCGGCACAGACCGCGACGACAGCAGCTTCGTCAGGCGATTCAAGAGGATCACTCCGTCTAGGGGGACGTGCAAGATGGTACTGCACAATTGAAAACAGGCGGATACCCATTGAGTATCCGCCTGCTATGCGCGCGCAAATCAGTGCGCAGCGCGCGTCGCTTGTCGCTGCGCGAGGCCGACAAGGCCGGCCCCGGCGAGCGCCACGATGCTTACTTAGCTGCCGAAGCTGCCGAAGCCGAAGCTGCCTTCTTGGCGTGCTTCTTAGCGTGCTTCTTGTGCGTCGACTTCTTTGCCGTCGAAGCCGCTGCCGGTGCAGCAGCGTCCGAAGCCGGGGTTTGTGCGAAAGCGGCGGTTGCGAACAGGCCAACGATCACGGCAGCGATCAGTTTCTTCATGACGTCCTCGATATCTCGAAATTTACGGAATTTTGGTAAGACCGGCCGTCTTATGCGGCCTGTCATAGCGATTAACGCGCGCCAGCGACATCGGTTGACATCGAACTCAAACTTTTTTTGCGCGCCGTCCGCTGGCCGGGGTGTCGCCGCGCAGACCGTGCCATGGGGCGTCCGCGGCAAGTGCCGTGTAGGCGCCGGGGGCCAAGCCCAGATCGAACAGGTTCACGGCGCCCACCGCGACGCGAACCAGACGCAGCGTCGGATGCCCCACGGCGGCGGTCATCCGACGTACCTGCCGGTTTTTGCCTTCGGTGATCTCCAATGCGATCCATGTCGTCGGAATCGCCGCGCGATACCGGACGGGCGGATCGCGCGGCCAAAGATGATCGGGGGCCGCGATCCTTTGTACGCGGGCCTTGGCGGTGACGAAGTCGCCCAGATCGACGCCCTCGGCCAGTCGGGCGAGCGCCGTCTCGTCGGGTTCGCCATCGACCTGCGCCCAGTAGCGCTTCACGAGCTTCTGACGCGGTTCGGCGATGCGGGCCTGCAGCGTGCCGTCGTTGGTCAGCAGTAACAGCCCTTCGCTGTCGGCATCCAGGCGTCCCGCCGGATAGACGTCGGGCAACGGCACATGCGTCGCCAAGGTCGGGCGAGTGGGATGCGGTGAGAATTGGCAGATCGTGCCAAACGGTTTGTTGAGGGCGAGCAGTGACATAGAAGGGTGTAGAACCGGGCCGGCGGCATCGGGCTGACGAAAAGTGGGCGCCGGCGGACCGGACGACGCGTGCTGGAAGGCGTCGCGAAGGGCGTCCGAGAAGCGTCGCGCGGGATCGATTGGGCGTCTGCCGAAGCCGCGCCGGGAAAATCGCGCGATGAGAGCGTAAAATACCATGTCCCGAGGCGCCCCCACGCCCGCCCGTCGTCGAGTGGAGTCGATCATGCCGTACCAGCACATTCAGGTTCCTGCCCAAGGCGCACGCATCGTCGTGCGCGACGATCACACGTTGACGGTGCCCGATAATCCGATCATTCCCTTCATCGAAGGCGATGGCGTTGGCGCCGATATCACGCCGGTGATGATGAAAGTCGTCGACGCTGCCGTCCGCGATGCTTACGCGGGGCGACGCCAGATTCACTGGATGGAAATCTACGCCGGGGAGAAGGCGCATCGACTCTACGGCGATACCGTCTGGCTGCCGGACGAAACGCTGCAGGCGCTGCGCGAGCATGCAGTGGCGATCAAGGGCCCGCTGACGACACCGGTCGGCAAAGGCTATCGTTCATTGAACGTCGCGTTGCGGCAAAAGCTCGATCTCTACGTCTGTCTGCGGCCGATCCACTATTTCGCGGGCGTGCCGTCGCCATTGCGCGAGCCACAGTACACGGACATGGTCGTCTTCCGTGAGAACTCGGAAGACGTGTATGCCGGCATCGAATGGATGGCCGGTTCGCCCGAAGCCAAGAAATTGATCCGTTTCTTGCAGGAGGAGATGGGCGTTACCGGACTCCGATTCCCGGAGACGTCTTCGATCGGGATCAAGCCGGTGTCGAGCGAAGGCACGAAGCGTCTGGTCCGAAAGGCGATCCAATATGCGATCGACCATGAGCGTCGCTCGGTGACCCTGGTCCATAAGGGCAACATCATGAAGTTCACCGAGGGCGCGTTTCGGGACTGGGGTTATGAAGTCGCCATCGAGGAATTCGACGGAAAGCTGATCGACAATGGCCCCTGGGTCAGCGTACGCAATCCGCGCACCGGTGAGGACATTACGATCAAGGACGCGATCGCCGATGCCTTTCTCGAACGCACGCTGCTGCGGCCGCGCGAGTACGATGTGATCGCAACGCTGAATCTGAACGGCGACTATGCGTCCGACGTACTGGCGGCGCAGGTGGGCGGCGTGGGCATCGCGCCGGGTGCGAATCTATCGGACGATATCGCCATTTTCGAGGCCACGCACGGGACGGCGCCCAAATATGCCGGCATGAACTACGTGAATCCGGGCTCGGAAATCCTGTCGGCAGCGATGATGTTGCGGCATATTGGATGGATCGAGGCGGCTGACAAGATCGTGGAAGCGATGCGTCGGGCGATCGCGCAGAAACGCGTCACCTATGATTTCGCGCGGCTCATGTCGGGTGCCGAACAAGTGAGCTGTTCCGGATTCGGCGACGCCTTGATCGAAAATCTCTAAGCGGCGCGCTTGAACGCAAACAGCCCTCGATTCACTGACACTTGGCGCGGTCCATTGGAGCGCGTTGTGTCGGGAATCGAGGGCTGTTGGCGCTGCGGCTGCCGAACAAGGCGCCAGTCAGGCAGCGCGTGGTTCGCTATCGCCGGGGGCTGTCCGGCGAGTCAGGCGGCTTCCTGAATATTGGAGGCCTGCTTCCCCTTCGGACCTTGCACGACGTCGAAGCTGACTTTCTGGCCTTCCTTGAGCGTTTTGAAGCCGCTCATCTGAATCGCGGAAAAATGCGCAAACAAATCTTCGCCGCCTTCGTCCGGGGTGATGAAGCCGAACCCCTTCGCGTCATTGAACCACTTGACCGTCCCTGTTGCCATCCTGCATCCCCTCTGAAGCGCTTTGTCGCTCAACTGTCACTGAACACCGCCTTGGAACAGCGCGCGGCCCGGTGAAACAGGGTCGCGGCCGGGCGGCAGGCCAAAACGATATTCCCCGGAAATACGGTGTAGAGGGAATATGCGATTTGATTTTTGTGGCTCTTTATTCGACTGTCAAGCGTTTTTTCCTCACATGCTTTCATGGCATTCGCCTATCGCGCGATGACGCCGCGCGTCCTGTTTTTTCTAGGGGAAGACCCTAGGATCAGATGGCGTTCCCGCTGCGCGTCACGCCAATCTTGCAAGGGGCAGCCGGAGAAAAGAATAAGATCGTCTCTCTGAGCGTGTCCGGGTTCTTCGTTTCTTGCCGCATGCCCGAGGGGCAGGGCTTGTCCGCCTTTCGTCGAGGGGTATTCTGATAACGAAGCGCCTGGTCTTGAAAACGGTGATAATCGCCCAAGATAGTTGTCAAGACGCAATGCAAGTCGGCAGCGGTCCGAACGGCCTTGAGGCCGAATGTTCCGGATGGATATGCCGCCATGCAGTGCGTGCGGTTTGGTTTCTTTCCCCCACAGTGAGTGCACTGCGTCTGTTCTGCATGCCTTGCGCGTACCGTCACACTGGAATCGGTCAATTTGTCCGGTGGCGAGGGTGGCAGCAACGTTGTACCGTTGCTGTTAACGCAAAGGCGCATTCCCGATCAGGTTCGGATTGCAGGGCAGCGCGAGATGTTTAGAATGGACGTATGGCGATCATCCCGAACAAGCAGGACGGAACCGTTCTAGAGCGGCAGGAGCAGAAGCTAAAGCCGCCGTCGATGTTCAAGGTCGTGCTGCTGAACGACGATTTCACGCCGATGGAATTCGTGATCTTTGTTATTCAGCAATACTTCAACAAAGATCGTGAGACGGCTTCACAGATCATGCTGAAGGTTCACCGCGAGGGCAGGGGAGTTTGTGGGGTCTATTCGCGAGATGTCGCGGCGACCAAAGTTGAGCAAGTCGTTACCCATGCGCGGCAAGCGGGGCATCCGCTGCAGTGTGTGATGGAGGAAGCATGATTGCCCAGGAACTGGAAGTCAGTCTGCACATGGCGTTCATGGAAGCGCGTCAAGCGCGCCATGAATTCATTACTGTCGAGCATCTTTTGCTGGCGTTGTTGGATAACCCAACGGCTGCAGAAGTGCTGCGCGCCTGCGCGGCGAACATCGACGACCTGCGTCAGAATCTGCGTAATTTCATTCATGACAATACGCCGACGGTACCTGGGACCGACGATGTCGATACGCAGCCGACGTTGGGATTTCAGCGTGTGATTCAGCGCGCGATCATGCACGTGCAGTCGACGTCGAACGGCAAGAAGGAGGTGACAGGTGCCAATGTGCTCGTGGCCATCTTCGGCGAGAAGGATTCGCATGCCGTGTACTACCTGCAGCAGCAGGGCGTGACGCGTCTGGATGTCGTGAATTTCATTTCGCACGGCATCGCGAAGACGGGCGGCGCCGATCCGGCGAAGGCCGCCGACGCCAGTGTCGAGGCGGAAGAAGGCGGGGCGCAGAAGGAAACGCCGCTCGCGCAATTCACGCAGAACCTGAATCAATCCGCCAAGGATGGCCGTATCGACCCGTTGATCGGTCGTGAAGCCGAGGTGGAGCGCGTGGTGCAGGTCCTGTGCCGACGACGCAAGAACAATCCGCTGCTGGTGGGTGAAGCAGGCGTGGGGAAGACCGCGATCGCCGAAGGTCTGGCATGGCGGATCACGCGGGGTGAAGTGCCGGATATTTTGTCCGACGCCATCGTCTACTCGCTCGATATGGGTGCCTTGCTGGCCGGCACGAAGTATCGCGGCGACTTCGAGCAGCGTCTGAAGACGGTCTTGAAGGAGCTGAAGGACCGTCCGCACGCGGTGTTGTTCATCGACGAGATCCATACGCTGATCGGCGCGGGTGCGGCATCGGGTGGGACGCTCGACGCGTCCAATCTGCTGAAGCCGGCGTTATCGTCGGGTCAGTTGAAATGCATCGGCGCGACGACGTTCACCGAGTACCGGGGGATTTTTGAGAAAGACGCCGCGTTGTCGCGTCGCTTCCAGAAGATCGATGTTCCGGAACCCACGGTCGAGCAGACCGTCGCGATCCTGCGCGGTTTGAAGTCGCGCTTTGAAGAGCACCACGGCGTGAAGTATTCGTCGGGTGCGCTGTCGGCGGCGGCGGAGCTGTCGGCGCGCTTTATCACCGATCGCCATCTGCCGGACAAGGCGATCGACGTCATCGACGAGGCCGGTGCGGCGCAACGCATTTTGCCGAAGTCGAAGCAGAAGCGGACGATCGGCAAGTCGGAAATCGAGGACATCATCTCGAAGGTCGCGCGCGTCCCACCGCAAAGTGTGTCGCAGGACGATCGCAGCAAGCTGCAGACGCTCGATCGCGATTTGCGCTCGGTCGTCTTCGGCCAGGATCCGGCCATCGACGCGCTGGCGGCCGCTATCAAGATGGCGCGGGCCGGCTTGGGCAAAACCGACAAGCCGATCGGCTCCTTCCTCTTCTCGGGGCCGACCGGCGTCGGGAAGACCGAAGTGGCGAAGCAGCTCGCGTTCACCTTGGGCATCGAGCTGATCCGTTTCGATATGTCCGAGTACATGGAGCGTCACGCGGTGAGCCGGTTGATCGGCGCGCCGCCAGGATATGTCGGCTTCGATCAGGGCGGTCTGCTGACGGAAGCGGTATCGAAGAAGCCGCACTGCGTGTTGCTGCTCGATGAAATCGAGAAAGCGCATCCGGACATCTACAACGTGCTGTTGCAGGTGATGGATCACGGTACGCTGACCGATAACAACGGTCGGAAATCGGACTTCCGCAACGTCATCATCATCATGACGACGAATGCGGGTGCGGAAGCGATGCAGAAGTCGACGATCGGGTTCACGACGAAGCGTGAAACCGGCGACGAGATGGCCGACATCAAGCGGATGTTCACGCCGGAATTCCGGAACCGCCTGGATGCGATCATCAACTTCCGTGCGCTGGACGAGGAGATCATCCTGCGGGTGGTCGACAAGTTCCTGATGCAGCTCGAAGATCAACTGCACGAGAAGAAGGTGGACGTGCAGTTCAGCGATACTTTGCGCAAGCATCTGGCAAAGCATGGCTTCGATCCGCTGATGGGGGCGCGTCCGATGCAGCGCCTGATCCAGGATACGATCCGTCGTGCCTTGGCCGACGAGCTGTTGTTCGGCAAGTTGGCGACCGGTGGCCGTGTCTCCGTCGATGTCGACGAAGAAGGCAAGGTGCAGTTGACGTTCGACGACAGCGGCGCGCCGCGTAGTCCGAGTCCGGAAACGGTCGAAGTCGAGTAAAGCCGCGGTGTCTCGCAGTGGCGTCGCATCCGACGTCGCTGCGGCACGAGTCGTCATAGGTGGCAGCGTGCCTTTGCAGGGCGATGAAAAAACCCCGCTCGTTGGTGACAACGGGCGGGGTTTTTTACGTCTGACGTTACGTCCGAAAGCGGGCAGCTTAGTGTTTCCCGGTGCTGCCAAAGCCACCGATGCCACGTTCGCTGGCGGTGAATTCCTCGACCAGGTCAAAGGTCGCTTGCACCACCGGTACGATGACCATTTGCGCGATTCGTTCGAATGGCGCGATCGTGAAGGCGGTCTGACCGCGGTTCCACGTCGATACCATTAGTTGGCCCTGATAATCCGAATCGATCAGTCCGACCAGATTGCCCAAGACAATGCCGTGCTTATGACCCAAGCCGGAACGCGGGAGGATCATCGCGGCAAAACCTGGGTTCTCGAGATGAATCGCGAGGCCGGTGGGGATTAGCGTAGTTTGTCCTGGTTCCAGGACCAAAGGCGCGTCGAGGCAGGCCCGCAGATCGAGTCCGGCGCTGCCGGTGGTCGCGTAGGCGGGCAGGTGATCGCGCATGCGCGCGTCGACAATTTTCAGTTGCAGATTCATAGTCAAGGCGAGGAAGGGGAGGCGGATGCCGCCAGGCGATGGGCGATTTCGCCAATCAAGATGCGCGCCAAGCTGGCCTTGTCGCCACGCGGCAGCGGATGACGGCCGGCATCGTCGAACAGCACGATTTCGTTGTCGTCCTTGCCGAACGTCAAATGACCAAGGTTGCCGACCAGCAAAGGCACGCGCTTGCGCGCGCGCTTCTCGGCGGCGTACGTATCGAGGTCGTTGGTTTCCGCGGCAAAGCCGACGCAATACGGCGGATTCGGCCCGTGCGCCACTTCGCGCAGGATGTCGGGATTTTCGACGAAGGCCAGCGTTGGCGCAGGGTCGTCGGAGCGTTTGATTTTCTCGTTTGCCGCCGATGCCGGACGCCAGTCGGCCACTGCCGCCACGGCGATAAAAACGGACCGGGCACGGTCTGGCGTAAGCAGCACCGCCTGCACCGCTTCACGCATCTGCTGCGCCGTCTCGACATCGATGCGACGCACGCCCCATGGCGCCGGCAGCGCGGTCGGCCCGCTGATCAGCGTGACATCGGCGCCGGCGTTGGCGGCGGCCCGGGCGATCGCATAGCCCATCTTGCCGCTCGACCGGTTCGTAATGCCGCGGACGGGATCGATCGGCTCGAAGGTCGGCCCGGCGGTGATCACGACGCGTTTGCCCTGCAGGACTTTTGGCGTGAACCAGGCGATAACGGCATCGCGAATCGCCTCGGGTTCCAGCATGCGTCCATCGCCGACTTCGCCACACGCCTGGTCGCCGGAGTCCGGGCCCCAGATCGCGATGTCGTCGGCCCGCAGTTGCGCGGCATTGCGTTGCGTCGCCGGATTGCTCCACATCTGACGGTTCATCGCCGGCACCATGGCCAACGGACAATCGCGCGCCAGACAGAGCGTCGATAGCAGGTCATTGGCCATACCGTGCGCGACACGCGCCATGAAATCCGCCGAGGCGGGCGCGACGATGATGCCATCGGCCTGGCGCGACAGATCGATATGCGCCATGCCGTTGCCGCCCTGGGACGTCCATTCGTCGACAAAGACCGGGCGACCGGTCAGGGCCTGCATCGTCAACGGTGTGATGAAGCGTGTGGCGGCGTCGGTCATCGCGACCTGGACGGTGGCGCCGGCTTTGATCAGCAGGCGTGCCAGCTCTGCGACTTTGTAGCAGGCGATGCCGCCGGTCAGTCCCAGCACCAGATGCCTGCCGGCGAGCGCGCCGCCGGCAGGCGCGATGGCACCGTGTGGCAGGACGAGATCGTCAGCGGCATCGTCCATCAGCGGCTCCGACGCGCGCGCCGCAGCTCGTCGATGACGAGCAGGGCCGCGCCGATGCAGATGGCACTGTCGGCGATGTTGAATGCCGGCCAGTGCCGTGCATCGACATGAACGTCCAGGAAGTCGATCACATGGCCATGAATCAGGCGGTCGATCACATTGCCCAAGGCACCGCCCATGATCAGCGACAACGCCGTACAGAAGAGGCGCTGGGCGCTGTTGCGGCGGAGCAGATAGCCGATCACCAGTGCGGCGACCACGCCAAGCACGGTGAATCCCCAGCGCTGCCACCCACCGGCGCCGGCGAGGAAACTGAATGCGGCGCCCGGGTTATAGACCAGCACCAGATTGAAGAAACCGGTGACCGCGCGTCCTTCGCCGTAGGCGAAGTTTTGCAGGATGGCGACCTTCGACAACTGGTCGAGCAGGATCACGACGACGGCCAGCCCGAGCCAGGGCAGCAGCGAGCCCCCCGCGCGGCTGTCCACGGTCATCGTTTTTCCTACGGATTTGCTCATTACATTGCTCCTGCCGGCCATTGCCGCATTGTCGCGTTACGTATCGTTATCATTTCGCAGCATTGCCGATGCCCGCGCCTGCGCGCATCGGCCTGCCGATGTCCCGGCGTCAGGCAGCGTGGCGCGTTTCGCCGGCGCCGAACAGATTGCTGAAGCAGCGGCCGCACAGCGTCGGATGGGCCGCGTCGATGCCCACGTCGCCGCGATGATGCCAGCACCGTTCGCATTTCTGTGCCGTCGACGGCGTCACGTCAACCGATTGTTCGCCTTCCGACTCAACCCGTGCGACCACCGCTTGCGAGGTGATCATCACGAACTTCAGGTCGTCGCCCAGACTGGTGAGGGCGTCGAAACGGGCACCGGCCGCACGCACGACGATTTCCGCCTGCAGCGACGAACCGATCTGGCCCGCGGTACGGGCTTCTTCCAACGCCTTCGTCACTTCGCCGCGCACCGTACGCAGCAAGGCCCATTTCTCGATCAGCGCGGCGGCGTCCGCGACCTCCGGATACTGATGATACAGCCCCGTGAAGATCGTTTCGCTTGCCGGATGCAACACCTTCCAGGCTTCCTCGGCCGTGAACGATGCGAACGGCGCCATCAGGTGCAGCAGGCCATTCGCGATATGCCACAAGGCCGTCTGGGCCGCCCGGCGAGCGGACGAGCCCGGTGCCGACGTGTACAGGCGGTCCTTCAGCACATCCAGATAGAAGCCGCCGAGATCTTCGGAGCAGAACGTCTGGATGGCCGCGACCACCGGGTGGAACTCGTATCGTTCGTAATGGCCCAGCAACTGCTTCTGCCAGGTGGTCGTGTGCGCCACCGCGTAACGGTCGATTTCAAGCCAATCGGCAACCGGCACCGCGTCCTTTTCGATATCGAAGTCGGACAGGTTTGCCAGCAGGAAGCGCAAGGTATTGCGGATCCGTCGATAGCCCTCCACCACGCGCTTCAGGATTTCGTCCGAGATCGACAGCTCACCGGAATAGTCGGTGGAAGCGACCCACAGGCGAATGATTTCGGCGCCCAATTTGCTTGAAACCTGCTGCGGCACGATGACGTTGCCGACGGACTTCGACATCTTCCGGCCTTCGCCGTCGACGGTGAAGCCGTGCGTCAGCAATGCTTTGTACGGCGCATGGCCATCCAGCATCGCGCCGCTCAGTAGCGACGAGTGGAACCAGCCGCGATGCTGATCCGAGCCTTCCAGATACAAGTCGGCCGGGAACGACGACACATTCTTGTGCGAGCCGCGCAGCACATGCCAGTGCGTCGTGCCCGAATCGAACCAGACATCCAGCGTGTCGCGGTTTTTTTCGTATTGCGACGCCTCGTCGCCGAGCAGGTCGGCCGGCTCGATCGATTGCCAGGCTTCGATCCCGTGTTGTTCGACGCGTTGCGCGATTTGTTCCAGCAATTCGACCGAGCGCGGATGCAATTCGCCGGTTTCCTTATGGACGAAGAAGGCCATCGGCACGCCCCATTGGCGTTGCCGCGACAGCGTCCAGTCCGGGCGATTCGCGATCATATTGAACAGACGCTGCTTACCCCAGGCGGGGAAGAACTGCGTTTGTTCGACGGCGGCCAGCGCCGATTCGCGCAGCGTCGCACCGCCGTCGGCTGGCGTCAGATCCATGCCGGCAAACCATTGCGACGTGGCGCGATAGATGATCGGCGTCTTGTGGCGCCAGCAGTGCATATAGCTGTGTGCGTGCATCTCGTCGTGCCACAGCGTGCCGGCTTCGCGCAGCGTCTCGACGACCTTCGGATTCGCTTCCCAGATGCTCAGGCCACCGAACAGCGGCAGCGTCGACACGTAACGGCCATCGCCCATCACCGGATTGATGAAGTCGTCGTCGGTCATGCCGTGCGCCTTGCACGAGATGAAGTCTTCGATACCATAGGCCGGTGCCGAGTGGACGACACCGGTGCCGGCGTCCAGCGTCACGTAGTCGCCGAGGTAGATCGGCGCCGTCCGGGCAAAGCCGGCGTGGACTTCGGCCAGCGGGTGATGGAAGCGGATGTCTGCCAGCTTTTCGCCGGTCGTCGTCGCGACGATCCGGCTGTGCTTGGCGGTATCGCCGTCGTCTTCGTCACCGTCGGCCAGCGGCGCGAGGCCGTATTGCGCGAGCGACGGGGCGACGCGATCGGTCGCCAGCAGCAACAGGCCCCAGGCCGTCGCCACCAGCGCGTACTCGATCTCTGGGTGCACATTCAGTGCTTGGTTCGACGGAATCGTCCACGGCGTCGTGGTCCAGATGACGATTTGGCCGGTCTGATCCGGGCGGCCGCCGGTGTTGGGCGGCAATTGGTCGAGACCGAACGCCGCCGCCAGCTTTTCTGGCTCGGCAAAGGGGAAACCGACGTCGATCGCCGGGTCCGTGCGGTCTTTATACTCGACCTCGGCTTCGGCCAATGCCGAGCCACAGTCGAAACACCAGTTCACCGGTTTCAGGCCGCGATAGATATAGCCGCTGTCCAGGATCTTGGCCAGCGCGCGCAGCTCGCCGGCTTCGTTCTGGAAATTCATCGTCTTATACGGATCGTCCCAGTCGCCCAGCACGCCGAGTCGCTTGAAATCGGCCATCTGACGCGTGATCTGTTCGCTGGCGTAGATGCGCGCGCGGCGCTGCACTTCGGCGGTCGGCAGGTTTTTGCCGAACTGCTTCTCGATCTGGATTTCGATCGGCATGCCGTGACAGTCCCAACCCGGCACGTAGGCGGCGTCGAAGCCCGCCAACGTACGGGCCTTGACGATCATGTCCTTCAGGATCTTGTTGACCGCGTGACCCAGGTGGATGTCGCCGTTCGCATAGGGGGGGCCGTCATGCAACGTGAACTTCGGCCGGCCGGCGCTGGCGTCCCGGATCTTCTGGTAGACACCGCGGTCTTCCCATTCCTGCACCCACAGCGGCTCGCGCTTCGGCAAATCGCCCCGCATCGGGAAGGGCGTATCGAGCAAATTGACCGGGTAACGCGACGGCGCGCTGTCCTTGCCGCCTTGCTTGGCCGCTTTCTTGTTGCCGGCGGTCGGGTTCGCGTTGGCCTGGGGCGTCTGCTCGGGTGAAGTGTTGTCGCTCATTGCAATCCTTGTACTCTGACTTTGTACTTTTCTATGCGCCCGGTTCCCGGCGCTCGGCAGGCTTGGTGTCGGTGTCCTGGCGGCCGGCGACTGCATTGTCGCTGGTCTATCGGGCCATTGCTCGACAAAAGCGGACTCAAAAAAGCGGTATGTTCGAGGGGCGGTCGCACGCTGTTCGGCGGTGCGATCGCGGTATCGCTTCAGCGAGGCCGGGTCCGATCGCGACACGGGGCGGGAAACCGCCGCCGCTGTCGGCGTCGCACCGGCGGCGTATGCCGGGCGTCATTAGCGTCTTTCGGCGGGCCCGTGGTTCGGGAAAGCGCCGATCAGCTAATTCGGTCAGTGACGCCGGTCGCGGCGCCCCGTGAGGGCTGTATGGCCGGGGGGAGGCTGAAATACGCGCGTGCCTGGGCGACATCGCGACCGATGGCGGCCTTCAACGCGTCCAGATCGACGTAGCGCGCTTCGCTACGCAATTTCTTCATGAATTCGACGCGGACGATCTTGCCGTAGGCGTCGCCGTGCCAATCGAAGATAAAAACTTCAAGCAGGATACGGCCCGAATCGTCGACCGTCGGTCGCAATCCGAGGCTGGCCACGCCCATCAGCGGCTCCGGCGCGAGGCCATGCACACGCACGACGAGAATGCCCGCGAGCGCAAGCCGCTTGTGGGTGATACGGATATTCAGTGTCGGGAAACCGAGATCGCGCCCGAGCTTTTGCCCGTGGATGACGTGACCGGAGATCATATAGGGACGGCCGAGCAGTCGCGTCGCGTCGTCGATCTCGCCGGCCATCAGCGCGGCGCGGACGGCGGAGCTCGATACCCGCGCACCTTCCGGATCGGCGAGCGTCGCCATCTGTTCGACTTCGAAGCCGTATTCCTTGCCAGCCGATTGCAGTGCCGTGAAGTCGCCGGCGCGCTTCGCGCCGTAGCGGAAATCGTCGCCGACAAGGATCCAGCGGGCATGCAGGCCGTTCACCAGCGTGTCGTGCACGAACGCGTCCGCGGACTGGGAGGCGAATCGCTGATTGAAATGTTCGACGACGACGCGATCAACGCCCGCCGCGCGCAACGCTTCCAGCTTGTCGCGCAGCAAGGCGATACGGGGCGGCGCACCGGCCGGATTGAAGAATTCCCGGGGGTGTGGCTCGAACGTCATGACGCACAGCGGCAAGCCACGGGCATCGGCCGCAGCACGTGCTCGCGCCAGCAGCGCCTGATGGCCGCGATGGACGCCGTCGAAATTGCCGATCGTCAAGGCGCAGGGCGCCTTGCTTTCGGCGTTGGGGAGACCCCTGAAAACTCTCACGATAGCCGTCGGTCGATTTCCAGAAAAGCGTTTGATTATAGACGAAAATGGACGCTTTCGGCGACGCCCGCCACTTATCGGACGATCCGGGCACTTGGATGCGATTGACGTGGTGTTCGGCGGCCCGCGGACGAGGCGGAATGTTAGAATTCGCCGGATGAAAAATATTGTCATCCTGCTGTCGGGTCGCGGCAGCAATATGCGTGCGATTCTCAAGGCATGCGAGGCGCAACGTTGGCCGGCGCGGATCGCTGCGGTGGTCTCGAACCGCGCCGATGCGCCCGCCCTTGAATTCGCCCGAGCGCGGGGAATTCCCACCATCGTGCAAACGGCGGCGGGTTTTGCGTCCCGTGACGATTACGACGCCGCGTTGCAGCGGCAAATCGACGCGTATGCCCCGGACGTGCTGGTGTTGGCCGGGTTCATGCGCGTCCTGAGTGCCGCGTTCACCGGGCATTACGCCGGGCGGCTGCTGAATGTGCATCCGTCCTTATTGCCCAGTTTTGCCGGTCTGCATACGCACCAGCGGGTGCTGGATGCGGGTTTGCCGGTGCATGGCGCGACCGTGCATTTCGTCACGGCGGAATTGGATGCGGGGCCGGTGATTGCACAGGCGGTCGTGCCGGTACGCGCCGACGACGATGCCGAGTCGCTGGCTGCGCGCGTGCTGCGTGCCGAGCACCTCATTTATCCGAACGCAGTACGCTGGTTCGTCGAAGACCGATTGACGGTCGACGGCGCCCGGGTGCGTGCGCGGCTTGATTACCCTGATACACAGTGGCTGTTCGCCACGGAGTTCGCATGAAATTGCATGGTTTCCTGATCGGCCAGACCGAGACATTGCTGGCTGAAGTGCTGCAGTTCAGCGGGCCCGCCGACGCGGCTGTCAGCCGTTTTTTTCGTGTCCATTCCAAATTGGGCCATGCCGAGCGCGGCGTGATCGCCGAAGCCATCTATGCTGTTCTGCGCCGCAAGATGGAGTTCTCGCATCTGGCCGAAGGCGGTAGTGGCTCTCCCACGCGACGCCTGACCTTGCTTGGCCTGATGCAAACGGTCGGCCGGGCGGCGTTGAAGCATGTCGTATCGCCGCAAGAGCGCGATTGGCTCGAACATATCGCGACGATCGATCCGGCGAGCCTGCCGCTGCGCGTGCGCACGAATTTGCCGGACTGGCTCTACCATTCGCTGGCAGCGCGCTTCGAAGGCGAGGAGCTGGCGGCGCTGGCGGCCGCCTTGAACTACCCGGCACCGCTGGATCTCCGCGTGAATACGCTCAAGGTCAACCGCGACAAGGCGGGCGAGACGATGGTCGAACTGGGCCAGGAGCTCGAGCAGACGCCGTATTCGCCGTTGGGCCTGCGGTTGGAGGCGAAGCCGGCACTGACGAAGATGCAGCCGTTCCAGGACGGCTGGGTCGAGGTGCAGGACGAAGGGAGTCAGTTGCTGTGCCAACTGGTTGCGCCGAAGCGCGGCGAGATGGTCGTCGACTTTTGTGCCGGCGCGGGCGGCAAGACGCTGGCGCTGGGCGCGATGATGCGCTCGTCGGGGCGTCTGTATGCCTTCGATATTTCCGAGCGGCGATTGGCGAAGCTGAAGCCGCGTATGGCGCGCAGCGGCCTGTCCAACGTGCATCCGATCGTCATCGACAGCGAGAACGACGTCAAGATCCGACGTCTGGCGGGGAAAATCGATCGCGTGTTGGTGGATGCACCGTGTAGCGGTCTGGGAACGCTGCGCCGGAATCCGGATCTGAAGTGGCGTCAGTCGCCGGCGACGATCGCCGAGCTTCAGCCGAAGCAGTTGTCGATCTTGAAGGCGGCATCGCGTCTGGTGAAGCCGGGCGGCCGTCTCGTGTATGCGACCTGCAGTCTGATGCGCGAGGAAAACGAGACGATCGTCGAGCGTTTCCTGGAAGCGCACCCGGAATTTGTGCTGGTGCCGGCTAACACGGTCCTTGCCGAGCAAAAAGTACCGTTGGACACAGGGTCATACCTATCATTGTTGCCGCATCGCCACGCTACGGACGGCTTTTTTGCAGCCGTGTTGACGCGTGTGAAGACGCCGGTTGCACCGGTGCCGGCAGCCGAGGATGACGTCGCCGCCGAGTGATCCGGAAAACCCTGCTTTAAGTAAGGCAAACGCTTGTCCCAGCGAGGGGATGCCCGTGTAGCGGGTGTCCCTGTTCGACGCCGTGGTGGAGCAGGGAAAATCCATACCGCCTGCGACTGCGCAACGCCACTCCCCTTGGGCTTTCGGGCCTTGTCACGAACGCTGTTTTATCGACGCGGGACGCTCGCCGACGAGGATTTTGACGCCGCGCAAGGTCCTGCCGTGGCCTGACGTTACAATTTCCTCTCAAATTGGCGGGAACCGATGGGTTAGAATCGGCTCTCACCAATGCGTATTTGCTGTCAAGCAAATTTGTTGCTGCGGCATGCGCGTGGCGGGCCCTGAGGGACGCGCTGCAATGCGAGTTGGTGTTGTTGTCCTATCTTCGTCTTCGAGATACATACCTTGGTCGATTCTCTGCTTCAATTCCTCGCGCACGGCTTGCTGGGTTGGCACTGGTGGCAGATTGCGCTGTTCACGCTAGGCGCCACACACGTGACGATCCTGGCCACGACGATTTATCTGCATCGTTGCCAGGCGCACCGCGCGCTGGATTTGCATCCCGCTGCCAGTCACTTTTTCCGTGCATGGCTCTGGCTCACCACGGGCATGGTCACGAAGGAGTGGGCGGCTATTCACCGTAAGCACCATGCCAAGTGCGAAACGGAGGAAGATCCGCACAGCCCACAGACCCGTGGTCTGAAGAAGGTGCTCTGGGAAGGCGCGGAGTTGTATCGCGAAGAATCGCGGAATGAAGAAACGCTGAAGAAGTTCGGCCATGGTACGCCGGACGACTGGCTCGAGCGCAATGTGTACTCGCGCTACTCGATCATGGGCGTTGCACTGTGCATGGTCCTGGATGTCGCGATGTTCGGGCTCGTCGGTCTGTCCGTCTGGGCGATCCAGATGGTGTGGATTCCGTTCTGGGCCGCCGGCGTGGTCAATGGCGTGGGTCACTATTTTGGCTATCGCAATTTCAACTGCGAAGATGCGAGCACGAATCTGCTGCCGATCGGTCTCTTGATCGGTGGCGAGGAACTGCACAATAACCACCATACGTTCGCGACATCGGCGCGTTTTTCGAACAAGTGGTACGAGTTCGATATCGGCTGGATGTGGATCTGCATCCTCTCGACGTTCAAGCTGGCCAAGGTGAAGAAGGTCGCGCCGACGCCGAAGCTGCAACGCGGCAAGACGACGATCGACTTCGAAACGCTGCAGGCCGTGCTGTCGAACCGGTATGAAGTGATGGAGCGCTACGCCATGACGTTGCGCCGTGCGTATCGTCAGGAGTTGGTTCATATCAAGTCGCTGGGTTCCAGCGACAAGTACCAGATCTTCAAGAGCGGTCGTAAGTGGTTCCACAAGGACGAGGCTGTGCTGGGCGAGCACCAGAAGCAGCAAGTGCCGCAGATCATCGAAAACAGCAACGCGCTGCGTACTTACTACGAACTGCGCGGTGAACTGACGAAGATCTGGGAGCGTTCGAACGTGTCCCGCGAGCAGTTGCTGGCGCAGTTGCAGGAATGGTGTCATCGGGCAGAGCAGAGCGGTATTCAGTCGCTGCACGAATTTGCGACCCGTCTGCGTCGTTACGCGTGATGTGACGGCTTGATGCGTGGAAGAAGGGCGCCGGCTTGGCAAAAGCGGCGCCCTTTTTTTATGCTCGGGTGCTTGGGGCAAAAGAGCCGATGTGTGAAGCGGTGATGGACGACCGTACGAGGGTGGTGCGGGGGCTGGCAGGGAGGAAGGTGGTAAGGCAAGGGGGCGGGAGGCAGGGGGCGCAGGAAGCCGCATCGGCTTATTTCTGCGCGCCAATGCAAAAGGCCCGGCGAAGAGCCGGGCCTTTGAATATCGCGCGATAAACGCGACGACAGTAGAGCAAGGTTGGTAGTGCTGGTCAGAGACCAGCCTCACCTTACTTGATCTTCGTTTCCTTGTATTCGACGTGCTTACGAGCAACCGGGTCGAACTTGGAGATTGCCATCTTTTCCGGCATCGTCCGCTTGTTCTTGGTCGTCGTGTAGAAGTGACCCGTACCTGCGGTCGATTCCAGCTTGATCTTGTCGCGTGCGCCCTTGGCCATGAGAAATCTCCTTAAGCTGCGCTACGTGCGCGCAGGTCTGCGAGCACGGAGTCAATGCCGTTCTTGTCGATCAGGCGCAGTGCCGCGGTCGAAATGCGCAGGCGCACAAAGCGGTTCTCGCTTTCGACCCAAATGCGGCGGCTCTGCAGATTCGGCAGGAAACGACGCTTGGTCTTGTTGTTTGCGTGGGAAACGTTGTTGCCGACCTGCGGCCCTTTCCCCGTCACGATGCATTTGCGTGCCATGAAGCACTCCTAGTACGCTAACTTTGCTTGAATAGCCGGTCGATCGCTACCGGAACCTGTCTGCGGGGCGGGAACTGGGGCTCGGAGACTGTGCGATTTACCGCCGTCGCACACCGCCCCATCAAGCCGCCGCCCTACCTTCGCCGACCGAATCCAACCAACGGTCGAGGTGGTGACCCCGCCGCCGAGCAACCGAAAAACCGGCCGTGAACTCGGGTATCCGGGCTAGGCCGGAACACAAAGACGGAGATTTTAGCAGGCTTTCGGCAACGGAATCAAATACATTTACCGTTTAGCCTAGCATCCCGCTGTCTGCGAAGGAAAAATAACCGCGCGTACTCACGATCAGATGGTCCAGCAACCCAATACCGAGCAGCGACAAGCCGGCTTGCAACTGATCCGTCAATGATTTGTCTTCCGCGCTCGGTATCAAGGCGCCGGAGGGGTGATTGTGCGCCACGATCAAGGAACTGGCGTTCAGGCTCAACGCCCGTTTTGCGATTTCGCGTGGATAGACGGCGCTGCGGTCGACGGTGCCATGGGCCATTTCCTCTGCGCGCAGCAGGCGGCAGCCGCAATCCAGAAATAAGGCGACGAACACTTCGCGTGGACTGTTGCCGATCATCAGACGCAGATAATCGGCAACGACCCGGGCATTGTCCAATGCCACGCCGTGTTCGCTGAGGCTCTCGCCCAGCGCGCGGCGCACAGTCTCTTTTATCGCGCGCAGCTGCGCCCGTTTTGCCGGACCAATGCCCGGTATCGCTTCCAATGTCTTGTCGTCTGCTCGCAACACCCCCGTCAGGGAGCCGCAGCGTAACAACAGCGTCCGGGCAATATCGACAGCATTGTGGCCTCGCAGCCCCGTACGGATGAACAGCGCCAGAAGCTCGATATCGCTCAGCACGGTCGCTCCCAGGCGGCTGAGTCGTTCGCGAGGGCGTTCATGCGCCGGCCAGCGCAGGATCGGGATCGTGTCTTGTGGCGTGCTTACGACGGTCAACGCAGGGAGTGGTCTTTTGACCCGCTCCGTGTGGCTTTCCGCGAGGCCCGCAGCGGCCGCGCGACTGCCCGTGGCGTATCGGGCCGTCGGAAGCGGGATAGCGGGCGCACGAAGCGTGGCGAGCGGCGGGTGGGGCATGGTGCGGCTCCAAAAGGGGATGCGGCATGGCGTGGGTGTCGTAATACAGTGGCGCGGCGTGTGCGTTCGCGCGACCAGCTCGCCGCAGTGGCTTACAATGGCGGTCTGTCACTCGGCGCGGACCTCTCGGCCGCCCGACCGGCCAGCGGATAGACTGCGGTTGGACTGATTCGGACATTCTCATGACGTTGATCGACCTTGCCCGCATCGAAGCGGGTTCCCATGTCACGTTGCACTATCGTCTGTCGCTCGCCGACGGGACGGATATCGTCAACACGTTCGCGGACAAGCCGGCCACCTTGCTGTTGGGGGCGGGCCAGTTGGCACCGCCGCTTGAAGCTATTTTGCTGGGGATGAAGACGGGTGCCCACTCGACCTTTCAGCTAAAAGCGGACGAGGCGTTTGGACCGCGGAACCCGGAACTGTTGCAGTGGGTGTCGATGGCCACGTTGCGCGCCAACAGCATGGTCGGCGAGGATTTTTCGCCGGGTGATCTGATCGAATTCAACGCGCCCGGCGGTGGCCGGTATGCGGGCGTCCTGAAGCAGATTGGCGAGACATCGGCGCTGTTCGATTTCAACCATCCGCTCGCAGGCCAGGCCGTTAACTTCGAAGTGCAGGTTATCGGCATCCTTTGATTTCATACCCATCTGTTAGATATGGGGAGTACCTACAAGATGAACGCGGACACGAACGTATTGGAAGCAACGGCACCGGTGGCGCCCATTATCGATGGGGAAATTCTGCTGGCGCAACCGCGCGGATTCTGCGCGGGCGTCGATCGGGCCATCGACATCGTCGAACGCGCGATCGCCTTGTTCGGCGCACCCATCTATGTGCGTCACGAGATTGTCCACAACGCGTATGTGGTTCAGGATCTCCGCCAGAAAGGGGCAATCTTCATCGAATCGCTCGATGACGTCCCCACCGGCAGCACTCTGGTCTTCAGTGCCCACGGCGTGTCGAAGGCGGTTCGGGCCGAAGCGGAATCGCGTGGCTTGCGTATCTATGATGCGACTTGCCCGCTGGTGACCAAGGTCCACGTCGAAGTGGCCAAGATGCGCGCCGAGGAATACGAGATCGTTATGATCGGCCATAAGGGGCACCCGGAAGTCGAAGGGACGATGGGCCAGTCGCCGAAGGGCATGTATCTGATCGAAAGCACGGCCGACGTCGCGACGTTGGAAGTGCGTGACCCGGAGCGTCTGGCGCTGGTGACGCAGACCACGCTGTCGATCGACGACGCGGCCGAGATCATCACGGCATTGAAGGGGCGTTTCCCCAATATCCGTGAGCCGAAGAAGCAGGACATCTGCTATGCGACGCAAAACCGCCAGGATGCCGTCAAGTTCATGGCGCCGCGTTGCGATCTCGTGATCGTCGTCGGAAGCCCGAACAGCTCGAATTCGAATCGCCTGCGCGAATTGGCTGAAAAGCTCGGTGTCCCGTCTTATATGGTGGATTCGCCGGACCAGTTGCAGGAAGCCTGGTTCATCGGCAAGAAGCGCGTCGGCGTGACCGCCGGCGCGTCGGCGCCCGAGGTGCTGGCGCAGTCCGTCATCGCGCGTATCCACGAATTCGGCAAGCGCGACGTGCGTCCGCTCGAAGGCATCGAGGAAAATATCTCCTTCCCGCTGCCGCGCGGCTTGACCTGATGTCACGCGCGGGCGACGATGCGGGGGGCTTCCCCTGCTGATGTTGTCGCCTGCTGCCGCGGTCCGGCATCTGTCTGGCTGCGGCGCCCGGATGTAATCTCCTCCCATCCCGCGCTTCTCGGTCCATCGGCGCCTTTGTGCGAAGCGACGGCATCGTGCCGTCAGTCGTTATCGTGCCTCCGCTTTTCACTACCGGCCGTCCTAAAGATCGCGCCGCCAGCGCTGCCCCGTACTTTGTATCGGTCGCATTCGCCCGAAATCCATTGAATCCTCGCTTTCGTACGCCGTGACATCGCCTCGTCTATTCGACGTCGGTGCAGTCGTCTATCGATCGGTCGAACCATAACGCCTCATCGTTCGTCTTATTTTTCGGTCATTTTGATTAAAGGTGTCATAGAAATTTGACTAGATGACTAGGCTGAGTAGGGTGAATGCGCACGCCGAATCCGGAGCCTTCCTAATATCTCAGGACATTCCCGTTTCACGGCACCGGGTTTGGTTAGACACTTCCCTCTAAATAAACCGATTAAGACACACAAGTCTTGCCACATTTTTTTATTAAACGATGCACCGCGACGGGGCGCCGCAAGCCCCCAAGGCCGTGCGGCGGCCTTGCGGCTTACAGGTTTTCCCTAGAACGGCATCCTAAAACCGGAACGGCTCGACGGTTTGAACACTTGCTGAAAGTATTTGTCCGCACCATGATTGTGCGTTGGCAAAAAAAGCGGATGCACCGCCTTGGCGAAAAGTGGTGCAACTGGGGAAAAATGTTGTTGCAACCCTAGTCATTCGGGGTTGCAACCAATATTGCGCATCGAATAAATAACGGTACAATTCGCCCGACTTTGCAGCTGGACTGTTATGGACAGCTGCCATGGCGGGGATTTGGAGTATGTCGATGACGTTGTTGGGCAAGACCACATCGCGTGTTGATGTCATGGTGACGTTCGCGCGGTTCGCGAATCAGCGAACGCGCTCCCTGTCCTATGGGCAGCTGTCGGGGCCGTCCCGACAGCAGCGTGACATGCCCCTCCCGGACCGGCCTCCGAGGTCCCTATAGGCGACGAGCTGCGTATCTCGTCCAGATTCGTGCCGCGTAGGGACCGCATGAAGCGGCATACGGACAGGCCGCACCCCCCATTGCTTCAAACCGTTTCAGACGCAAGCCCAATTCGCATGTCGGGAAGTTCTCGACGCGCGTGTCGGGCGTAACGAGGGACAAGGCCAAACGCACCGTCGGTGATGTTTGGACCATGCGATGCGCAACCCGCCGGGCAACCGGCACGACAGGCGCCGCCGTTCGCGGCGGTAACAAGGAAGGAGTAGCGAATGGATACCTTCATCCAGCAGATCATCAACGGGCTGGTGCTGGGAAGCATCTACGCGATCATCGCGCTGGGTTATACGATGGTGTACGGGATCCTGGGCATCATCAATTTCGCGCACGGCGACGTGCTGATGGTGGGGGCGATGGTCGCGTTGTCGGCGATCAATGTCCTGCAGGCACACTTTCCGAATCTTCCGGGCTGGGTGACGCTGATCATCGCGTTGGTCATTGCGGCAGTCGTGTGTTCGGTCGTCGGTTACCTGATCGAGCGGGGCGCCTATCGTCCGCTGCGCCGTGCGCCGCGCCTGGCGCCGCTGATTACCGCGATCGGCGTGTCGATCCTGTTGGAAACGGTCGCGATGATGATCTGGGGCCGTAACCCGTTGATGTTCCCGCAGTTGCTGCCGACCGATCCGTTGAATGTCATTGCCGCAACGGACACCACGCCGGGTGCGGTGATTTCCGGAACGGAAATCATCATCATCGTCACCGCTTTCCTGGTCATGGGTGGTCTGCTGTTGCTGGTCAACAAGACGCGACTCGGCCGGGCGATGCGTGCGACTTCCGAGAACCGTAACGTCGCCGGCCTGATGGGCGTCAACCCGAACTTTGTGATTTCCGCGACGTTCATGATCGGCTCCGCTCTGGCGGCGCTGGCTGGGGTGATGATCGCGTCCGAATACGGCAACGTGCACTTCTACATGGGCTTCCTGCCAGGGATGAAGGCGTTCACCGCGGCGGTGCTGGGCGGGATCGGGAATCTGGGCGGTGCGATGGTCGGTGGCATCGTGCTCGGCTTGATCGAGCAGTTGGGTGCCGGTTATATCGGTGGCCTGACCGGCGGCGTCTTCGGCAGTAATTATCAGGACGTGTTCGCATTCATCGTGCTGATCGTCGTGCTGGTGTTCCGTCCGTCCGGTCTGCTGGGCGAACGGGTCGCGGACCGCGCCTGATCGCAGGCGCCGTGTAGAAATAGACGGGCCGGGGCGCCAGCAAGCGTCCCTGTTCGGGAGGGTGAAGGGCCGCGGCGATGCCGCACCGCCTGCCACCTTCTTGCCAAAGCGCAAACGAGTTTAGGAAGACACGAAATGGGTTCCATTCCTCCGATTCAAACCACCAACGAGCTGACGCCGGCTAAGCCGTCGCCAGGCCGAACGGCCAAGTGGCTCGTCGGTGCCATCCTGGTGCTGGCACTGCCGATGGTGGTGGGTACCGCCGGCGGCGACTACTGGGTTCGCGTGCTGGACTTCGCGATGCTGTACGTGATGCTCGCGCTCGGCTTGAACGTGGTGGTCGGTTTTGCCGGTCTGCTGGATCTCGGCTATATCGCGTTTTATGCCGTGGGCGCGTATATGGCGGCGTTCCTCTCGTCGCCGCAGCTGTCGCAGAACTTCGCCTGGATTGCGGCGATATGGCCGCATGGTCCGCATTTCTCGATCTGGTTGATCGTGCCGGTGTCGATGGCCGTGGCCGCGATCTGCGGGATCATCCTGGGTGCGCCGACATTGCGCCTGCGGGGTGACTATCTGGCGATCGTGACGCTGGGCTTCGGTGAAATCGTACGGATCTTCATGAACAACATGGACCGTCCGATCAATATCACCAACGGTCCGAAGGGCATCACCGACGTCAAGCCCGTCAATCTGTTCGGGGTCGATTTCTCGAAGGCGCATGACCTCTTCGGGTTTCACTTCACCGCGGTCTACCCGTATTACTACCTGTTCCTCGTATTTTCGGTGTTCGTGATCTTCGTCTGCGTGCGCTTGCAGCACTCGCGTATCGGCCGTGCATGGGCGGCGATCCGCGAGGACGAAATCGCGGCGAAGGCGATGGGGATCAATACCCGTAACGTGAAGCTGCTGGCATTCGCCATGGGCGCATCGTTCGGTGGCATGTCGGGTGCGATGTTCGGCGCGTTCCAGGGCTTCGTTTCCCCGGAATCGTTCACGTATTGGGAATCGGTCGTCGTCCTGGCTTGCGTGGTGTTGGGCGGCATGGGCCATATCCCCGGCGTGATCCTGGGCGCGGTGCTGCTGTCGCTGTTGCCGGAAGTACTGCGTTCGACGATGGGACCGCTGCAGCATTTCCTGTTCGGCCACACGATCGTCGACGTGGAAGTGATTCGTCAGCTGATCTATGGCCTCGCCATGGTGCTGATCATGTTGTACCGCTCGGAAGGCCTGTGGCCGGCGCCGAAGCATGAAGACCGTGTGGCGAAGATCGCCAAGCGGGACAGTAAGACGATCCGCGCATGAGCTGGCGCAATCTGACGGAGCGGATGAGAAATGAGCAATAACAAGGTGCGCCTGTTCATCAAGGGCGTAAACAAGCGGTTCGGCGGCCTGCAGGCTTTGTCCGATGTCGGCATGACGATCATGGAAGGCCAGATCTATGGCCTGATTGGCCCGAACGGCGCCGGCAAGACGACGTTCTTCAATGTGGTAACGGGGCTGTACGAGCCGGACTCGGGCGAATTCGTGCTGGACGGCTCGACCTATAAGCCGACCACGGTGCACGAAGTGGCGAAGGCGGGCATTGCGCGGACGTTCCAGAATATCCGCCTGTTCGGCGGCATGACCGCGTTGGAAAACGTGATGACCGGTCGCCATGTGCGGACCAAGCAAGGTCTGATCGGCGCGGTGTTGCGGACGCCGGGCGAACGCAGGGAAGAGCGCGAAGTGAAGGAACGCGCAATGGAGCTGCTCGAATACGTCGGCGTGGCGAAGTACGCGGACTACACGGCGCGGAATCTGTCCTACGGCCATCAACGCCGTCTGGAAATTGCTCGTGCGTTGGCGACCGATCCAAAACTGCTGGCGCTGGACGAACCGGCCGCCGGTATGAACGCAACCGAGAAGGTCGAGCTGCGCGCGCTGCTCGACAAGATCCGTTCCGATGGCCGTACGATCCTGTTGATCGAACACGACGTGAAACTGATGATGGGGCTGTGCGACCGTATCACCGTGCTGGACTACGGCAAAGTGATCGCGGAAGGCGTGCCGCAAGACATTCAGAAGGATCCGAAAGTGATTGAAGCCTATTTGGGCTCCGGGGGCCATTGATGAGCGAAGCGATGTTGAGTATCAAGGGCCTGGAAGTGAAATACGGCGGTATCCAGGCGGTCAAGGGCGTGGATCTCGAGGTGCACCAGGGTGAACTGGTGACGCTGATCGGTGCGAACGGCGCCGGCAAGACCACGACGATGAAGGCCATCACCGGTCTGCAAGGGATCAGTGGCGGCGACATTCAATACCAGGGCCAGTCCATCAAGGGCGTCCCTCCGTACGAGCTGTTGAAGCGCGGCCTGGCGATGGTGCCGGAAGGCCGTGGCATCTTCGCGCGGATGTCGATTCTCGAAAATATGCAGATGGGGGCCTATCTGCGTCGCGACACCGCGGCGATCAAGAGCGACACGGAGCGGATGTTCAACTTCTTCCCGCGTCTGCGCGAGCGTCAGGCGCAGTACGCCGGTACGTTGTCGGGCGGCGAGCAGCAGATGTTGGCGATGGCGCGTGCCTTGTTGAGTCGCCCGAAGCTGCTGCTGCTGGATGAGCCGTCGATGGGCCTGTCGCCGATCATGGTCGAGAAGATCTTCGAAGTCGTGCGTGAAATCTCGTCGGAAGGCTTGACGGTGCTGCTGGTCGAGCAGAATGCCCGTCTGGCACTGCAAGCGGCCAATCGCGGCTACGTGATGGATTCGGGCATCATCACGATGAACGGCGACGCGAAGGACATGCTGAACGATCCGAAGGTCCGCGCTGCCTACCTGGGCGAGTAAGCGGTACGCTAGCCGAAAGGGAGAACACGGTCGTCCGTGTGGTCCCGTCGGGGTATAAAAGAAAGGGGGATGGCCTTGCAAGGCCATCCCCCTTTCTTTATTTCGCGCGCCGCTTTTTGCAGGCCCGCGGAAGAAGCACTACGCGGCGCGCCGCAACGCGCCGTGGCTACCTTTACTTCTTGACGACTTTGTCGATCGCCAGACGCAACAGGGCGATCATGTCGTCGATATCGGCGGTGGTCACATTCAGCGCCGGCATGAAGCGCAGCAGGTTCGGGCGCGCCGCATTGATCAACAGACCGGTCGGCGTCAGCAGGCGTGCTTCTTCCACGATCTGCGGGCCGATATCGCTGCCCAGTAGCAGGGCGCGCAACAGGCCTTCGCCACGCTCGCCGGCGAAACCGTACTCCTCGGACAGCTTCAGCAACTGACTACGCAGGTATTCGGCACACGTGCGGACATTTTCCAGGAAGCCCGGCGCCACCATGCGGCTGATGACTTCATAGCCCACCGCCGTCATCGGCGGGTTGCCGTTGTACGTGCCGCCCTGGTCGCCGGCTACGAACACCGACGCCGATTCCTTTGCCAGCAGTGCGGCCAGCGGGAAGCCGCCACCGATGCCCTTGCCCAGCGTCATGATGTCCGGCTCGACACCCGACAACTCATAGGCGAACAACTGGCCGGTACGGCCGCAACCGGTCTGCACTTCGTCGACGATCAGCAGCAGATTGTGCTTGGTCGTCAACGCGCGCAGTTGCTGCATGAATTCGCGCGTGGCCGGAATCACGCCGCCTTCGCCTTGAACCGGCTCGAGCATGACCGCGACGGTCTTGTCGGTGATCAGCTTCTCCACCGATGCGATATCGTTCAAGTCCGCCTTCGGGAATCCCGGCACCTGCGGCGCGAAGATCGTGTCCCAACCCGGCTTGCCGCTGGCCGACATCGTTGCCAATGTCCGACCGTGGAAGCTGTGATCGAAGGTGATGATCTCGTAGGCGCCGTTCCGGTTTTTCTGGCCCCACTTACGCGCCAGCTTGATCGCGCCTTCGTTCGCTTCGGCGCCGCTATTGGCGAAGAACACTTTGTCGAAGACGCTATTTTCCGTCAACAGGCCGGCCAGACGCGCCATCGGCGCGTTGTAGTAGGCCGGGCTCGGATTGATCAGCTTGCGCGACTGTTCCGTCAGCGCATCGACCATGCCGTCGTCGCTATGTCCGAGCGAGTTGACCGCCCAACCCTGGATGAAGTCCAGATATCGCTTGTCGTTGTTGTCGTATAACCAATTGCCCTTGCCGTGCGTAAACACGATTTCGGGACGGTTCGTGATGTACATCAACGAGTTGGTCGGATATTCCTGGAAATTCATCAAAGGCTCCACGGGGAAAAACGGTGACTACTGGATGATGAGCCGACATTGCGGCATTACCGTGAACGCGTGGAGGCGCAGTGCCGTTTTCGATCAAGGCAATGGCGCAGCGGGCCACTCCGACGGCTGATAGGACCGACGCCAGGGTGGCCCGCTGCTGGGCGCAACGCACGAGGCGAAACGCTTTGGAGCAATATCGGGACAATTCGGACAGAAACGCTGCCCGAAACCGCTTCCTGCAAGCAAGGCCGAACGGGTCGGCACCTTGCTTCGCCACATCGGCCTTTACACCGCGTTCGCGAGATCCGCTTCGCTGGTGAAGGCGTCCGCATAGAATTCTTCCGCCGGCAGACCGTGCTGCGCCGTGAAATCGCGAACCGCGGATTCCACCATGACCGGCGCGCCACAGGCATAGACCTGATGGCCCGAAAGGTCGGGCGTGTCGGCGATCACTGCATGATGCACGAAGCCGGTCCTTCCCGTCCAGCCGTCTGCATCCAGCGGATCCGACAAAACCGGGACGAACGTGAAGTTCGGCAGCGCCGCGGACCATCCGTTCGCCAACGTTTCGAGATACAGATCGGCGCGTTTGCGGGCACCCCAGTACAAGGTGATCGGACGCGTGATCTGCTTGTGGATCGCGTGCTCGACGATGGCCTTGATCGGCGCAAAGCCGGTGCCCGATGCCAGCAGAACGATCGGCTTGTCGCTGTCTTCGCGCAGGAAGAAGGAGCCTAGCGGGCCTTCGAAGCGGAGAATATCGCGCGCCTTCATCGCCGAGAACACGTGGTCGGTGAATTGACCGCCGGGCAGGTGACGGATATGCAGTTCGATCGGCCCCTCGTGGTGCGGCGGCGTCGCGATCGAATACGCGCGACGCTTGCCGTCCTTGAGAATGAATTCGAGGAACTGGCCGGCCAGATATTGCAGGCGCTCATTGGCCGGCAATTGCAGCTTCAGAATCATGACGTCGTCTGCGGCTTTTTCGAGTTCCGCCACGCGGCACGGCAACTTCTTCGCCGGCATGTCGCCGACGCCGGCGATTTCGCGAATCTGGATATCGAGATCGGACGTAGCCTGGGCGCAGCAGACCAGCAGATGACCGCGGGTCTTTTCATCGTTGCCGAGGGCCGACGACGAGTGCGGACCTTGCTCGACGGTGCCTTCGACGACCAGACCCTTGCACGAGCCGCATGCGCCGTTCTTGCAGCCGTACGGCAGGCCGACGCCCTGGCGCAATGCTGCGGCGAGGATGGTTTCGTCGGCATCGACTTGGAATTGGCGGCCGCTCGGCCGTAGCGTGACGTTGAAGCTCATGGATCAATAAAATCGGGTCGAAGGGGGAATCGTTCGGCGCGCAATCCGGAGGTTGCGCACCAGCGGACGTTCGGCACGCCCGCGCTACAATGACGACATGATCGCTACGCGTTTGCTCCGCCGACCGCGTGTCGTCATCGTCGGTTACGGCGATGTCGCCGCGCGCACCATACCACTGCTTGCCCCGCGCTACCGGGTCGTCGCCGTGCGGCGTCATGCTGCACGGCGCGAACCCGATGTTGATCAGCGCGAATCGCCATCACCCGTGACGCCGATCGCCGGCGATCTCGATGCGAGACGCTCGCTGCGGCGCGCGGCGGCGTTGACCGCCTCGGCGTTCGGCGTGCTGTACTTCGCACCGCCGGCACCGCAGGGGGCATCCGACCCGCGTACGCGCCGTTGGATCGCGGCGGTGTCGGCCGCGGCGGCAGGGCAGGCGCGTCGCCTGGGGCGGCGTCGCTTCGGGGGTATTGTACCCGAGCACACCGCGCCGGCGTCGTCACGCGGCGCATATGCACTATTGCGCGTCGTGTATGCGAGTACCAGCGGCGTCTACGGCGATTGCGGTGGTGCCGAAGTCGCGGAAACACGTCCGGTGGCCCCGAGCAATGCGCGCGCGGTGCGTCGCGTCGATGCGGAGCGGCAATGGCGCGAGACGGCGAAAAATCAGGCCGCCAGCGGGCAGGGCGGCCGTCGTCTCGCGGTGTCGATTTTGCGTATTCCGGGTATCTATGCCGCCGACCGATTGCCGGTGACGCGTCTGCGCGAGGCGATGCCGGCGTTGCGCGAAAGCGACGACGTATTCACCAATCACATCCAGGCAGACGACCTCGCCGCCATCGCGGTGCGGGCGTTGACGCATGGACGGTCGCAGCGGCTGTATCACGCGAGCGATGATAGTCGCCTCAGAATGGGCGACTATTTCGACAAGGTTGCCGATGCGGTGGGACTGCCGCGCCCACCGCGTCTGCCACGCGATGCGGCGGCGGAACGCCTGTCGCCGGCGATGTGGTCGTTTATGAGAGAGTCGCGGCAGCTGCTTAACGCGCGCTTGCATCGCGAGCTTGGGGTGCGTCTGCGCTATCCGGACGTCGATGCCTTGCTGCGAACGCTCGGCACGTCGGCGCGGTCGGAGGGATCGACGGGAGCCAGCGTTGCACCTAGCCGGCAGGATCAGCCCTGACCGTCTGTCCGGTTGCGCGTTGCCGGGTTCGTTCAGTTGGGCGTCGTGCGCAACGCGACGAGGTCGGCCTCGGTGAGCCAGCGCCATTCGCCTGGCGCGAGGTCGTCGGGCAGCACCAGTTTGCCGATGGCGGCGCGGTGCAAGGCCTCGACGCGATTGCCGGCGGCCGCCACCATGCGTTTCACCTGGTGATATTTCCCTTCGCTGATCGTCAGCGCCAGTTCGTGCGACTCCCGCATCGTCGCGGCGGCCGGGACGCTTGCGACCGTTTCGCCATGCAACAGCACGCCACGGCGCAACGTCTCCAACTGCGCGTCGTCGAGCGCGTGCTTCACGGTTGCGTGATAGCGCTTGGGCACATGTCGCCGCGGCGAGGCCATCGCATGCACGAAGGCGCCGTCATCGGAAAGCAGCAACAGCCCTGTCGTATCCTGGTCGAGCCGTCCCACGCATTGCAGGCCCCGCGTGGCCAATTGCGAAGGTAGCAGCGAAAACACGCTCGGATGATGTTGCGGATCCCGCGAACACTCGACGCCGGATGGCTTGTGCAGCATCACATAGGCTTTTTCGTGAAACGGCCAGATCCGGCCGTCTACTTCGAACTGCAGGTCGGCGGTCGCGAATGCCGCGTCGGCATCCGATTGCACGGTGCCGTCGATCCGGATCGCACCGCGTTCGATCAGCGCCCGGCATTCCCGCCGCCCGCCGAATCCTTGCGAGAAAAGCAGCGTTTCGAGATCCATGCTGCCGGCCGTCGCGCGGCGGTTGTTACGCTTGCTCATTCCCGCGCGTCGTGTCGTCGGCGGACGCATTCGATGCGGCATCCGACGCGGGCCGATCGGCGTCGTCGCGCTTCTGTACCAGCACCCACGGTGCCACGACGACCGCCCACAGTGAGGCATCGTGCGATTCATACGCGCTGGCCGTTTCAGCCGGCATCCGTTGCAGCAGACCGCTGGCTGCCCAGGCGGCGACCTGTTGCGCGTCGTCGCCCGCAACGGCTTCCGCGACGCTGACCAGATCGAGATCGCCGGCGATATGCAGCAGGGTCCCGCGAAGATGCAGCGGGGCCAATTCGGACCATCGGACCTGGGCGGTTTCGCCAAGGAGTTTCAGATAGCGTTCGGAAGGTTCGGAGGACTCGGGCGGCACGGTGATGATGTCAGGACGGAAAATCGGGGAGAGGATTGCGGAGGTATTGTACGCTGCCCGACGCCGGCAGGGCATTCGACCCTCGATCGGCACATAGCGCGATGCAACGCGGGTCGGCCCCGCGCGCGGCCGTCGAGGCCGTTGCGCACATGTGCCTTATTGCGGATCGAGCGTGGCGAAATGACTCACCAGCACGATGACGATCAGCGCCACGCCGATTTCGATCCAGGTCAATGCGCGGAATGCGTTTTGCAAGCGGCCCAGGCGCGCGGCGTCGGACGCGCGTGCGTGGGGGTGCGTCTGCTGCCTGAGCTGCATGGCGGGGACGATGCCATAACGGTTCACCAAAGCGATGCCGATCATCACGGCGACGAGCAGGCACTTGGACATCAAACCATCGCGATACGGCGCGCTCGAAGCGGCCCCATGCCACGGCACGGCGCCGAGTATCCAGGCGATATTGGCGACCCCGGTGGCGACGGCCAAAGCGACAGCGATATGGCCGGCAGTGGAAAAGCGCCGCAGCGTGCGCCGCGCCTGATCGTCGCCGGCGTCCAGCAGCGGCAACGTACATAACAGCATCGGCAGCATGCCGGCCCACGCGGCCGTGGATAGCAGATGGAGCGCGTGATTTGCCCGTTGCAAGCCGCCGGCCCACCCGCAGAGCATCGCGGCATGGCCTTCCAATCCGAGCGTGGCCAGCAGGATGCCGGTGCCGCTCAGCGTCAGACAGGCGATGCGTTGCGCGCCCGCCTTGTCGGGGAGGGCGCACGCGTCGCGGGGCAGGTCGGACGGGAGCGAGCGCGTGGCGCCACGCGGCTCGACCCATGTCAGCAGCAGCGTCGCCAGCGCGATGAGCAAACGCCAGCGCCAGACGGTGCCGAAGGGCGTGTCGAGGACGGCAAGCCAGAGGTCGGGTTGCCAGGCGTCGTCCCAGCCGCCACTCATCTCGGCGGTCTGCACCGGCACCCAGGCGCAGGCGCTCAGCAATGTCAGAGCGCCCAGCCAGCGCGTCGCCTGGCGCGTCTGCGCGGTCAGACGGTGTGCAATGCGCGGCGTGATCCCCGGTCGGGCGATCACGCAGACGTACAGCATCCGTCCGAACCAGGCGATGAGCGCGGTGAAGTGGATGAAACGGCAAAGGACGAGCGCGCTTTCTACGGACATCGAGAGGACGGTGGCAGGCGAAGGGCGGAAAAACGGTATCCGCGCGATCTTACTGCACCCGCCTTTCAAGCGGCATCGAGACACCCTTGACGCGCATGGGGTCTTTACACCCGATGGCGCCGCGCGCGCGTCCGCTTACGTTGCGCGCTACTGCCGTCTCAGAATCGTTAAAGCGTGATGCCGACGATTTTCGGGAATTCCACGCCGATCACCGAGTAGTCGTCATTCGGGCGCTTCAGGTCGCCCAGCGCTAGCGTTTGCGCGGCGGCAGCCAAGGTGCCGGCCGGTACGCCCAGACGGTTCAGCTCGTCGAGCAGCAGACGCATGTCCTTGCTCATCAAGCGGCTTGGGAACTGCGAGGTGAAATCACCCGAGCGGATCGACTTCAGCTTGCGGCCATGGTGCGGCGATACGGCAGCGATGCCGCCCAGCACGTCGAACAGCGTGTCTTTCTCGATGCCGGCCTTCAGACCATAGGTGAACGCTTCCGTCAGCGCGATCATGCCGGCGCCCATGATGCCGTTGATCACCAACTTCATCTTCGAGCCATAGCCCGGGCCGCCGATGTGGTGCACGGCCTTCGCGATCATCGCCAACACCGGCTGCGCACGTTGAAAGTCCGCCGCGTCGCCGCCAGCGATGACGACCAGTTGCGCCGCTTCGGCTTCCGGCGTGCTGCCGCTGACCGGCGCGTCCACGGCCGCGATCCCGCGCGCCTTGGCGGCTTCATACAGGTCGATCGATACTTGCGGCGAGTTCGACGTCGTATTGATCAGCAATTGGCCGGCGCGCATATGGGCGAGTGCACCGTCGTCGCCATACATCGCGGCGCTGACTTGTTCGTCTGCCGGCAGCGACACGATGACGGCATCGACATCGGCCACCAGCGCCGCGATCGATGCGGCCATCGGCGTACCCGCGCGTTCTCCGCTCGTCTGGCTGGGAGCGTAGGCTTTTACCGTCTTGATGCCTTTTTCGCGCAAGTGCACGGCCATACGTTGCGCCATCGCGCCGAAACCGATAAATCCAACGCTGTTGATATCCAGCATGATGGGTCCTTGAAAGGGAAGAGTTGTCGTGATCTGAACCGAGGTTCGCATGCTATCTCGAAAAGAAAACACGCGCGTGTCGGTGGCCTGATAGGCACTATTCGTTTTAAGGGGGTGGCGAGGCGCGATACGAATACTTCGCCGGAGACGGATTTTCAGACGCACGGCTCCTGCGCCAGGCCGTATCGCGCGAGGTTTGCGCGACGTCTTAGAAGCCTGCGAATCGTTGCCCATCAGGGTGCGCGCGCAGTGCCGCATCGATGTGGGCGACGAGATGGTCGACGACGATGGGTTTGCGCAGCAGTACGGCTTCGACGGGCAGGTCGGCCCGTACCAGATCGAGATCGATATGTCCGGTCACGAACAACACCGGCAGGCGCGGATGGGTCGCGCCAAGTACGCGCCCGAGCAAGGCGCCGTTGAAACCGTGCATGGCGCAATCGCTGACGACGATATCGGGCACTGCTTCGTCGATCCGCTGCAGCGCGGTCAAGCCATTCGATGCATGGACGACGCGGAAGCCGGCTTCTTCGAGCAAGGCGGCGACGGCGATACGTAACGCATCCTGATCGTCGACCAGCAGCACCGTGGGCCGCGACAGCGTAGCTCCGCCGGCCAGATCGGTCTTGCTTGGCAATAGGGCGGGCATCGACACCGCGGCTGCGGCGCAATTTGCCGCGCGGCCGACCGGGGGCGCGATGCTCGCCGCGATGGGCGCCGGTTCGGTCGCCGCGACATCATCGGTAGCGCCGATGCGAAGCCATAAGGTGATGGTCGTGCCGGTGCGCGCCGAGGTGTCGATGCGTGCCGTTCCGCCGGCTTTCAACGCGGCGGCCTGCACTTGCGCCAGCCCGAGTCCGGTTCCCTTGTTTGCCGGTTTCGTCGTGAAGAACGGTTCGAAGGCGCGCGCGGCGACGTCCTCCGGCATGCCCGGTCCGGTATCCGAGACCACCAGCATGACGTAATCGCCCGGTGTCAACGGCGGCTCCGCTGCTGCGCCCTCGGGTGCAAACGGGGCGGTCGCGGCGGGCGTCGCGTTCTCGAAAACGGATGCAGAGAGGCTGCAGGCCGCCGCCCCGTCCGATACGGAGGCATCGTTCGACGCCGTTTGCGGTGGGGTGTCGATGCGCGTGCGCATTGTCGTTACCCGGATCGCGCCGACATTGCGCATCGCATCGCGCGCATTGATGACGAGGTTCATCAGCGCCGCCTCGATCTGCGTGGGCGAACAATCGATGCACGCCGTTCCGGCATTCAGCGCAAACGTCAGTCGTATCTCGGGCCCCAGTACCCGGGCCAGCAAGTCCTGGACGCGTTCGATCGTGGCATCGATAAAGCACACCGGCTGTTGCGCCTCGGCATCGTCGTCCTCCTTGGCACTGCGCGAAAACGCCAACAACTGCGACACCAGGCTGGCGCCATGTTCGACGGCGACCATTCCGCTGTTTGCCCAGCGTTTCACATGTTCCGGATGGTCGGCCTTGCGTAGCACCAGCTGCAGGCTGGTGCTGACCGTCTGCAGCAGATTGTTGAAGTCGTGAGCGATGCCGCTGGCCAATTGCCCCACGGCACTGACACGTTGCTCGTGCCGAAGCCGCGAGTAGACGCCGCCCGACGCATCCGGTTCCTCGGCCAGCGCATCGCTAATCTTGCGCCGCAGCGCGAGCGTCTGTCGCGCGCGGTTAATACTCAGTTCGCGGAGCTGGATCAGCGCGGCGGCTTGCCGGGCGAGGGCTAGGAGTCCCTGTTGCTGTTGTTCCGTGAAAGGCGTATGCGGCCCATCGATGTCGATCGATCGCGGCTCGCGTCCGATCACGCACAGGGTGCCCAGCGCATGGCCATCAGGGGAGAGCAGCGGCGCACCGGCATAGAAACGAATGTGTGGATCGCCAGTCACCAGCGGGTTGTGACAGAAACGGGGGTCCTCCGCGGCGTTCTCGACGATCATCAACGCGTCCGGATGCAGGATCGCGTGCGCGCAGAACGCCAGGTCGCGATGCGTCTCCGTGGCGTTCAGCCCGACGCGAGCCTTGAACCATTGTCGATCGCGATCCACTAGCGATATCAGGGCGATGGGCACATCGCATAGCGTCGCGGCCAGCTGGACCAGATCGTCGAAGGCAATTTCGGGCTCCGTGTCGAGGAGGGCCAGCCGATCGAGCGCGTCTAGCCGCTGCGCTTCATCGATGGGGGGCGCGGGCGGCGAGGTATCGGGCGTGTTGACGAGTGACGGGTCAGGCATGCGGGTGCGGTACGGCCTAGGTAAAAAACAGGAGCGGCTCAGTAAAAGCGTAGGAGGAAGCCGCATCGGTATGCCACGGCTAACCCTGCTTGATGCGCGTCGCCCCGAGGCAAAGGGATGCATGTCGGCGCTCCATCTGCCCGTCGCGATGACACCGCAAAAAGAGTCATTTTAGTATGACAGATTCCACTTTTTACGTTTGTCGTGGCTCGAATCGGCGCTTCGAGAGCGGTTTCGCGCCAGTTCCGCCGGTTCGAAGGGAAAACGTAAGCACATCACGTGCCTGAATAAACGTGGAGAACGAGTTTGTCTTGTTTTCGGCTTTTTTCGTTCATTCAAACCCTGAAAAGTCATTTATACAACCAGATGTGTAGGTGTTAACCCGCGATTTCCTCGATCTGCGGGGCCAGCCCGCCGTCGCCGCCGACAAACGGTGCTTTAATACGCGCCGTTCCTGGCTTCATTGTTTCGACAACCATGCGCTCCTGGTCACCGGAATCTTTCGATTTTCTTTCGATGGCTCGGCCGCGCGGCTTTTTCGGATGACACGAATATGACCCACGCTCTTGCGGCCAGCGCCTGGTTGCCGCACGACACGCAATTGATCGTCGCTTGTATTTTGGCGCTGGCGACCGTCGTCACGTTGATCGCTGCGCTGCGCATCGCGCCGTTCTTCGCTATTTTGATCGGCACGTTCGTCGCCGGGGCAGTGGCTGGCTTGCCGATGGAGAAGGTCGCCAAGGCCTTCAGTCAGGGCGCCGGCGGATTGCTCGGCGACGTGGGCGTGATCATCGCGCTGGGGGCGATGCTCGGCGCGTTGATGGCGGAGTCGGGCGCGGCGGACCAACTCGTCGATGCGATGTTGCGCCGCTCGACACCACGGACCTTGCCCTGGATGATGGCCGGCGTCGCCGTGATCATCGGTCTGCCGTTGTTCTTCGAGGTCGGTCTGGTCGTCATGGTGCCGATCATTTTCGTGATGGCGCGCCGCGCGAAACAGCCGGTGCTGCGCATCGCGATTCCGGCGCTGGCCGGCATGACGACCTTGCATGCGCTGTTGCCGCCGCATCCGGGTCCGCTGATTGCCGTCAGTGCGTTGCACGCCGACCTGGGCATGACGATCCTTCTGGGTTTTATCGCCGCCATTCCGGCCATCATCATCGCCGGCCCCGTGTACGGAATGTGGCTCGCGCCGCGTATCGCCGCAAAACGCGTGAAGGACGGCGAAGCGGATGCCGGTGTCGAGGCCATCGGCGCCTCGTTCGACAGTGAACACGCGGCAACCCCGGCACCGGATGCGGCGCACTATCGTCGTCCCAGCTTCGGCATTTCCTTGATCACGATTTTGTTGCCGGTGATCTTGATGCTCGGCCGTACGATCGCGCGACTGCTGCTGCCGCCTACCTCGCCGTTGACGCAGGCGCTGGAATTCCTCGGCGAACCGATCATCGCGCTCAGTCTTACCGTTATCGTCGCCATCATCGGTTTCGGATGGGCGACCGGCCGCGGCAAGAATGAAGTCGGCAACATTCTGCGCCGCAGCCTGCCGCCGATCTGCATTCTATTGCTGACCATCGGCGCCGGCGGCGGCTTGAAGCAGACGCTCGTGCTGGCCGGCATCAGCGATACGGTTGGCAAGATCGCCACCGGCTCGCATCTGCCGCTGGTGCTGCTGGCTTATCTGATCGCCATCTGCCTGCGTCAGGCCACCGGTTCCGCAACCGTGGCGACCACGACGACTGCCGGTATCGTTGCGCCGCTGGCGGCTGCGATGCCGGCGACGCACGGTGCGTTGATGGCGCTGTCGATCGGTGCCGGCTCCGTGTTTTTCTGCCACGTGAACGATGCCGGTTTTTGGATGGTGCGCGAATTCTTCGGTTTGAAATTGAAGGAGACGATCTGGGTGTGGTCGCTGCTGCAGACGATCGTCTCCGTGGTGGGTATCGTCATGGTCCTCGTCATGTGGCAAATATTGACCTGATCGAGAATTGACCTGATCGAGAAAAGGCGCCCACGCGCGTCGCGCTGATGGCGTTTGATCTCAGAACGTTTCTCCAGGGCCGGCATCGGTCCTGAATCGTGCGACTTGCTTCAGAGCCGCTTGGCCATGAAGCAAGTGTTCTCGACCGGCGTCTCATAATATGCCGGGATATCGATGAATCCGGCATCTCGATAAATGCGTTGCGCCGCGGTCATCGTGGTCAGCGTATCGAGCCGCATCTCGCGATATCCGAGTTTGCGCGCATGGTCGACGGCCGTGGCCACCATTGCTTTCCCCAGACCCATTCCTCGCGCCGCCGTTACGACGTATAGCCGCTTCACTTCGCACAGCCCCGAATCCGGCGGACCGGGCAGCGGGCGCAAACAGACGCATGCGAGCGGCATACCGTCGGTTACATGGCGCGCGAGCCACAGCTCACCTGCCGGCGGCGCATATTTTCCCGGTAGCGCCGCCATCTCCGCATCGATCGATTGGAAAGACAAATCGATATCGAGCGACGCGACATAGGCGCGAATCAGCGCGATGCTGGCGGTCAGATCGGCATCGTTACGTACCGGCGTAATCGTAAAGGCGGGCTGCATGGCGGTGTCCTGCGTGAAACGACGAAGGGGCATTTTCACACGATCTTGTGTGATATCGCCGCTGGAAAGGGGCGGCGACCTGTCTCGTTCGCATCGGTCTTTCGTTCAGCGCGCCATCCGCGAGGACATCCCGGACAGGATATCGGGATGTGCCTGCACGACATCGCCGATCGATAACAGCAAGACGGAGAGGTGCAATAGCGAAGCTTGCATCGCGACGTCGGTGCTGCCGACGCTGGCGGCCTGGCGTTGCAGTCGTGCGGCGGCGAGCAGACAGATTCTGACCTGGCGTGATACCGGACTGCGCCCCAGATGGCTAAGTGCGGCTTCCACGGGACGTCGCGCGCGCGGTACGCGCGACGTCAGCAAACGGATCGTCATGACGGTACTGCCGAGTAGCCAGCTGGCCAGCAAGCGGCGAATCGCCTGTTCCTTGTCTTGGTCGCTCAGCGCCTTGCCGCCTGCGCCGATCGCACGCATCCGGTCGGCCGTTCGGCTCAGCCATACGCGTGGATGCGGCGGCCCGCCGGGATAGCTGCCAGTGGCGATTGCATGGCCGCGGACGATGCGCCTCAGATCGCGAAACATGGCGCGATCGAGGCGTTCGCGTATGCGTTGCGGGCGTTGCAAGAAGGCGAACGACAGCACGCCGAACACCAAGGCGCTGAAGGCGATGCCGCTTGCCGTGCTCATTGCGGCGTTCAGGAAGGTCACATCGGCGGTCCGGTGCGTGTTATCGGGGCCGATGAAATCGAGGAAGAAAATCGAAAAGCCGGTGGCGATCGCGGCCCATTGCGGCGTGCGCATGGCTACACCTACCAGGAGCAAGAAGGGCCCCAGCACGACGCATAACATCTCGAACCCCGAAATGGCGGGGATAAAGAAAGCGTTGCAGATTAACGCTGCAACGAACGCCCAGAGCGTGCCGGTGAGAAAGCCGATGCTGCCTTTCACCGGATTGGGGCGCGTTGCAAACAGGCCGCAAACGACAGCGGTGATTGCGACAAAGCCGCCGCCGTTCTGCCAGGCCGTGCCCCACCAGATCAGCGCGGCCGCCAAGACGGCGACGAATGCGCGAATGCCGTTCTGCCAGACCTTGGCCGTATCGACATGAAATGCGAAGCCTTGCAGCGTTTCGCGCCAGGAGGTCAGTGCGGCTTGCCTGCCGGGTGGCGTGTTGCCGGAAAGCGCATCACGGGCTTCGGCCAGCGCAGACAGCAGCAGCATCAGGCGGTCGAGCATGACCAGCCGCTGCGGGCTTGAACTGCCGTCGGGGTGCAATGCTTCTGCTTGCAGTCGCGCATCGGTCTCGGTGCGCAAGCGGGTGAGCAGTCGATCATCTTCGGCCATCTCGTTTTCGGGACGGCTGCCGGTATTCGCCAATCTCAAAAGGAGGGCCGCGGACGTTTCGATCAGCGGATCGACATCGGCGTCATAGCGCGGATCGTCGCGTTGCTCGCGAATCGATTGCGTTGCGGCCAGCATCTGCAGTACGGCGGCGTCGCCGCGCCGATATTGCCTTGCCTGTGCACGCACTTCGGCGGATGCCGCAGCCGCATATTCCAACACGGTGTCGCGCTCGCTCAGATCGGCGATCAAGCGATGCAGGGCCGTCGCGTTCGGTTCGGCCTTCAACGCGCGCCCGCATACCTCGGCGGCTTGTTTCAGATAGGTGAGGTAGCGGGTTCGAATGGCGGGACCCGGATCGTCGATCGAAAAGACGGCCGACATCAGGCCTTCGACGATGATGCCCAGCACGATGTAGATGACACGAGCCGTCGCGATATCGAAGGCCTGGCCGGGTGACGGCAGCGCCGCCATGGCGACGATCGCCGCCGTGTACCCGGCCAGGACGGCGCCGTATGAACGAAAGTTGCGCAATGCCGTCGCTAGCCCGGTACAGACGCCGACCCATAGCGCGAGGGCCGCCATCAGCAGGATTTCGGTTTGTGCAAAAAACGCGATCAAACCCAGTGCGACGATGGCGCCGGTCAGCGTACCGAGGATGCGATTGCGGCCCTTCGACAGGCTCATGCCGCGTGCGCCCTGTGCGACGATCCATACCGTCATCGCGGCCCACTTCGGCTCGTCGAGCTGCATCAGGAAGGCGATATACAGCGCCAGCATCGATGCGGTGGTGGTGCGGAGCGCAAACCACAAGGTACTGCGATTGATCAGCAGGAGCGGCGGCGCGCGATCGGGTCCCGCCTTCGATGGTGGCGATGGTGGCGTTGGCGGAGGGGGCGTGACGCGCGGTGACCGCGACGTCGTAGGGTGCGGAGGTGAAACGGAAGGATCGGGCCTTCGAGTGAGCCGGGACGTCAGGGACCAGATCATGCGGCAGGCGTGCGTCATCCGGAGAAGCGGCGCACGCGTATTGGGTGAGGGCACGTCCCATTGTAGCGGCGTAGCGCGAGAAGGTCCGAGGCGCTACTTACGACGGGCTTTCGGATTTGATGCTGGCGGGCGCGTCACATCGGGGCGTCATCGATTGTTGCGTGGTTGGTGTGGAGTCTTGTCGTGCGTCGTGCGGACCAAAGCAAAAGGCCGCAATCTCGTGAGAGATTGCGGCCTTTTGATGATACTGGTGGCGAATCAGGGAGGACATACCACTCTCTGAAAATGTCACACCGATTCAACAGGTTGCCGCGAAGTGAGCCAGGGTTCGAATGAAAAAACTGGCTCACGGATGCTATCACAGCCGATTCAACCATGCGAAACCAGCCGATCCACCCATGCGAAAAAGTGGGCGAAGGTCCAAATGCTGTCTTTTGCCCGGCATTGCTCGATAAAGTCGCTCGGGGCTGGCAAGGGGGCTGCCGTTTGTATTGGCTCCGCCTGGGTTGGTTGGGCCGACTGTTTCTTCACGAGCGGTGTGGGAAACGGAGGGACGCCCTCTGGTGGCTTGTAGGCCTTCACTTGGATCGCGACGTTCCAATCCGAACAGGTCGCTACGGACACGATGCCATTGTTGTGCAAGCGGATTCGATCGTTCCCCACGCCAGGATAATCGGGGGCGTTTTCGTAGTCGGCGGCGAAGGCCAAGATCCTGATCACGGACGGGGTCGCTAGTTGCAATAGCCAAGCCCCTCCAAGTGATAAGGCGACAGCGGTAAAAAAAGCACCGAACAATCCGTATCCCAAGCGATCAGCCCATGAGGCAGTCCTCCGAGCTTTGACAGCTAGGCTCGAGGATCGACGGCCATCCTCCGATTCAAAAAATACAGCCACGGACCTTGCGATCTGTGAAACAAAAGAAGGGAGCGGCAAAAAAAAACCGACGGTTGCCAAGAAGCCCCCGCCCAACACCATCCAGATTCCAATGACGCCCCAAAAAACCAAAATGGTGGTGGTAATAGGGAAATCCTCAGGCGGTAGGCGCAGTGCATCGGAAATGAAACCTTTCGCGAGGACGAGTCCGAATATGGTGAAAGTGGCATTAAAGAGAAGAAAAAATGCTCCTCCTACGAAACTTGTCTTGATTTTTAAAACGGTCGGCACCGCTCGAACGAGGAATGCACCGCAGACCATTCCAATACTGAGGGTGCCAGGGACGAGAAACCACTGACTTTTCGAACGAAATATGGCCAGCATGGCCACCGCCACGAGAGCATTGGCCAGGGACAGCCGTTGAGAAAAAAGTTGCCAGTTGCGACCCGGAACGGCGGCGTTTTGATCGGAAGCTTCAGGTGGCTGATATTGTGATTGATCCGTCATGTTTCTATAATTCTAGCGATGGGAATGGCCTCTCCGTCGCGGCAGGTTCCACGGTGAGAGATAGGCTAGATTTCTTTCGCTCTTGCATAGGCACCGCATCCGTCGGCAAAAGGGCAGCGACGTATTGGATCCTGGTCGAACCAGTGGTTCGACTGGCAAACACCCGAGTTGAAATCAATGTGATCCGCGATTTCAATTTTTCGTGCATAGACACGGTCTGCCCAAAACCCGCACACGACATCGGTTGGGGTCGGCACCAGCTGTGCGTTGAGATGGTGGAAGATCAGGCCGATGAAGATGTTGATCTGTTGTGCAAACTCGTCAAGTTCCGCAAAGACGTCATCGATCATCAAGACGGTGCCGTTTTTTTGAATACCGTGGTGGACGTAGGAGATTTTGTTGGTTTTGTCATCCAAGTGACACGATCCGATCGTCGCGTGCGTGAGTTCGTCGCGAATGCTTCTAATCTCATTGAACCAAGTGGCCGATTGGAGGGCCAAGAGTAGCTGCGGTGGAAAATCATCACCGATTTCGCCTTTGAACGCCCGGTCAAATGTTCGTCGAGTCGATTCGGGCAGATTCCGAATGCCTTTGTAAATGGCGTAGAGCACTTTTTGCGTGCAGTCCACGGAGGAATACAGCTCCGTGAACACCTCTTCGACCACGGCCGAAAACTCTTGCGAATGCTCTGCACTCGTGACTTTTTTGGTGTTGAGTTCTTCGTTATCGATTTTTAGATTGGGTGCCAGTTTCTGGGCAAGGCGTCGCAGGATCAATGCCTTGTTGAAATGGTTGGCGACTCCGGCGACTGCCTTTTTTTCGTAAGGTTTGAAAGTGTGCGTGCTTTCGTAAAATTGCTTGAACTTGTCCACTTGCCCCCAGTGCTCAGGGCCGAACACAAGCACGTAAGTGTATGGGATCAATTTGCTAACCGGATAAAGAAGGCATCGGCTATTCCGTGGCCTTGTGGACGAACGGTAGAGTGAACAGCGGGTTTCATCTGTGGACTCCCCATTGTTTAAGCCCGGAGCTGTGCCCGCTATACACAGAAACCCCATTGGCCTCCATCGATGTGCCTTGGATGATCAAGATAAGCGTGCTGACGCGAACGGCAGAGCGTTGTATGAGCCTCGAAAAGGCGTCGCGGTCCGTCATGGATGCACTCGGGCGAGCTTCGGGGTGTGTGTGCCATTCGCCCAAATACAAAAGCCCCCTCTGGGAACATTGGTCAATGTTGCGTTGAGCCGCGATTGGATTGGATCGAAAGGAGGTCCTCCGCCTCTCATCGCTTCGAAAGGGGCCCCAGGCCTCTGTGATTCGGACGGTGTCGTGTTCAACCTTCCCGAATAGTTGACCTCCTGCTTCGGTCGACCAGGGCCGCAACTGCCTGTATCTCGCGAGATGAACAAGTGCCGCCGCATCGATTTCCACGGTCTGCTCGAAGTCGTCATGCTCAAAGGTTAGTGATGTCATAACCTGTCTTGTGCGGATCAAGGCCACGGCATGATCCTCTCAGTCATGCTCGCGTCGAACTCCGCAGACACCGTTGCCCCCAACTCGATGGCTCGGGAGCGATCGCCAAGCCAGACCCGATAGATCGGAGTCAGGCATTTGTCGAGCAGTGTGTCGAGAGCAAGACGGGCGGCGAGTCCCACAGTGCTGTGCAAGTCTGTGGCTCCGTAGGGTTGAAACTCGTTGCCGCATCCAGCTTCAATGTGCGTGCCGACGGCGGGGGGCCAGTCGAGGGTCATGCGTAGCTTAGGAGCGCCTTTTGTGTCGAACAAGGAATGCAGTCTGGCGTCATTTGTGATCAGGACGGCATGCCCAGCAAGGGCGAACTCTTCGGTCCAGGCCACCAACCATTTTTGTTCCGATTTTTTGCTTTCCCGCCTGCGATCAATGCGTAGGTCCGTCGCAAGCGACAGACCCGCAGTAATCAATAAATCAGCGCTGTCTACCAACGAAGATTGTTCCGGCGACAAGTTCTCCCATTTTTTGCCCATGATCTCGACAGAACCGATATGAGGAAAATCTTTTTTGATCCGTTCACCCAGGGCGAGTGCTTTGTTTTTGCCGACATCTGCGGAACCCAGCAAATGTCGTGATGTGTTGTGACTGGCGAGTGGGTCATGATCCGACAGAATGAAATGGCCCACACCAGCCTGCGCCAACAGTCTGGCCAATTCACTGCCCAATGCTCCGCATCCGATCAGTGCAACCGTTTTATTGCTGAGGCGGTCGCCGGAGGGGTTGTGATCACGCCCATGGACCCATGATCTATCCGCACGCTGCACATTGAATCGATCAATCTTCTGTCCGGAATAGCAGGCAACAACGTGCTTTTCGGGGAGGCGATCGATGTTTCGAAAGCCTCTTAGTATTGATTTTTTTGCGGGGCATCGAAGCAATACCCCGGTGAATATCGGTCCGGTTGGCGTCGACATGCCCAGCAGAATTGGGCAGACGTTGGGGGGCTTCAACAGCGGGACGATAGATGATCGATCGACCATGGCGAAAATGTCATGACCATCGATCGGGTATTGTGCTGGGGTCAGTGGCTCATCCAGCATTTGAAACCATGCCCATAATGGGTCTTCGGGTTTCTTCTGACCTGCGTTTCGAAGCCACGAAAGCAGTTGGTCGCTCGATTCCGCAAAGACGAGTGTCCCTTGGTGAAGTCCGTAAACGATTGGCCGCGATTGCCCACCCGGGGCAAACAAAGCCAAGGCCCGCTGTTTCGTCGTCGATTCATGCGTCCAGTAGGAAACCGCTTCGCGTCGAAACTCCTCATTTCTTTTTTCTTCGTCAAAGCACAGGGCATTTATCGCATCTGATACGGCGAGTTCAACTCGACGAGAGATTTCCAAGTGCAAGGGGCGACGGACAAGGCACATCAGACCCGCAGACTCTATATGAGGCCAGCGGTTACCTAATGTGCCCAGAGATTGAGGAGCAAAAACTCGGATGTCCGATAGCGGAAAAACGTCATCAACGGCGAGGTAGAGGTGATCGACTGATGGGCGGGCTAACACTTCGCTGGGCACGTCAAGCCGCCAAGCCGCTGAGAATGCGAAACTTTGCGCTAAGGCCGTGAGCTCTGGCTTTCGAAGGCGTCGCCACTCTCCTGGCCAACGCTCTTCAAGTGCCGTTTCGACGTCAGCGTGCGCCGTCGTCGCGATCGGAGAAAGCATATGGTTCAACCGTATCGTGTTTCCCCGTCGTCGCGTCGATCGCTCGCAGATTCAGAGGCCACAGTAAAGCGTGCCTTTCCAGACCCATTATCTCCGCCGTCATTGGGGGACGGCTGCTTCGAAAAGAAGTCTGTTGCAAAAACATCATCCCAGGCTTGGCGGGCTTCGCGCCGAGTTGGGAAGTTGTCGAAAACGTTGAGCGTTTTCAAGGCGTCGCGAAGACGATCGCGAAGGTATGCAGCCTTTTCATCACCCTCAGCCGCAAGAGGATCGTCGCCCACTGGATGTTCCACGACCAAGGACAACACTAGGCGAGAATGAATCTTTGCCCATGTTTCCCGCAGCGATTCGTCGTCGCGGTCCGCCACCGGGACAAACTCGTCGCAGACCAACCGAGTCATCAAGATCCCGCTACCGGTTTTTTCTTTCCAGTCGCGACGGCTTCTGGCGTAGAACTTGGTCAATCGCACGACTTTACGCAATTGCTTGCCGTGAGCACCGACGTTGGCTTGTTGGTCTTTGAACCACCGGGAGACCTGGCGAGCGTCAGACACTGTCCACTCATCGCCGCTTGCCAGCTCATAGGTCTCTTTGCGATTGCCGTCCGCGTCCCTGCTGATTAGGGTTCGATAGACAGGAATATCGATGTGGTACCCCTGCGGATAGGGCTGCCTAACACAATTGTTGTGCACTTCGGCTTCTGATGCCAATCGTTGATCTTGTGCCAATGCACTGCGCACCCGTTCTTTCGCTTGTGCCGGGCTGATGACATTGCCATTGGCGTCATTGAGATCGTTTTCTTTGAAGTAGGCACCATCATCAATGTCGTATGCACACTCATCATCTTGCACCATCGTGTGCATGGCGTATGAGCCTTGCGAGTGATGGTTTGGAAGCGGATGTCCTTCGCGTTCGAGCCCGGTATTGAGTCGGGTCCGACCATTGTTGCGACGGTCGCGCATTTCCGTGCGGTCTGCGCCGGTCAGCGTGACTTTTTCGCCGTGGAAATTGCACATCTCTTTATGACAGTCGAACATTTCAGTTCTCCGCGACTTGCAGGTTGTTCGGGGGCGGTGCAAATGCCTGTAAAAATGCCTTAGCACACGGTTCGTTTCTAGCCTCAGCAGCCCAGAGAAAATCGACGTCTGATATGGCTTGACGTGAAAGGGCATTCAACACGTGAGGGCGAGCATCATCCATATTGGCCAAGTATTTTTGAAGTTCCGTGGATGGGCACTGGGCGGGCATCCGCCAAGCCGTGCTGCCTCCCCCTCGGATTTCTAAGATTTTCTTGGCGATATAATCGTATCCGACAGCTTGCGCATCGATGGAAGCACTGAGAATCCGCAGACCGCCCACCCATCCAAAAGCACCGCGATGGCGGCGAGCATCTTTGATTTCTTCGCCACCCTGGGCCGGCAACGACCCGAGCATGAAAAGTTCGATGGATTGTTGTGGACGCCCACCATCCTTACAAATCTCGACCGCCTCAATGGCACCCAGAGCTCCGGGATTGTTTGCCCACAGTCCCCCATCGGTGTAGACGGCTTGAACCCCTGTGTCTGGCTCGGTCAATCGAGCGAGGGAGCGGAGGATGGGTGCGGCCGTGCTGGCCATGCAAGCATCAACGAGCGTTCGATTGTCGTCGCGACCATTGAGCCGGCTCATGTGCCGCGTTTTGAAGACCACGGAAGCGTGGCGGCTCATGTCCACGGTGGGAATTGCCAAGGCAATTTTCCGGTGCTCGAGAACGTCAGCGAAAGTGGTTTGGCCGAGAGCCTTTTCCAGGACTTGGCGAAGGGCGATTTCGCCTTGCTTGTTGCCGGGGCCGAAGGCTTGAATTACCTTACCCAATCCGGGGATGGCTCTCCAAGCTTGGTAAGGAAAGATGGATGAGCCGTGTTTCTCGTAAAGATCGCGAACTTGGGATAGGGGGGTGCCAGTGGCGAGCGCGCATGCCACGATCGCGCCCGTGCTAGTCCCGACGATCAAATCGAAACACTGTCCGGGGTCCCGCATCGTCGACCCCGGATATTTCGCCGCCATCCGTTTCGCAACGATGTCCAGATAAGCGGCTTGATAGACTCCCCGCATTCCTCCGCCATCCAAGCACAATACTCTGTACGGCTTTGCCACCTTTCACCTGCTTTTTTAGCCAAACATGAAGGGACACGGAGCGGTCGCTCATCAGCTTTCCATGAGGCGAAGCTCATGCAAGTGAATTGCCATCGCGTAGATTGAAACTCCAAACAGTCAGCGAGCAAAACAATGCGGCGAACACTGAATTGACGCACCGCGCTCATCGCTGTCGCCAACAAGATATAAACGAGCGTTTCGTTCAAGTGAAAATGGGGTTTTCCTTGGAAAGTTAGAAGTTCGGCTCGATCATTACTCCCCTAGATCATACACCATATGTTGTGTTTTTTTGGGGGGATAATGGCATATATAGTTTGGTTGTGCCGCGCAGCCTGGATCTAGAACGACCTCTACATCGGTCTCGCAGCTGGCCGTTAGCCATTGCGACGAAACAAATTAGCAAAGGCTGTGCTCTTAGAGAGCAAGTTTTTTTTGGTTTAAGCCGTTGATTGAGATGCTTTACAATTTCGCCGGAGCGTTTTCGACGAACAACGTGCCACCTTGCAAAAAAGGTGCCGACAGGACGAGGGAATTTTATTTATGAAAGCTTGGGGAAAAATAAAACAAACGGCAGAGATAATCAAAGATGACGTTAAGAAAAATATATTTAGATTGTTAATTCTTTTTTTGATAATAGGTGTTCTTATATATTTGTTGAAACAATTTGGCGGGCTAGAAAAGACAAACTACAAAGCTTGGTTGGAGATTTTAGGGGCGGTATATGTGCTAATGGGCTCACTGGTCGCCGGTCTAGCTATCAATCCTTCTATTTCAGCCGCAAATGATGAGGCAAAAAGATTGGGTGAGATCGAAAAAAATCTCGTTACTTTCGAAAACAGCATTCCAGATCTGTTTCGATATGTGCGGGAAATTGTTGAATTTAACAAAAAAAAATGCAATCGAAAAGCGAGCAAATGCAATTGCATCGATATTTTATTTTCTGCTGTCGTTGCTTATTATGTTTGTGGGGACATTTTTTTTGGCGGCAGGTGCGTGAAATCTTCCGGGTGCATTATTTCGTAATTGACGCGAAGTGTGTGAATGAGAACAAAAGGAGTCACCGTTACTGCAATAAAAACTACCGCAAGTGCAATTTTATCAATCATGGAAAATCCCGTTTCGTTCGGCTTTTTCATACATCTCTCCAACCGGTGTGTTGATGGTGACTGTTGATTGGCACTGAGGCCGCGCGCACATTAGTTGCAGACAAAGGAGTTGTCAATGAGTCGATGGGGGGGGCAGGCCGACGGCTAGCCCGGGAAGGGGCCTTCGTAAATCATGGCATTACAATTTCATTCGTTACATATACACCTGACGCACTTGGCTGTGCCTTAGTTGTCTGCCGTCCCGGCAGACAATGTCTGCCACCCGAAAAGCTCGGTGTCTGACATCGAAAAAACGGCCACTGCCGAACCCACGCCGGTGTCGCCGATGCTATGAACGTGGACGAGCCACTTCCCGCCTTGCCGCCGCTCTGCCCACAGAAAATAAGGGGCACTGCCGCCTGAAATCGGAGCTGTCGCCTTTGTTTGTAAGGGTTTCGACAAAACGACTTCGCCATAGTCCGGCCAATTTGCCATGTCCACGGATCCCGGGGGGCCCATTCCATGGCCGTCAATGGCGACAAGCCGGCACTGCAACCGTCCTGTGTCGAGCCCGTCGCCCCTCGAATCCAGGGCACGCCGAGCCAGAATGATGGCCGTCGTCGCAGAAGAGTTTCCATGCCGCTCCAATTCCAATGTCAGCCAAGCCGGGAGCCGTTTCGGATCGTTGTTAGACATTTTTCTACTGATCCCCGCCACGTCTGCCAAATGTCTGACATGGATCGGTGCGGCACCGCGCCGCTGGATTGGAATGTCAGACATAGTGTCTGCCACGGTGCGTGCTGGGTTTGCAATGTCAGACACGATGTCTGCCATGCCGCCCGCCGGATTTGGAATGTCAGCCACGATGTCTGCCAGGGTGTCTGCTGGGCGTGAAAAGTCAGACAGCATGTCCGACAGCGTATGCGCCGAGGCCATCACGACCCGGGAGGCATCCGCACCACGAAGGTAAAGGGAAGCCAATTCGATTGCTCGGTCAATTGCCTCAACCGGTGGCGTGATTCGGCCTTCAACGCTCGCGATAGCCATCAACGCTTCCCGTCGAGCTTTCGTCAGTCGCAAAGTCAGGCGTTCCTGCATCCAAACCGCGTCCGTCCCGGACGATGGGGGGCGCGAGCTAGTGGAAGACAAATTGTCGATGCTCAAAGCTTGTTCCATGAATGGCGGCCTGCTACTTAAACGATTGGATGGGCGAGGGGAGTGAAGGGGCTGGGCGTCCACAAACGAAAGGGGTGTAGGAGCATCCCATGACCAAACCCCGACCCCAGCGACATGCGAGGCCAAGGTCAGCGACGCAGAATTAGTGTTGCGACCGGCGGTGGGCCTTGTGCGGGTTGAGGCGTCTTCGAGAAGCAACCCTCTGAGACAACAACAGGCGGTTGACTCGCCGATGGCCCATAAGACTGCGCAAGATCACTCATGACTGGCAACCCGTCGCGCTGCCTCGAAGGCTCAAGGTGTCGCTTGCCGAGATCGTTTTTCATACGGTCAACAGACTCGACAGCACTGCGCAGTGGTGCGGCCCAAACCACCGCCGTGGCTTCCCGTTCCGTTCGCAAATTGTCGAGAAGGCCACGGCTTTGGCGGGCGATGGCGACAACACGCGCCAATAGCGATTCGACCTTGTTTTGAGCCCAGCCCTCGAAGAAGCTCATGACTGACGTGCGTGAAAAACCGGCCTGGGGTTGCGTCACCGTCTCCGACGGCAAGGTAATCGAGGGCGTCGGCATGACTGTCAATTTGGCGTCTGGCATCGCGGGAGTTGCTTCCGATGACTTCTGTTGTCGTCTAGGCGTCGCCTCGTGCGCCATCTCTGCCCGCGCTTCCGATGCGGCTGCCGCGTAGTCGAGTGTCGTGCCTTTGGCTCGACTCGGAGCCAGCCGGGCCGCTAGTGCTTTCACCATGTCTGGTCGTGAGAGCGTCGGGGCCTCCCCGGAAGCGACCGAAACAAACTCGGATGCCTCGGCGAGCAGTGCCGACTCGTCCACGAACAAATCCGTCGAGAACCGTGAGCGACTCGCCGCGACATACGCCCACTCCCGACCCGCCACGTTTGGATTGAGCAACACGTGAGCGGAATCAAAGGTGCGCCCCTGGCTCTTGTGATTCGTCAGGCAATAGGCCAGATCAAACCGGGCAAAGGCGGCTGGAATAAATAGGTGAGTGCGCCCATTGGCGTTCGGTTCGTCGAGTTCAACGATCAGTGTTGCCTGCGGCTGATCCGCCAAGGTCGCGGGGGCCGCCGTTGCCACGGAAGCTGTAAGTTCCATGGAAGTGGACGAACCCGATGGGGAAGAATGGGACGGCATCGAGAAGGGCTTCGATGCCGGAGTGCGAAAGGCGCGAAGGGTTCCGGTCGCCCCGTTGACGACGCCCAACCGATCGTCGTTCTTTGTGAAGACGATGCGGTCGCCTGGCGCGAACCGCCGCAAACTCAAGGATTCATCCCGTTGTTCGATGAGCAGATCAAGCCCTTGTGCATCGTTGACGGCATGACGCTCGATCTGGGATCGTCTGGCCAACGCGTTGAGCTCGGCAACTTCCAAGCGAGTCGCCGCTATCATCGTTTTTTGCAATAACGGCGTGGGGTCATTAAGCCAGGACGCAACGATGGCCTCCCTAGCCGCAGTGGCGTTTGCCGCAGTATGCAACTTGCCTTTGGCGTCGAGGGTCGTGAGCGCTTCTAGGGCGTTGCCGGTGGCCAGTTGCTTGACGGCCTCTCGGGACCATGCGTAATCGAAGCGGGCTCGCCAGTCCGTGAAACCGATCTTCAATCGCTCGTCGCGTTGGCACAGTTGCTCCACGGCAGCGAGCTTGCATTCTTCCGGCAATCGCCGCAATGCCTGCGTCTGCGACGCAGTTAAGCCGTGGCCGAGCAGGGCTTGCTGATCCAGCCAATCGAGCAGTGGGGCGAAGTCTGTCTTTTGTCGCTGGATATTCGAGAGTTCCGCTTTCCCGTGCTCCCGCACAAGAGACGCAAAGATTCCGCCCCCTTCAACAGGCTGCAACTGTTTCTGATCGCCAACGCAGACCAATTTTGCCCCGTGCTTCAAGACGGCCTCTTGCAGCGTCGCAAACTCGGACGATCCCACCATCCCCGCTTCATCGAGAATGAGCACCGTCCGGTCAGTGATTCGGTTTTTCCCGCGACCCAGTGTCAGCAGCAAGCGAGCGATCGTGCCCGAGCGAACGCCAGTCTCTCGTCCGAGATTGAGTGCGGCGGCGGCAGACTGCGCACATCCCACAACGCTGAAACCTGCTTCTTTGTAAGCGTCGCTTACGGCTTTGAGGAGCGTGGTTTTGCCTGTTCCGGCCCATCCTTCAACAAAGGCATGGCGTCCCGTCTCGCAGCCGATATGATGGGCAGCCGCCCGTTGTTGATTCAAAACGACTGGCACCCCAACCTGGGAGGACAATTCCGCTTCGAGGGCATAGAAATGCTTGTCCAACAATGTCGTTGCGAGAGCATGATCGCGGCACGCAGCGTTTTCCGAGACCCGAGCCGAAATCGATTGCTCTTGATGGACCGTGGTCTGGGTCGTCAGAACAGGCGTGAGCATTTCAGTCGCCCCCAAATGAATGACGTGTTCGCTTGTCAGCGTGCGATCCAGATGGGCGAGACATTCTTGCGCATCCCAACGACCCATCGCCATGCGGCAGATGATGAGAAGGGCGTCGGAGGGAGCGATGCACGACTTCTCCCGTGTCAGCTCAGCAAGAAGCGTCTCTTGGTCGATAGCGAAGTGGTCAACTCCCCCGGATTGACCTGTCGCCGATGCAGCAGGCTTCAAGGTCGGGGCCGCCCGCATCGCCTTCACCGAATCCGGTGTGATTCCAAGCGCCGACGCCTTGCTTCGGAACAGGCCCAGTAGTTCCGCTAGCGGCGGCTCCGCTTTGGCGGATCGTGTTTGCAAGGCTGCGCGCCCCTTGGCCCTTGCGTCGGGGCGAGCGTCAGCGTCTGTCGCGGGTGCGTCGCCGGCACTTCTCTCAGTAGCAGCTTTTGCTGCAAGATAATCTGCAATCTGGTGGCTGCGCGTCGACAATGCAGAGCGTTGCGCATCCGTGATTCCGTTAATCGTGAAATAGCCATCGGGCGTGGGCTCAACGGTAAAGCCGAGAGCACGCATTTGCGCCGCCAATTCCACACGAAAGAGAATGCCCGCCGCCATTTTTCTCTCAAACACGGGTCGGGTTTCGAGTCCACTCCATTCATTCACCCCCGCTCGCTTGCCAAGGTTGAAGAAAAACCCATGGACATGCAGTTGGGGGTCGTTCTCCCGACTAGCGAAATGAAAGTAGCAGGCGGCCAGGGTGGCGTCGGCCCGTTGCTTCTCGCGACCGCCCGCGCTATGGCGGGTCAGCGCTCCGGTTTGGGCGTATTGCAGTGCAACTGCTGCCGCCAACTGCACACTGCGAATGATCTCGCGTTGCAATGTCGCGTCGGCCCCAGCAAAAACAGCGGAGACATCTTTTGGGGGTGAAAGCGTCATGTCTAGACCCATCACATGATTGTCGCCAGCAGTTTTGAATAGCGGTGCACCAGTCAGTGGATGAAATCCACGGGCCAAGCGATCCACCTGGTCAGCCGCGACGTGCTCGCTCAGGCCTAGTGCCTCCACACCGCGCCCAATCCAAAACGGTGGTGGGCCTTCGAGCTCTTTCCCCAAGACGTAGTCAGCGAAGTCCGACTGATTCGACATGCGCGGGATGTCAAGATATTCGTGGTAGTTGATATTGCTCCAGCCTGCACTCCGTTGAGTGCCAGCGCTGTGGATTTTTGTGATTGAAAGCATGGCGTCCCCGTTGATATTTTTGTTTTACTTGCAGAAGCTGCCGCCGCTTCGATTAGGGCGGCCATTCGACAGGCATTACTGCATCCGAGCAACCATGTCATCCGCACGCAAGTTCGCGTAGCGGTTGAGCATGTCGAGACTGGAATGACCGACAATGCGCATGATTTCGAAGACGCTCAGCTCGCGTTTGTTTTCGATCATCCGGCTCACCCCCTCATGCCGAAGATCGTGAAAACGAAAATCTTGAAGCCCGGCTCGCCTCACATAGCGTTGGAACATTGATGAAACACTGTGCACGTTTTGCATCGGATGGAAGACACGGGTCTGTTCCGGATCGCGGTAGTGCCACAGCAGTGTCATTACCCGCATGGCGCGACGGCTCAGCGGAATCGCTCGTTTTTTCTTGCCTTTGGTATGGTTCGCGGGAATCGTCCATACGCGTTTGGACAGATCAAACTCAGACCAATCCGACAGAATCAGCTCCTGCTGTCGAGCTGCCGTCTCAATGGCCAGCCAGATCAGATAACGCCAGTGTTGCCGCCTGGGTGTCGTGATCGCTCGCAGTTGCTGCATCAGAAGCCGCATCTCGGGCTGTGGCAGGCGACGTTCCCGTGCGTTTTCCCAATGCTTTGGAAACATCTTGGTTGAAAAGCGCAGCCTGGGGACCTCGATATCCAGGATGTCCGCTTGCCATGCCAATGCTCCGGACATCACAATCATGTGCTTGCTGATTGTGTCGTAAGTGAACGGTGTTTTGCGGTTGGTTAATTTCCCGCGCATGCGATCGATGTATCCACGAATCCACGACGGTGTCATTGCACCGATTTTCACGCTGCCAATGTTGTTGATGATGGTCTTGGACAACGACTTATTCATTTGCGTCGCTTCGGGGCGCGCGACGAAACGCTGGATCACGTCGCGTGCGAGCATGTCTTTGTAAGCGACTGAGCAGGGTGGTTTCACCTTTTTCGCAAGTTTGGCTTGCTTGGTTGATTCCTTTTGCAGCAAGGTCTGAGCTTCTTGCGCAAAGAGCTCAGCCTCCTCGCGTAGAGAAAAAGTTTTTACAAGTGAGGGTTGTCCTTTCACGCGCACATGCACTTGCCAAGTAGAGGGGGCGTTCTTGCGTGGGCGTTCGACGATACTGGCCATGGGTCTTCTCCTTTTGCGAGCGGATATCTATTAAGGCGGTCGAGAAGGCCAGAAAAAGATACCGCTCGGCGGTTGTGCTGCAACACGCTATCCCGGGGTGGGTTGTAGCGCTGCAATCGCGGACATTTCCATCCCAAAAAAAACGAGGCCCCGCAAGGGCCTCGAAGGAGTAGAACAGTGAGGTTACCTAAGCGTCGATTTGTGGGAGAAGGAGACGATCGGAACGAATAAAATTGGACGTTTCTGATAAATTATTGATAAATAAGATCTTATTTTTTTGGCGGAGCCGGGCTTAGACATTGACTTTGCGTGCTTTTCGACGAAAAAAAGCCTATTGCTGCGCTGCAAGTTTCTGTTTTTGTCCGACGAACGGTGGATGAATGGAGGGATCGGAGGGCGTTCATTGCCGCCGCAGAAAAGCCGTTTGTCTGCATCATGCGATTTTGCTGTGAACATTGCTGGACTGGGCCGCCATAAGAAAGAAGGGCAGGATTTCACTGCACACACAAAGCGGAGGCGGCCATGACATCAAGAGAACTCAGCCCAGTCGGATCGGGTTCAAGCGAACAACACCAACCCAGGCAAGACACGCGGGATTGGCTTAGAGACCGGTATGGGATTGACGGTGAAGTCGTGAGAGCCGCAGCGTTGGCTCGTGTGTTAGGCATGACACCGCAGAGCATTCGCCGGGGCATGCAGAGCGGTCAGTTCTTTTTGCCTTGCACGCGAATCTTGTCCCGCACCGTTGTCAAAGTCGAGGACTTGGTGCGGTGGTTGTCCCGATCTGCCCCGACTGCACAAGTCGACAAAGGTCAACCAAAAAACTCTGTGGGGGACGCTCGAATCAAAGAACGAGCATTGGTCAATATGCGGAAAAAGCAAAGCTTGCTGGGCAGAACACAGCAAGATTGACCCGTAAAAAAACCGCTTATTCGAAGCGGTTTTCCGATTTATCCCTATGCCTGTCGAGCTCGGACTTCGCATCGGACCCTCAGAGAACGGCCGCTTGCAGAACGTCCCAAAGGAACGCCGTCATAGCGGTTGCGGGCCTTTGAGATGGCCCGTTTGACGCGTTCGCGAGCCGCCACATAGGTCTTCACAGGGATGTGCAGAGCCTCACAAGTTTGCTTCCTAGACCGTTCGGCCACGATGCCGTCGAGAACGAGATTGGCAAGCGGATCATTGACCAAAATTGCACGAGCATAGGCGATGACCCGGGCCGCTGACTGCACGCGCTCCATCATGAGCATTCGATCTTCTTCGGACGGCCCGTTCTCCTCAAAATGCACCCGCATGGACGCCCCATCATCGTCACCATAGTCGCTCAATGAGCACGCTTTGTGATCGTGCAGTTGTCGGTCAGCGTCAGCAACACTTCGAATCGCATTGCACATGAAAGACGTGAAGCGAACGTCGAGACACCACCGCCGTTCTTTTTCCAGTGCTTTCAGGAGCACCTCGTGAAGCAAGTCCGATGGTTCTGAAAAAGAAGTGGCACGGCAATAAAAGCTGGCCACTTTTTCGAGTCGAGAGCGTTGTCCTTTCGTGAGTTTGCAGAAGGCTTGAAAGATTTGATCGACGCTGGCTTGTTTCTTCATGCTCGTTCCCTTTGCCCTGCCTCTTTGCGCGGATTACACAATTCAAGCGGCGTGGCCTTATTGACTAAGGCTGGTCAAAACGGTTATTGACGTGTCAACCTTCGCGTTTTCTGACCGACGGCACTTCCCGCCGTTGGTCAGTTCGCCGTGAATTAAGCCTTCGACACCCGCCTTAACGCTTATGGAGTGCTGGAAAAGACCTGTCTTTTCGTGCTCCGGAGTCCGTGCTATTGGCACGCAACAGGCGAAGGAGCAAGGAGGCAAGGGTGCGAAGAAAAATCGGAACAGAGAGCGGCCATGCGGGCTCACCGCCAACCCTGCCGAGACGGCAATGGTCGGCGTGGGCGGCAGCCAGTTCGGTGTATGGCTTCATGGCGGCCATAGCGGTGTTGATTTTGGTTTGGCGACCGTTGTTAGGGTGGTCCGCGCCCTCCGGGTCATTGGCATTGCACGCTAGCTATTGGGGCAAATTGGGAGTCGGCCTCGTGTTTCCTGACGTTTTTGTAGACGACCGAATCGCCTATATCAATTATTGGTCGAGCTTGGGTGCATGGCCATGGTTCGCCGTGGTGGGGCGACTGGCCCTTGCAATGGGATCCGCCCTCGCTCCGAGCGTTTTTCTCGCGCGTCACTATCTATCGGCTCAAGATCGGCTGATCCACCTGCGTGGAGGGCGGCGGTATGTGGGGCGTGTTGCACTCAAAGAGCTCAATCGCAAGCTGAAAAGCCGCGTGCGACGCCATGCAGACCACCCGATTGCACCGGGCGTCGTTTTCCCCGCAGATCTCTGGACACGCCATGTATTGATCGTGGGCGGCGTTGGGGCTGGCAAATCAACGTTGTTGCGTCCACTGATCAACACCATCATTCGAGCTGACGAATTGCTGTTTCTTTTCGATCCGAAGGGCGAGTTCACCAGCAGCTTTACCAAGCCCGTGCTGATTGCACCTTGGGACAAGCGTTCTTACGCCTGGGATATCGGTCGAGATTTGCGAAACTCGGCGGACATGACCCGCTTCGCTGCGGCTACTATTGCTGATAGTCATGATCCACTGTGGTCCAACGCGTCGCGTCAAATCTTGGTGGGACTGATGCTGTATCTACAAGGCACGATGGGAACCGGGTGGGGATGGCAGGACTTGGCTGATGCGATTCGACTGCCGCAAAAGCAGCTTCTCGTGATCATGAAGCAATGGCACCCCGTGGCGATTCGGGCAGTCGAGGAAGCGAGCATCACAACCACTGGCATTCTGATCAACCTCGGTGCTTTTTGCTCGCCCATCTTCGACTTAGCTGCCGCTTGGGGCCATCTTCCACAGGAGCGTCGCGTTAGCCTCGTCGATTGGATATCTGAAAAAGCTCGGCATCGACAGCTATTGGTGCAAGGCCATGGTTCGTATTCTGAGCTTACCAAAAGCTATGTCGCGGCGATGGTCGAGACCATTTCCGGTGTGGTGAACAGTGTTGAAATGTCGGACAGCTTCACGCGCAAGGTGTGGTTTGTTGCGGATGAGTTTCCGAAAATGGGCCGCATTCCCGTGTTGCCGTTGTTCGAGGTCGGTCGCTCGCGGGGCGTCAGGTGCGTTGTCGCCTGTCAAGATTTTGGGCAACTCGAAGAGCTTCACGGTGAAAAAGCGGTGCGAGCACTGCTCGCAATGTGCGGAACGCTTGTCGTGGGGCAGATGATGTCGGGAAAGACGGCAAAAGAAATCTGTGAGGTTTTGGGCATGCGAGAAGTGGAACGCCCCTCTTCTGGCCAGGGCGGTGGATCACGCTCGACGACCAGTGGAGGGGCCGTTGGAACGTCATATAGCCGCGACGAAATGCAGATGTATCATCCGTCCGAGTTCGCTAGCCGGCTGGGGCCGACGCCGGATCAACGCGGCGTGCGAATGATTGTCTTCACGCAGGGCGATGCGCACGAACTCGTGTGGCCCCACTTCCCAATGCCTGTGCGTCGGCGAGCCCACGTGCCTGCTCAATGGACGATAGGGGCCCTTGCAGGGCCGCAGTCATTGCCGCCAAATGGCCCCTCCGGTGAGTCGCTCGCCCATCGGGGGCACGGCATCGACAGTCCCGGGGACGACGCTGATGCCGCGCGTGTCGCCGTGCTCAACGAGTGGCTCGGCCGCCCAGCTTTGCGGTCGAATGGGAAACCAATCCATTCCTCTGATCAGTGATCGCTCTCTTGGGATAGAACACCATGGACAATGCAGGAACACAATACGCTAGGGCACAAGCCACTGACCTTCATGGTCGGGAATGCGTAGCCCCGGAAATCACAGGCCCGTTTGCAGGGGCACTGGATGACTTCGACTGCGAAATCCTAACTCCCGGGGCGAGCGACGAGCCGCACTACTATCGAAGGAGTGTCAGGGAGCTCCGAGAACGCCTTCGCAGAGACAGGCTCAACGTATTGAAGACGTCCGTATCGGAGCTGAGGGGCTTCGCAAAAGGTCTGGTCGTAAACGTCTGCCAACTTTGTGCACGACGCTTTTTTTGAAAGCAGGCACCGGACCAGTTCATTAAAAAAACTTGCTTTCGAAGCCACGGCTTACGTCTCTGTTTTCGCGGAGGTAAGTCGCGAGGCCTTTCCCTTCATTTGCCAAAGACTTTAGTTTTTCGACCTCGAAGTGTCCCGTCGCTGCATACGAATAGCGGTATTTCATTCCGGTTTTGAACTGAACCACAATGAAGTCTGCACCGATTTCGAAGCCCGCCACAGGTGAATCACCCGCGATGTTTTTGTATCGTTCCATGGTTCGATTCCAATGCTCGAAACTCGATCGATTTATTCTACGGCTGATCAAAAGAGCGGGAAGGCGAGAGGTTGGGCCAAAGGTGCGGTCAAATCCGATCGTAGCCGTATTTGACCTCAGGGTGGGCCGCCACATATTGGGCCAGTCCAGAGCCCTCGGAGGCCAATTGTTTCATGGCCTCCACATGCTCATTTCCAACCCCCGCATGCGAATAACAATAAATCTTTGCATTGCGGACGAACTTAATCTTGATGTGCTGTGGGCCGAGTTCGTAAGCTTCAATCAGTGACACGCCCGAGCGGTTCAGATAGCGTTCCATTCTTCCTCCAACGGGAGTTCGAGAAAGGCACTATTTTAATCCGTGGCGCACGGGCTGTTGTAAGCGTTTGAACGAAGAGCCAACTGTGGGCGTTTCGGTGTAAAGATTGTGACAATCTGCTTCGAAATAAACGTTTACCCCGACCTCTCGCTCGACCCCTGTTTGAGCGGGGACGAAATGCATTCCCCGACGCCCGCAGCTATACCAGGATGGGTGAAGAGCAGACAAACGAACTCGGTAGGCACCGGGCAATGACTCAAAATCGGTGTTCATATCCTTTTCGAACGGCGGGATGGGTTTGGATGTAGCTGCCCAACCCGCGGCCGGTGGTCGCCAAGCTTTTCATGCGATCGACGTAGACCATGCCGGGGCGACTGTACGAATAGCGGTAGATGGCGGAGCCACCCAAAAATTTGACGAGAATAAAATCGGGTCCAATTTCGAATGACTCCACCGAAGAGTCGCCTCCGAGGTTTGCGTATCTCTGCATCATCGCCTCCCATTGTCCATCATAGACTGATCGGTATTGTAGGCCGGGTTGATGGCAGCGGACAGTCTTTCTCGCACGAGTCGTCGGACATTGGCGATGAGAAGGGCGGAAAGACTGGGGGGGAAGATCCCGCCGCCGCAAATAGGCCAGCGGGGGGGGCGAGCAAGATGCAGCCTTAGTCTGAGCCTTTTCTCGCGTGCGAGATGGCGTGGAACGACATCAAATCAGTCGGACACGAGCCAACCGTTCGACCCCTTTACGAACCGTCCAGTGATGGCCTTCCCCGCCAGTTGAAGGTCGCAGTTGTAGGCTTTGTCGCCATCCGCTTTGCAACTGAGAAGTTTGAGAGAATCCAAAGCTTTCTGCTGTTGAGCAAATTGCTCATCGAGAATTGGGCTGTCGCCGAGGGCGGCTTTCTGAGCTTTTTGCTGTTCTTGCATTTGCTGAGAAACGGCTTGGCGGACGTCCCCTTCACTGGGGGCTCCGGAACAGGCCGCGAGCAAGACGCAGGTGAGAAGGGGCAGCGACGAGAAGCGAATGGAGATCATGGGTCGGATGGGAAAAGGATCAACGGGCCGCCGAGAGGCGGGTTGCTCAAACCTTGGCAAGAGCGTCTTTATCGATGTAGAGATGGCCCAATTTGCCGAGCACGATCCACCAATAAACGACGGCCCGAATGATTGCTCCGAGAAACACGGATGGCCATGGCGTTGTGTAGTTGAGCATGGGAAGAACGGGATACGCCAGCATGCCCGCAAGGCACAGAACGGTGCCTAGGAGCAGCCATCCCAAATCGACTCCGACATTTGCACTTTTCGTGAACACGGGCATGGCAAGCGAGAGGAGAACGATGAATCCAATGAGCAGGTTAAGCAGTGGGATGCCTAGGGCAAAGACGAAAATGACAATGCCATAGACCCCACCCAGCATCGCCACCGCTCGTTTCGCTTCGACATTGGCGTTCACTGTTTTTGATTGCTGCGTGTTCATGCGAGACCTCTTTCAAGAGAAAGGTGAGAATCAGCGGGGAGCGGAAGGCTGCGAAGCTGAATGCGTAAAGGGAGCGGGCATCATCATGGAGGGTTCAGTGATCGGCTCGGGTGGTTTGGCACATCCGCCCAGCCCCGCGACAACAGCGACAAGCGACAAGGCGGCAAGCCGTCGGACATTCAACTGGATGGCCCGTTGCCCGACCGGTTCGAAGATCGTTTTCACAAAGGCTTTCCTGATTACTGACTCAGTTGATGTTGCGGGCTGGGCATGACCATCGTCGGCGTGCCGGTGCTCGCCGTCGCGGGCGTAGGCGTGCCCGTGGTCGAAGCGGTGGTGCCGGTTGCGGCGAGGGCGTTGAGTTGCGATGACGCAGTCAAGCGGCTCGGCGCGTCATACGGCACATTCACGGCCCCCGTGGTGAACTCCCACTGCAAGTCAAACGCTTGGGCCACGCCGCCCATCTTCGTCATCGTGCCCTTGGCCGAGACGATGTAGGACGTGTTGGCCGTCAGGGGGGCCAACGGGGTGCACACGGCCATACCAGCCGATTCGGCCTCCACCGATTCATCGATTTCTTGGCACGGCACGTTGGTGCCTGCGGCCGTGGCGATCGTGAAGCTCGACACGGTCATGGAGGCTCCCAGGCCGGCGGACAGCAGCACCGGATAGCCCACGTTCGTGTTGTTATACGACGTGTTGAACTCGAAGGGGCTGGGCGACTCGCTCGCATACCAAGTGGTCTCGACGTTCGATTGGCCGTTGTATGGCGATGCGATCATTTGAAGGCTGCCCAACGCGTTTTGCTGGCCTGCATAGTCCATGGTCAGTGAAGAGACCTTGGACGTGTCGCCCGATTGTTTGTAGCCCACACCCGACACCAAAAAGTCGTCGAGCATCACGTTGCGGTGAAACGGGGCCTCAAACAGGGCTTGGATCGGCTGTGAGCTGCTGGGAAAGGCCGTGATGCCCTGGTAGGCGATGACGACTTCACCCGTGGTGTTCGAGGAATACACCGCGTCGATGCGATCCTCAGGCGAATTGCCGGTGTAGCCCGTCAAGCCCGCCGTTTCGTAATGCCCGACTTGCGTGTTGTCATACAAATACAGCGAGTGGTTCGCTGCCGCGGTCGCAATTGCCGTGTTGTTGCTCAGTGCCGGCATGCCCACCTGAGCACGTTGATAGTTCACGAAGGTGAGCGAGTCGGCGGCCGGGTCGGCCGTTTCAGTGAAACCCGTGGCGGCCGAGGCGACCGGAGGCAGGAACGTCACCGCTCCACTGAGAGTCGTCACCGCAAGACCGCCACCGGTGTTTGATTGAGTCGTCGTTGGCGTTGAGGCTGTTGGAGTGCTTGTTCCCCCTCCGCCTCCACCGCATCCGTACAGCACCGCAGTCGCGGCGACCGCCGCGACCTGAAGTCCTCGTGTTGCTCTTCTCATGGTTGACGTCTTGTCGTTTCTAGGCAGTTCGGTGGGGCCCGCACGAACCTTGCATCGTGGTCCATCCGTTGGGACATCGAAGACGCCATTGTTTTCGGGTGGGTCAGATTTCGATGCAAATGTTCGCATTTGGTCAGTTTGTGATTTTAAGAATCACAATCGTAACGTAAACGGTCACCATCGTATCGAGGCCTCCCGGGAAAATGTCGCAAAACATCACAGATGTGATGCTGGAGGGCAACGTGGCGGTGAGAAAACGAGAATCAACGAGCCAACTCGTCGTCTCGAAGGTGGGGGCGGCGATCGCGGCGAGACGCCAAGTCGTGGGCTTGTCCCAATTGCAAGTTGCTCATGCGATTGGCGTGGAGCGGGAGACGGTGGCGCGAATGGAAGGCGGTTCGATTGCCCCGAGCTTGCCGCGGCTGGCTCAATTGGCCGAGGTCCTGAGCTACCCGATCGGTGCGTTTTTTGACGGGTATTCGGATTTGGCCGAGAGCGATGCTCTGCGAATGAGCGGTATCATTGCGGATTTGCCCAAGGCGAACAGGGACGCCATTGTTCAGATCGTTTCGTATGTCGCCCAGGCGATGCGGATGACGGTTCCGCCAGTTCAACCCGGGACACACTGAATTCCTCGCTCCTGCCCGGCGGGATGGGGTTCATGAGGGCGTGACGAGTGAACGCTACACTGCTGTGTCCAACTAGGGAGTGCGTCTGGTCCGTCCGAAATGGACCCGTCGGTCAAAAGCCCGACCGGCGCATCCGCCTCTGTTCGGGACAGTGCCAGTGACACAACGGGCGCTTTTGGGGAGAATCCAGAGGATGCATCTTGGTGTCGGTTTTTCGGCCCTAGCGGACGTTGAAATGTCGATGAGCGAATGATCGAAACGGGCCTACGTGCGGCCCTTCGCGGCATGCACCGGAAAATTTCATGGAAACGTCGTAATGGGTCATATCGCTGCTCGCGGCGGCAAGACCCACCTTTTCAAAGGCCGGTGCGATCCTAATAACGCACAGTGCGTACAGAAGTATGAATCGGTACGATGGCGGAAAGTCCATCAAAATTGCAAAGCAGGACGAAGCTCGCAACTCATGTTTATCGACTAGTCAAGTATAAATATTGCGTTATGAAAGAGTTGAAATCGTCCCCGATGGCTGTTCGTTAGCTTGTTCCAACGCCGCCCTGACAGCATTGCTGATTTTTTGAAAGTGTGGCCCTTTCCTTGATGCACCAAATGCCATCAACTGCTTGCTACTAAATTTGATGTCACGTTTCGTAGCCGATAATTGCCGCAGGAGCAACGCGAAGAGTGATTTTCCTCTCAGAGTATGTGCATAATTAAATTCGATTTCCTTTCGAAATTCCTCTGGGTACAGCTCATTTTCATGAAGTGTTGTCTCGGAAGAAAAAAAATCTTCGTCGTCTAATAATTTCCCCGGATGAGTGCGGAAAGTTGTGTGGCTGCCAGAACGATACCGAGCGACAGCGAGTGCATACCAATGTATAAATTTATGCATCTCAAGCTTAAATTTCCCATTTTCTGGGGGAGTCAGCAAGCTCTCAAGATCTCCGTCGATAAATAAGTCATTTTCGATTGAGTATCCGCTTGTTGTTATTAACGAACTATCTTGCACTACATCGCCTTCATGCACCCACAAGTCTTTATCCACAATAAAAATGATAGGGACAGAAATTGAAGCAGTCTTTATTTTCTGCTTCAAGTTAAGCACAGCTTCTTTATTGCCGGCAGGCAACATATCAACGTCGAATTTTTGTAATTCGTGCTCGACAGCTCGATAAAAAATTATGTCATCTCGTCCCTCCACTAAGACGGTGGGAAGGGAGGTGCGTTTCAAAAGTTCAAAGATTTCATCAACAGTCAGTCGAGGTTTATCGGCAGGCATAGTTAATCTCCTTTGTCGATGCCGATACTCACCTCTTTCTCAGGATATTTCCCATAGATGAAAGGTGAGTGTGTTGCGAAAATGAATTGATTTCCGGATTCTTGTGACTCCAGTATCGCATACAACCGCCGTTGCCAGTCGACGTGCAAACTTAGCTCGGGCTCATCAATGAAGATAATAGAGTTTTTGTAAAATGCGTTATAGCAAATGAAGCTAAGCATCTGCTTCTCGCCTGCCGATAATGCATCACTGTTGACGGCAGCCGCAGCATCGCCAAAGCTTAGCCTTTTTCCGAACGAGATGCCTGAATGTTGAAATAATTTTTCAACAAGTGCGCGAATTGCAGTAAGAGGGGCTAAAGTTTTAGAACTGAACTCCTCAATTTTTTCAATCTCAGCGCGGGTTTCGGAAAGTAACGCATCAGCGTCTTGCTTAACTGTTTGCGTATTTTCATACTGACGAATTTTTTCGATTACACTTCGAGTTACTTCTCCTTGAAAAGCGTTGATTTCTTCAGAAAAATTAGCATATCGCTTTAAAAGCAAGCTAACGATATCTTGACTGGAAATGGCCGCAACGAAAATATGCTCCTTATTCGTTAGGGTCTTAGAGATGGAAACAAGAGAATCGTCGAGATCTAACCCTAATTTCTGACCGGGCCGAGCTCGTGTGGGAGTGTTGGGCACCATAGAGAATCCGCCCTCGATCCGGCGGAAAGTGGGGAAAAAGATCGACCCGCCCTTCGAAATAAGAATCGGGCCCGCTTTATCCTCAGCGGACTCCATGAACGGCTCATCCGGATCACTATTATCATCCTCAAAATCTTGGCGGCCTTCCTCCGTCTCCAATTCGATCCTACAATGGACCGGGCCAGTTCTTACGACCGTGCAAGAATATTCATCGGTCACCACGACGCACGACTTGAAATTAATTTCTCGCAATGCCAAAAGGATATTCCCACTGATTATTGACCATGCAAGCTTAATTATAGTAGTTTTGCCAGATCCGTTTCTACCGGTGAGAATGTTTAAATCATTATTAAAGTGATATGTAACACTTCCAGGCCTACCAAAAATCCCATGGACAGTAACTTCTATAATTTTCACAATTGAATCCTTTTGCTTTAGCGAAATTTCTCGAATGCAGGATACCCAAAAATTCTAATTACTTTAACACTTTCTTTAAATGCGGCGCGTGAAAAATACACTGGCGCGGTTGGCCATCGTAACACGTGATGGTTTCAGAATTCTACCTGAAAGGCACAACGTAACGATTTGCTATTTTGTCTTGGCAACATGCGAATGCAAGCACCGCAAGTCACCCGCTCGAAAATGCGTATATGTCGGCGTTTTGTGCATTCCGCATACCTAATTCGTTGACCGCAGCGGCTTTGCATCGCCACCTTGTAGAGATACCGATATGCGGCGAGGGTTGCTTTGTAACAGCTACGCAGACTAGTGTGACAGCATGCGGATCCTAAGGAATCGTACGAAAGTGATTGATTTAGTAGGTGACCGCTTTATTAACGATTGCGGGCGCTCCTAGAGCGTGAGGTAGATACGGTACGGCCGAGTTACTGTCGCTGGTACGCAATTGACCCGAGAGTGACATAGGCGCAGCAATGCCTGCGGAGACAGGTTTGCGGGCCGACATTTTGGCGGTAGACCGGTTTTCTGTAAGATGTGCTGCGTTCTTTTATCGAACTAGCTAACGGCCGGGACGCGTCTTTATTGCTGCCGCGACCTTGCAGTCGAACGAATTTGCAACGCTTTCCATAACCAATCAGGGGGCATTAGGATGCAATGTGATCTTGTCGAAGGGCTTAATGTCGGGGTTGGTCACGGCGAGAAACTTCATGATGCGGCCACCCAAGATCCGGGCAAACTCGTCATCAACGACATGATCGTGTTCGTCCAGACGCATGTCGAATGGCATCGCTGACGCGATCAGTGAACGCACCTTCGTCGCGTCCACCCCATAAGAAACCACTGCTTTTTCTTCGTCGTCCCAGACGGAAATGATGCATTGGGGCTGGCGTGGGGTCATTTCAATATCCTCTACACGATTGATAGCGGGCGAAGGCCCGTTCTTTACAGGCAAGATACGACCGAGCACCAGCCCGGCCTCCCCGCATGGCGGCGTCCGCAGAACACATGTCCATGTCGATATTGTATTGGGCCAGGCATTCCGCCTCCTCGGAGGAGCTCACCCCGCGAGCGGCAATCTGAGTGGCAGATCCTGTCGTCGTGATGGATTGCATATCGAAGGGGGCTGCTGACAGCGGTGTCGAGGACGTCGCTGCCATGGCGACGGGGGCCGATGCCGTCGAGGCGTCGTCGGAGAACGAAATGGTGGTTTGAGAGGCAATCAATCGCGGCGGGGTGGGGCATTTGCACATGCACACGTCGTCGCTCAACGCTACGCGCTTGTTCATAAATCGCATGCGGTTGTAAGCTCCAACCGGCACGATCATTCCGATCGACTTGCACGCGGGGCAATCGACGGCGTCCCCCTCCACCGCAGTGGATTTGTTGTAACCGGTGTGTTGGATCTGGCCCACTAACACCGTTCCATTGGCTGTCGTCTTGTCGTTGCCGTGGACCACGTATCTCTTAACCATGCGCTTCCTTGGAGCATACAGTGCCGAAGATCAGACGGGATGGTATCGCATTTTAATGGCTGGCATAGATCACCCGGGAGCGGCCAGTTCAAGGACGCCTCATCGACCCTTCCGAGGACCGACAGAGGTTGATTCGTGACGGTCTTGTCGTCAAGTTAGTGAGGGGCAACGCGATGCGCTCACCCAATGCGCAGCTTTCCCCGCGATTTATAGCGCTGGTTTGAGAGCGTGGAGGTGAAATAGCCTTCATCCAGAACGTCTAGCAGCTCCTTTAAGACTTTCTTGTCAGTCGGCATGACAATTTTCCCGTCGCCATCGATTTCGAGCCGCACGTCATAGTGCTGGGCATACTCCAAGATTCGATCGGACGGGTAGCGGTCCAGAATCCCTGAGTCCAAAATGACCGCAATGCGCTTGCGGATCGTGGAGCTCGCATTGGCCTTAAACAAATCGGCGTCGGCCACGGCGATTTTTTCATGCTCAGCAAACTGTACAACCTGCTCATCTGTGGCTTCTTTCAGATAGGCTTGCAAATCGAAAAGTTGGCGGGCGAAGAAGAAGTTCCTGAACGTCAAGGACGTGCCGTCCAGGACGGCAGTCAAACGGTGATCGAGGGTCAGACCGGCCCCAGAGACAGGACGGAAGGTGTCATTTGAGAAGAACATGGCCGGACCGGCCCGAGCAATCACACGTTTTTTCTCAAAAACCTGAAACAGGATGTGAGTTTGCTGGCCTTGCGTCAGTCCCCAAAATACGCCTTTGATGTTGTCCAACGGAACGACGTTGGGATCAAGCGTGTCGATGGTCAGAGGGTTGTCGATCGCGGCGGCGAGCCCGTAAGGGTCGACTAGGTTTTCAATGACCAGCAGTTCGTCCGCTTCCGGTGTGTTCCTGCCGTCGAAAGCAATGGCCTCGACAATTCCATTTCGAAACACCCGGTATTGCTCCTCAAATGCGGCGGCGACCTGACGTTCCAGCTCAGCGTTCAGATGAAATCGCAACACCGGCGTCTGAGGGTCTCTCATTAAAGCGAACAACGCCATTTGCCGTTCCTTTTCTTTATTTGATTTGCAACAGCCCGTAGTCGCTCAGCTGCACCACGGTCTTGATGGATGACACATTGGTGATTTTGCCTCGGGTGATCATCAGATACGTGAGGCCACCCTGGGTATCCACCTCGTAAAAATGAAAACCCATGATGCCCAGAACCGGATTGATTTGTAGACTGTGGGTGCCCCAGATGACGGTTAATAGCATGACCGCGGCCACCATCCAAGAGGTGAGATCCGGGGCGGCTTGTCCTTTCAATACCAGGGGCAACGCGTAGGCGACAAAAAAGGCGATGACCTCCTTGTCCGCGCTCTTGGCTTTCGAGACTGTGATCGCGAGCGGGGCCAGTTTTCTTCCCGCCGTGGTGATGATCCAGCGAGCCAAAAACGCCAGGAGGATGCAAGCACCAGCCGCCGCGAGAGCCCATCCATAGTTGTGTTCGCGTGCAAAGGCGTAAGCCAGCGACACCGACAGTGGAGCCACGGCGGTCAAGGAGAAGACCAGACGGATCAGGCGGCTGAGCATGGGTTCTAGAAGGCCCTGGGCAGTTCTAGATCAAAGCGATCGATGGTCTGCTTCAATTCTGCCAACGCCTTGTTGTGCTGGTAATTCGAAAAATGCGGGCTGCTGAAATCCACTCGCGACTGCTCGTAATGACCGACCAACGCCATCAGCATGGCCGGGTGAACACTGAGCTCGGTCATTCGATTGATAAATGTGTGCCGGAAACTGTGAAACACTTTCCGATCATCTGTGATTGTTAATTCGTCGAGGTAGTCCGCAAATCGGCGCGTCACGTTTTTACCGTAGCCGTTTTTCCCCGGCTTCAAATCTGGGAAGACCTGAACTTGCTTGGCGACTCGTTGGCGGTCGACATAGGTGAGGAAATCGGATTCGACGACGGTGCGATGCAAGGGGATGCGTCGCAATGAGTTCGAGTTTTTGCCCTTGGTAATTTCAAAAAACCACACGTCGCCGTCGCGTTGGACCTGCTCAATCGACAAGCTGGCGAGTTCTTCGAGGCGGGCACCGGTATAGAGGGCAAGGAAGGGCAGCCAATAATAAGCAGGCTTGTCCATGCGGACCGAATAGCTGTCCGGGGAGAAGATCCGGCGGAGGTCGCCCGATGAGAACGGTTTATACGATCGTTTCTGTTGTTCGAGCTTGGATTTTGACGATACCTTGGCCGCCGCAAACGGATTTCCCCCGACATACAAGCCGTTGTTGATCGCGTAAGCGAACAAATCCCGCAAGAACGACAGCTTGGCATTGATCCGGCTCGCACTGCCATTGGCTTCGATCAAGCCGTTCTTGAACGCCACGGCGTCGGCGAGGGCATAGTCGTCCATCGGCTTTTCACCAGCGGATGCTGCAAACTCACTGAACGCTTGGCGTTTCGCCGAAAGGGTTCGTGCGGCGTTGTCGAGGGCCTTCTCTTTGAGATAGAGACCAATGACATCGGTCAGTGGCTTGCTGCGTCGCTTTGCGACGGCTTGCTCGGCTTGGTGATGAACAACAGCAGTGAGGGTGTTGGGGGCCAGTGTCGGGAGGTCGAGAGTCGGCAAAGGGCCAACATTGAGCAGGCGATCGCCGAAGAGTTGCTTGACGAGGCTGACGTCTTCCGGTGTTTTGATGTCTTTGATTTGCGTGCCATCGGGTAGCACGACATCAAACTCACGGACCCCGGAGAGGTCGAAATTGAAATCGGTGATCTTCGGCCGGTTGCTGCTCATCGCGAGTTCAAGATTGAACGACAGTGCGAAGAGTTTAGCTTGCTTGAAATCTTTCGTGCGAAGAGAGCGTTTGACTTCACGACCGTGGCTGGTCAGCCGCAGGTAGTAGACACCGAATCGATTGCGGTAGAGATGAGGCAATTTGTGCATGAGTGGCTCACAAACTGGCTCACTGCGCGAGACAAAGCAAAAAGCCGCAAACCCTTACGGGCTGCGGCTTTTTGATGATACTGGTGGCGAATCAGGGATTCGAACCCCGGACCTGCGGATTATGATTCCGTCGCTCTAACCGGCTGAGCTAATTCGCCGAGAGAGCAAATATTAGAGAGTATCTTTCCCGTCGTCAAGCACTTTCTACGAAAAACCTAAAATAGTGCATCGACGGGTCGGGAAAAGGTTCGACACCGACATCACTCGATCGCGTTGATGTCGCGGTCCTTCGTTTCCTTGACGAAGAACAGGCCGATAAAGAAGGTCGCCACGGCGATCACAACCGGATACCACAGCCCGGAATAGATATTCCCGTTTGCCGCCACCATGGCGAACGAGGTGGCGGGCAGGAATCCCCCCAGCCAGCCATTGCCGATGTGATAGGGCAGCGACATCGAGGTATAGCGGATTCGCGTCGGGAACATCTCCACCAGCATTGCGGCGATCGGGCCGTACACCATCCCGACATAGATCACCATGATGGCCAGGATGATCACCGTCATCGGCTTGTTGATCTGCGCGGTGTCCGCCTTTGCCGGATAGCCGTCACCCCGCAAGGTCGCACTCAGTTTCGACTCGAACGCCGCATTCGCCGCCTTCGCATCGCTGCTGCTGCGGGTATCGAACGACGGGATGATCTCGCTACCGACCTTGATCGATGCGATCGTGCCCGGCGCGGCGGCGACGTTCTCGTAGTTCAAGCCGGCGCGCGACAGATAGCTCTTGGCGATATCGCAAGATGACGTGAATTTCGACGTTCCTACCGGATTGAACTGGAAGGAGCATTCGGCCGGATCGGCGGTGACGACGATCGGCGCGCGCGCCTGTGCCGCTTCGAGTGCCGGGTTCGCATAGTGCGTCAAGGCCTTGAACATCGGGAAGTAGGTCAGCGCCGCGATGGCGCAGCCTGCCAGGATGATCGGCTTACGTCCGATCTTGTCCGACAAGGTGCCGAAGATAACGAAGAACGGCGTGCCGATGATCAAGGCGATCGCCATCAGAATATTCGCCGTACTGCCATCGACCTTCAGCGTCTGCGTCAGGAAGAACAGCGAATAGAACTGGCTCGTGTAGAACACCACGGCTTGGCCGGCCGCCAACCCGAACAGCGCGATCAACACGATCTTCAGGTTCTTCCATTGACCGAACGACTCGGTCAGCGGCGCCTTCGATGTCTTGCCTTCTTCCTTCATCTTTTGGAAGGTCGGCGATTCGCTCAGTTGCAGACGAATCCAGACGGAGATAGCCAGCAGCACGATCGACAACAGGAAGGGAACGCGCCAGCCCCAGGCGCCGAAAGCGTCTTCGCCTAACGTGGTCCGGACGCCCAGGATCACGAGCAGGGACAGGATCAGGCCGCCCGTCGCCGTGGTCTGAATCCAGGACGTATAGGCGCCGCGCTTGCCATGCGGTGCATGTTCCGCAACGTAAGTGGCGGCGCCGCCGTATTCGCCGCCGAGCGCCAGGCCCTGCAGCATCCGCATCACGATGAAGAAAACCGGCGCGGTCATGCCCAATGTCGCATAACCCGGCAGCAGACCGACCAGGAAGGTCGAGGCACCCATGATCAGGATGGTGATCAGGAAGGTGTATTTACGCCCGACCATGTCTCCGAGTCGCCCGAACACGATTGCGCCGAAGGGCCGCATCGCGAAGCCGGCGGCAAAGCTCAACAAGGTGAAGATGAAGGCGGCCGTCGGATTGACGCCCGAGAAGAAAGTTCGGCTGATATAGAGAGCGAGGGAGCCCGCCAGATAAAAGTCATACCATTCGAAGATGGTCCCCAGCGATGCGGCAAAAATCACTTTGCGCTCCGAGGACGTCATCGTTTGGGGTGCCGGTGCCGGGCCCCCTGTTCTGATCGCTGACATGCTTGTCTCCTGCTTTTGTTCGAATGATGTGTCGTTCCCGGATGGCTGCTGTCCAGGATCGTGCGGCATTATTGAAATGCCAACCTTACCTGGCGCTGACACGAAACTGACGTGAAACTGACTGCCTGGGAAACGGCGCTTTGATGGGGGTTTTTGATGCCCTCGCCAGGATAAGCGGGGCTTCGCGGAAAGATCGCGGAGGGCACGTATTCAGGGCCTTCCACGCGAAGCACCGGCTTGACAGGGCGACGATGCTGGCCGATTTCGTTCGAATGACGGGCCGAACGAGCAAGGGTAAATCGGGAGGCCGAAAGGGGAAAATACGGGGTTTAGGCGGCGGGCGTTGCCGACGGTGCGCGTTGCGGTAACGTGACGCGCACCGAGGTTCCCGCTAGCCGGGGAGCGGTCTGATAGACATGATCCTCGATGGTCAATGTGCCGTCGTGCATGGTCACGATTTCCTGCACGATCGCCAGTCCCAGGCCGCTGCCGTCGCCTTCGCGGCCGAGGATGCGATAGAACCGCTCCACCACCCGAGGGCGCTCGGCAATCGGGATGCCGGGGCCATCGTCTTCGACATCGATCAGCGTCGGCGCGTCGTCGTGCAAGCCCGGCTGCAGACGGACGGTAACCCGTCCGCCGCTAGGCGTGTAGCGGATCGCGTTGTCGATCAGATTCGTCAGCATCTCGCGTAGCAACAGAGGCTGACCGACGATCGTCACGCCGTTGTCCGGCCCCTCATAACCGAGGTCGATGACTTTGTCGATCGCCGCGCGGGCCCAGTCGTGCACGACTTCGCGACACAGCATCGCCGCGTCCAGCGCCACTGCCGTGCGAAGCGGCGCGGCTTCCTCCGTGCGGGCCAGCGCTAAGAGTTGGCTGACCAACCGTGCCGCCTGATGCGAACTGGTCGCGATCTGTTCCAGCGACCGACGCACGTCAGGGGGCACCGGATGACGCAACGCCATTTCCGCCTGCATGCGCAAACCCGCTAGCGGCGTCTTCATCTGGTGCGCCGCTTGCGCGATAAAACGCTTCTGCGCCGTCGTGTTCGCGTCGAGCCGACCCAGTAGCTCGTTGAAGGACGATAGCAGGGGTGCCAACTCCGTCGGGGCGTCGCCCGGCATCAACGGTGAGCGGTCGTCGGGGCTGCGTGTGCGGATTCGGCGCTGCAGGACGTGGAGCGGCGCCAGGCCGCGCGTCAGGCCGAACCAGACCAGCAGGATCACCACGGGCAGGATGATCAACTGCGGCAGTATCACGCCCTTGATCACATCGTTGGCGAGTGCATTGCGCTTGTTGAGCGTCTCGGCGACCTGGATCACAAGCACGCGAGGCGGCGCCTGGGGCGATGGCGCTGCAATGGCAGAGGGTGATGCGGTCGTTTGCGGGGAAGGAGGCGCGTCGCTGGCTGGCGGGCCCCATGCGCGCGTCCAGGCCAAGCGCATATTGCGGCCCGCCACGACAACGTCGCGCATTCGCACGATGCCAGGCTCGACGTCGGCGTCGGCATCCAGTGCTAGATTGTCAGCGCCGGCATCGCGCGCGCCGCTGCGCAATGGCGGCGCCGGCAATTGCGCAGTGCCGGCGACGACCTTGCCCTGGGCATCGCGTACCTGAAACAAGACGGTGTCGTCCGGATCGTCCAGCAACCAGTCGGCATCGGTTGTCGGCAACGGTGACAGCACAGCAGGCCCTGCCTGATGCACTTGCCGCGCCAAGACGGCGAGCCGGCGTTCCAAGGCATGATCGAACGGCGCGCCGGCAATCGATTTGGCGATCAGCCAGGTGACGGCGATACTGAGCGGCCATAACATCAGCAATGGCGCGAGCATCCAGTCGAGGATCTCGGCAAGCAGGGATCGGGCGACGCGCGGCGGGGGAGGGGTCGTATCGCCGTCGGCGCGCGATGCATCGGCCGCGTGCCCTGTCGGGTCGGCGGCGCGCGGCGCGCGGTGCAGCCAACGGGGCCGCATCAGCGGTAGGCGTCGCTACGAGACGGCGTCGCGGGGGCGGCCGAAGCGGACGGCGATGGCGTCTCCGAATGCACCGGCCGATCCAGACAATAGCCGATGCCGCGGACGGTCGTGACGCGCACGCCGCCGGGTTCGATCTTTTTGCGCAAACGGTGCATATAGACTTCGATCGCGTTGGTACTTACCTCGTCGCCCCATTCGCACAGGTGATCGACCAGTTGCTCCTTCGATACCAATCGGCCGACGCGTTGCAGCAACACTTCGAGCAAAGCGATCTCGCGCGCAGAAAGTTCGATCATCTGCCCGTGCAAACTGGCTGTGCGGCCGACCTGATCGAAAGCGAGCGCGCCATGCCGCATAATCGCGGCACCGCCGCCGGTGCCGCGACGGGTCAGCGCGCGGATCCGTGCCTCCAGCTCCGACAGGGCGAAGGGCTTGGCCATATAGTCGTCCGCCCCGAGGTCAAGTCCCATTACCCGATCTTCCACGCTGTCCGCCGCAGTCAGAATCAGGACCGGCAAGGTCGCGTTGGCGCCCTGGCGCGCGCGCAGACGGCGCAAAATCTCCTGGCCGGACAGCTTGGGCAGTCCTAAATCGAGGATCAGCAGGTCGTAGGCTTGCAGGGCGAGGGCGCGATCGACGTCGCCGCCATCGCCGAAATGGTCGACGGCATAGCCCGCTTGGCGGAGGGTTCGCGTCAAGCCGTCGGCGAGTATGCTGTCATCCTCAGCTATTAGAATGCGCATCGGTCTCCTGGCAGCACGCGAAAGGGCCGGATGAGCGCATCCAGCGGGCGTAGGGGGCAGGCGCGAACGCAATCGATGCGCTTTCGACTTGCCAGACGCACTGTTTTTTTATACAGTATCATTCATATCGACGCTTGCGGGCGGAACTACGTGTTTACACGGGCGTGGCGCCGCTGCTGACGTCCCATCATAGCAAAGGACGATTCATGGAAGATAGCAAGAAAGGCTCGAACGGCATGACTGCAGATAAGAGCAAGGCGCTGGCCGCAGCGCTCGCCCAGATCGAAAAGCAGTTCGGCAAAGGGTCGATCATGCAGATGGGCGTGAACGACAAGCCCGCTGACATCCAGGTTGTGTCGACCGGCTCGCTCGGGCTCGATATCGCACTGGGCGTCGGCGGTCTGCCGCGCGGCCGCGTGGTTGAGATCTACGGTCCGGAATCGTCGGGTAAGACCACGTTGACGCTGCAAGTGGTCGCGGAAATGCAAAAGCTGGGCGGCACCTGCGCATTCGTCGATGCGGAACATGCGCTGGATTCGAAGTACGCGGCAAAGCTGGGCGTGAAGCTGGACGAACTGCTGATCTCGCAGCCGGACACCGGCGAGCAGGCCTTGGAAATCACCGATTCGCTGGTGCGCTCGGGTGCGGTCGACTTGATCGTCATCGACTCGGTGGCGGCCCTGGTGCCGAAGGCCGAAATCGAAGGGGAGATGGGCGATTCATTGCCGGGTCTGCAAGCGCGTTTGATGTCGCAGGCATTGCGGAAGCTGACCGGTACGATCCAGAAGACCAACTGCATGGTCATCTTTATTAACCAGATCCGGATGAAGATCGGCGTGATGTTCGGCAGCCCGGAAACGACGACCGGCGGTAATGCGCTGAAGTTCTACGCCTCCGTGCGTCTGGATATTCGTCGTATCGGCTCGATCAAGAAGAACGATGAAGTGATCGGCAATGAAACGCGGGTCAAGGTCGTCAAGAACAAGGTCTCGCCGCCGTTCCGTGAAGCCATCTTCGATATCTTGTACGGCGAAGGGGTGTCACGCGAAGGCGAGATCATCGATCTGGGCGTGACGCACAAGATCGTCGAAAAGGCCGGTGCCTGGTATAGCTATAACGGCGATCGCGTCGGCCAGGGTAAGGATAATGCGCGTGAATTCCTGCGTGAAAATCCGGCGATTGCGTTCGAGATCGAAAACCGCGTCCGTGAAAAGCTCGATATCAAGCTGCTGCCGGGCACGGCGCCTAGCGCGCCTGCAAAGGCCGAAAAAGCCAGCAAGGCGGACAAGGCCGATTTGCTCGACGCTGAGTAAATGCGTAATGGCTTCTCACGGGGGCGGGGGACCGCGTGGCGCGGTTCATCGGACTCGTCCGAGCCATCCGGCGTAGCGCCGGAAAGCCGTCGCTCGGCCGCATCGCGGCCACCGCGCAGTTTGAAAGCGCGGGCACTGGATTATCTGTCCCGCCGCGAATACAGCCGGGTCGAGTTGATGCGTAAGCTCGCGCCGTTTGCTGCCGCACAATGCGAAGCAGCGGCACAGGATGAGGCCCGCGCGCACGCTGAGGTCGAAGTCGAGGATCCGCTACCGGCCTTGCTCGATGCATTGGAGCGCGAGGGCTGGCTGTCCGATAGTCGCTTCACTGATAGTGTCGTACATCGGAAAGCGACGCGCTTTGGCACATCCCGGATCGTCGGGGAGCTAAAGCAGCATGCGATCGATGCAGACCGTCTGGCCGAAGTGCGCGAGACATTGCGGGAAACGGAGGCCTCACGTGCGCGGGGGGTGTGGCAACGCAAGTTCGGCACCTTGCCGGATTCCCCGCAGGCCCGCGCAAAGCAAGCGCGTTTTCTCGCTGCCCGGGGCTTCTCAATCGATGTCATTCGGCGATTGCTCAGTGCCAGCGACGAAGAATTGCCCGAATAGTCCATCGACCGCGATGCGCCGACAATGCCGGATACGGCGGATCAGCGTTGCCGGTTTAGATGTGCCGGATACCTTTCAGCGCATCATTCTCATTGCGTCAAACTGACGCAAGCACTGATTCCCATTCGATATTTCCTGTTGCGCGCGCCTTACAGCGGCGCTTTGCCGCATGTTGTTGCGCGCACCAGCATGTAAAAATGCGTCCCTCATCCTACAGTGACAGATTCGGGTCCTTTAACTTGGCCGGTCTCTGCTCGTCCAAACTCGGGATAGCCCTATGCTAGAATACGGAATCTTTTGATCCCGTTTGTCTGCCCACGCATGGCGCAATCCTGTCCCGCTAAGCGATGTCGTTCGACCGATAGGGCGGTTAATCCGCTCCGGTCGTGCATTGCTTTGCGAGCGCTACCGCCGACACGCCTTTCACCGTGCCGCGCCGCCAATACGTGTTTCAGTCAGGCCAGACCCTCGAGATCGATCGGGCGCCCTTCGCTTTCTCGCCCGCTTACGTCCGATTCATCGATTCGTTCCCTTCTTTCCGCTGTGCTATCCCTAGCCGAACGCATGTCGACGCCCCCATCGCTTCACGCCATGCGTGCGCCGAGCGGGCGTGTCATGCACGACGCCGTGGATACGCGCGGACCGACTTCAAATCCACTCTTAGACGGAAGGTAATCACGCATGAAGATCCACGAGTACCAGGGCAAGGACATTCTGCGCAAGTTCGGCGTTGCCGTACCGCGCGGTGAGGCCGTGTTCAGCGTTGATGAAGCAGTCAAGGCAGCCGAAAAGCTCGGCGGACCGGTCTGGGTCGTCAAAGCCCAGATTCACGCAGGCGGTCGCGGTAAGGGCGGTGGCGTCAAGGTAGCGAAGTCGCTGGATCAAGTTCGCGAATACGCGGGACAGATCCTCGGCATGCAGTTGGTGACGCATCAGACGAGCCCTGAAGGCCAAAAGGTCCGTCGCCTGCTTATCGAAGAGGGCGCCGACATCAAGAAGGAACTCTATGTCAGCCTGATCGTCGATCGCGTCTCGCAACGTGTCGTGTTCATGGCGTCGTCGGAAGGCGGTATGGACATCGAGGAAGTGGCTGAAAAGTCGCCGGACCTGATTCACCAGATCGCTGTCGATCCGAAAACGGGCCTGACCGATGCGGAAGCCGATGCACTGGCCAGCAAGATCGGTGTGCCGCAAGGTTCGCTGTCGCAGTCGCGTGTGATCCTGCACGGACTGTACAAGGCCTTCGTCGAAACCGACGCATCGCTCGCCGAAATCAACCCGCTGGTCATCACCGGCAGCGGTGACGTCATCGCACTGGACGCGAAGTTCAACTTCGACTCCAACGCGCTGTATCGTCACCCGGAGATCGTGGCCTACCGCGACCTCGACGAAGAGGACGCCGCTGAAATCGAAGCGTCGAAATTCGACCTCGCTTACATCTCGCTCGACGGCAATATCGGTTGCCTCGTCAACGGCGCTGGCCTGGCCATGGCGACGATGGACACCATCAAGCTGTTCGGCGGCGAGCCGGCCAACTTCCTCGACGTCGGCGGTGGCGCGACGACGGAGAAGGTGACCGAAGCGTTCAAGATCATGTTGAAGAATCCGAACCTGAAGGCCATCCTGGTCAACATCTTCGGCGGCATCATGCGTTGCGACGTGATCGCCGAAGGCGTCATCACGGCTTCCAAGGCCGTGTCGCTGAAGGTGCCGTTGGTCGTCCGGATGAAGGGCACGAACGAACAGCTGGGCAAGCAATTGCTCGCCGATTCGGGCCTGCCGATCATCTCGGCGGACAGCATGGAAGAGGCCGCGCAGAAGGTGGTCGAGGCAGCCAAGGGCTAACAACGGACGCGATGGCCAGGATGGGGCGCCTTGCGTATTTCCCCCGCGTCATGACGCCGGGGAAAGGTCCGCGGCTCCCGTCCTCGGCCCGCACGAACATACAGACAGAGGTCTTAGATGTCGATTCTGATCAATAAAGATACGAAGGTTATTACGCAGGGGATCACCGGCAAGACCGGCCAATTCCATACGCGTACGTGCCGTGATTACGCCAATGGCCGCGCGGCCTATGTGGCAGGCGTGAACCCGAAGAAGGCCGGCGAGGACTTCGAAGGCATTCCGATCTATGGCACCGTGTCGGAAGCAGCCAAGCAGACGGGCGCGACCGTGTCGGTGATCTATGTGCCGCCGGCAGGCGCAGCCGCCGCAATCTGGGAAGCCGTGGAAGCGGACCTGGATCTGGCGATCTGCATCACCGAAGGGATTCCAGTGCGCGACATGATGGAACTGCGCGATCGCATGCGCCGTGAAAATCGCAAGACCTTGCTGCTCGGACCGAACTGCCCGGGCGTGATCACGCCGGACGAGTTGAAGATCGGCATCATGCCGGGCCATATCCACAAGAAGGGCCGCATCGGCGTGGTGTCGCGCTCCGGCACGCTGACGTACGAAGCGGTCGGGCAATTGACGGCATTGGGCCTGGGCCAGTCGACGGCAGTCGGGATCGGCGGCGATCCGATCAACGGCCTGAAGCATATCGACGTGATGAAGATGTTCAACGACGATCCGGAAACGGACGCCGTCATCATGATCGGCGAAATCGGCGGTCCGGATGAAGCGAATGCCTCGTACTGGATCAAGGAAAACATGAAGAAGCCGGTGGTCGGCTTTATCGCCGGTGTCACCGCGCCCCCCGGAAAGCGCATGGGCCATGCCGGCGCCTTGATCTCCGGCGGCGCCGATACCGCGGAAGCCAAGCTCGAGATCATGGATGCCTGCGGCATCAAGGTCACGAAGAACCCGTCGGAAATGGCACGTCTGTTGAAATCGATCCTGTAAGGGCCGGCATTGCGGAAGCCCATTGCGCAACAGACAGGATGTGACACGTTGAAATAATCGGTGCGACGCCGCAGGGTGCCGCGCATGATGGATCGGGTCGATTGCTGATAAGATGCTGCAATGGTTCCGTAAGGTTTGCGTCGAAGAAGAAAGCGCTCCTGTCGGGGCGCTTTTTTTTCGACGACGCGAAGTCGAGCGTCGATTTCAAGACACGGAAAATCGAGGTGCGATGGTGGAATGGGTAGCAAACATACACTGGGGAGCGGTGCTCCAGATCGTGATCATCGATATCCTGCTGGGGGGCGACAACGCCGTCGTCATCGCGCTGGCCTGCCGCAATCTGCCTGCACAGCAACGCACCCGCGGCGTTCTATTGGGGACCGCCGGCGCCATCGTACTGCGCCTGGTGCTGGTGTCATTTGCGGTTTTCCTGCTCGAAATTCCCTTCTTGAAACTCGCGGGAGGATTGCTGTTGTTCTGGATCGGCGCGAAGTTGCTGTTGCCGGAGGACGGACCCCATAAAGACGTCACCGCGACGAATCAGCTTTGGGGCGCGGTGAAAACGATCATCATCGCGGACTTCGTGATGAGCCTCGACAATGTCATCGCCATTGCCGGCGCGGCACAGTCCGCGGATGCCTCGCATCAAGTCTGGCTCGTTGCGTTCGGACTGATTCTCAGTATTCCGATCATCGTCTGGGGCAGCACCTTGGTGTTGAAACTGATCGACCGTTTCCCGGTCATCATCATGGCCGGTGCCGCCTTGCTCGGTTGGATCGGCGGCGGCTTGATTGTCAACGATCCCGTGACCGACGACTGGCCTTCGTTCGACACGATGCAGGCGCAATACGGCGCTCACATCGCGGGTGCCATTCTGGTCGTCGTCGCGGGGCTGTGGTGGAAGCGCATCCGGTTGTCGCGCCAACCGGCATCGCATTGAGTCCGTCTTACCGCTTTTGGCCGACTGGTTGGCCGTCTGCCTGTTCCGTACCCTGAATGGATTGCCGGTTGCCTCGACCGGTCCTTCATCAGCAGGGAGACGGGATGTTCCAAACGGCCCACGCGCGAAAGCGTCCGCACGATCGCGTACTTTCCATACCCTTCGGTTTTTCCTTGGTCGAATTGATGATCGTGCTGGCGATCATCGCAGTGACTGCCGCCTATGCGGTCCCGGCCTATCAGGATTATGTGGCGCGCGGCCGCGTCGGAGAGGGATTGTCGTTAGCGGCACCGCTCCGATTGGCTGTCGCGGAAAATGCCGCCTTTGGCTTGCCCTTCGATAGCGGACAGCAAAAAACCGCCGCCACGGCGAACGTCGTCGGCATCGACGTCGCATCGCAGAATGGCGAGATCACCATCCGCTATACCACACGCGTTGCACCCGCCGAGGCGAACGCGCTGGTGTTGAAGCCTTCGATCGCGGACGGCAAGGGCGGCCGTGCGGCGTTGAAGGTCGGGGTGCCGTCCGACGGCACATTGATTTGGGAATGCTTTGCGGCGGGGAAGACGTCGCAGCCGCGCGCGGGAATGGGCGGCCAGTCCGGATCGCATGACGGGCAGGGCGCCGATATCGGCCCCTTACCGGTTGGCGTGGCGACGTTGGCGGGCCGCTTGGCGATGGGCGCGTGTCGGTAAAGACCGCACGGGTCTGGACGCACGCGGACCTGATCGGCGGTAAGCGCCGCCGACTTTTCACGTCGATTTGCCGACCTTGCAGTGCAGCGCGCAGGGATTTGACCGCGTGATCGTTAGAGACGGCGTTGCACCTTGCGCTACAGCATCTCGATAAATTCCTTGCGCCGATTTCGCGTATAGCCCGAGCAGGCGAGGCGTGCGGCGCGTGCGGCGGCGGCAACGGTCGGTGTCGTTTCCACCGGCATGCAAAGTGACACGACGATAGGCGGCAGCGCCGGCTTTAGCGGCAGTTCGACGAATTCCCCGCTTTCCAATTCGTCGGCAACGAACAGACGGGGGATGCCGGCCAGCCCGAAACCATCCCGCAGCATCTGCACGATCGCGGCGACCGAGGGGGAACAGGTGATGCGAACCTGTTCTGCCGGCACGCGCTGTTCTCGCGCGAGCCCATGCACGATGCTGTCGAGCGCGACCTGGGGGGCAGTGCCCCGACCAAACGTCAGAATCGGGCGCTTCAATATGCGGCTTGGCAGATCTCGCGCCCTCGGCGATATCAGACCGCGGCGCGCAATCCAGCAGACGGGATAATTCGCCAAGGCATTCGACACGATGCGCGTGCTGTCGATGCCTTCTACACGCAGCAACAAATCAAGTTCGCCCGCGAGCAGCCGTCGTTGCAATACCGCGCTGGCATCCACCGTCAGATCTACCTCGATATCGGGATAGTGGTTATTCAGGTATGCGATGTAATGCGAAAGCCAGCTATGCACGACGGTCTCGATAACGCCCAGACGCAATCGTCCACCGATCACCATCTCTTGTCCCGCCGCCACGCGCAACGCTTGCGCCGCGTCGACGACGGCACGCGCAGGCCCCAACAGCGCCTGGCCCGCGGGGGTCAGGCGGAAGACCGGATGATCCCGGTCGACCAGTACCGTTTTTAATTCGGTTTCCAACGACTTAATCCGCAGTGACACCGCCGCTGGGGTCGCGTGCAGCACGCGTGCGGTCGCGCGGAAGCTCTCGAGTTCCGCCAAGGTGACGAAAGTTTCCAGAAAACGGGTGTTCATATGAGCGTGTATGGCCGACGGGAAACGATATTTTTTATTATCGCCGAATGAAAAATGACGCGTTGTCGAAGCGACTTTACGCCAATAAATTACAGTAAAAAATAGAGCATTATCGGAAAAAGACGTTAAGAAAAACTTAACGGATGTGAGCAGAATAACTCGCTGGTCAATGCTTTTTGATCTTTTTACGCTGAAGGGCATTGCAGTACAGGCGTCGCTCGACGGATGAGGCACCGGCACCGCGGGACGTCCCCTCCGTCATTTTCGTGTCGCACCGTTCGTGCATTGCGCCGTCTTTTAAATCAACGGGCCCGTCCCACAAAAAACACAACCGTCATGTCCATCGACCTCGATCAGTCCATCCTTGCCGCCGACCGCCGCCGTGTACATGCCGAAACAATGTCTCCGTACGCGTTCCGGCAGCAGGTGCGCGACCAGCTGTTTTTTGCGCCCACCGCCGGTTATTGCGGACCGTATGCGCAGGCCAATCTCGCGATTATGCCGAGCGAGTATGCCGACGACTTCCTCCGTTTTTGCATGCGCAATCCCAAGGCGTGTCCGCTATTGGGCGTGAGCGAACCGGGGCAATGGGTCATTCCGGCGCTGGGCCGGGATATCGATATCCGCCGGGATGTACCGGGCTTCAATGTCTACCGCGACGGCAGATTGGTCGAGCAGCCGAACGATCTGTCGGCCCTGTGGCGTGACGATCTCGTCGTGTTCGCGGTGGGATGTTCGTTTTCTTTCGAGCAAATGCTGGCCGAGGCCGGCATCGGATTGCGACATATCGACGAGGGCGTCAATGTGCCGATGTACCGCACAACGATCGATAACCAGCGAAGCGGACCGTTCGGCGGCCAGCTGGTGGTTTCGATGCGCCCGATGTCTGGCGCCGATGCGGTACGCGCAATCCAGATCACCAGCCGCTTCCCGGCAATCCACGGCGCGCCGATCCATGTAGGTGCGCCGGAAGCCTTGGGTATCGCGGATCTCGGTCGTCCCGATTATGGCGACGCCGTGACGATTCGGCCACACGAAATACCGGTTTTTTGGGCATGCGGGGTCACACCTCAGACAGCAATCGAAAGCGCGCGGTTGCCGTTCGCCATCGCGCATCGCCCCGGACATATGTTGATCACCGATATCCCCAATGCCTCGCTGGCGGCGTTTTGACCGCGTCCTGCAAGCGCACGACGTCGCCGGACTTGATGATGCGGCAGTGTGAACCGCGCCAACCACCTCGAACCGATATCTCAAAAAATGAATAGCTCACAAGACCGTGCCGCACCGTTGGCGCCGTATTCATCGAATAGGGCCGCCAGTACTGCATCGAATGCAATGCCGGCCTTTGCCACGACGACCTCGCCGCCCGCCGGATCGTCAGCGGCCTCGACCTCGCTTACCGATGGCGACGCAGATGCCGGCACGGGCGGCTTGTTCGGCTGGTACAAGGAAACCGGACCCAGCGAGCGCCGCGCCTTTTGGAGCTGCAAGGTCGGTTATGCATTGGACGCGATGGACACACAGTTCCTGAGCTTTGTTATCCCCACCTTGATGCTCACTTTTGGGTTGACACAGGCCGGCGCCGGATTGATCGGAACCGTCACGTTGCTGACATCGGCGCTAGGCGGATGGCTTGCGGGGCTGCTGTCCGATCGCGTCGGCCGCGTGCGAACCTTGCAGATCACGATTCTGTTCTTCGCCGTATTCACCGTCTTATGCGCGGTGGCGCAGAACTTCACGCAGTTGTTGATCTTCCGCGGTCTGATGGGCCTGGGCTTCGGCGGTGAATGGACGGCGGGTGCCGTCCTGATCGGCGAGGCGATTCGACCGAAGGATCGCGGTCGTGCGGTGGGGCTGGTGCAGGCCGGCTGGGCAATCGGTTGGGCCGTCTCGGCCGGCTTGTATGTGCTGGTATTCTCGCTGTTCGAAGCGCACCTCGCCTGGCGCGTGTTGTTCGCCGTCGGCGTTTTGCCGGTGCCCTTTGTTTTCGTGATTCGGCGCTTGGTCGAGGAGCCGGAAGTGCATCGTGCCGCGGTGCAGGCATCCCACGACGCGCCGCGTTTCTGGGAGATTTTCAATCGCGAGATGTGGTGGACCACGGTCCGCACTTCCGTGCTGGCAATGGGCGTGCAGGGCGGTTATTACGCCATCACCACTTGGTTGCCGACGTATCTTAAAAATGAGCAGCACTTGAGCGTCGTGGGTACGGGCAGTTACCTCGCGGTGATCATTGCCGGATCGTATTGCGGTTATCTGAGTGGGGCTTACATCAGCGATCGCTTCGGGCGGAAGCGGGCATTCATCGGATTCGCCGTGATGTCTTTGCTCATCGCTTTGATTTACACCCGGGTGCCGATGAACAACACGATCCTGTTGATTCTGGGATTCCCCCTCGGATTTTTCGCATCGGGCATCTTCGCCGGGCTGGGGGCCTTCATGACCGAGCTGTATCCGACGCGGATTCGCGGATCGGGACAGGGATTCTGCTACAACGTCGGACGGGCCGTGGGCGCGACCTTTCCGTTCTTGATCGGTTATGTATCGCAGAAAATGGCGCTGGGTGCTGCAATCGGCACGTTCGCCGCATGTGCCTACGGGGTCGTGATTCTGGCCGCCCTCACGCTGCCGGAGACGCGCGGTCGCGCATTGCAAGCATGACGGTCTGACGCCCTATAAGGGAAAACGCGAATTTGTCCCATCTAAAGCGCATGCGAGTGGCATGCGCTTTTGCTTTTTGCGAAGTTGTCGCTATTCCGCCGCAGTGTATAAAGAAAATTAGTTGCTCCAGCGCCGAAAACGCTGAAAATCGCGTCCGCATGCGAAATTTAGGCATGGAAAGGGCAAAGAATCGGTCTTCGGGTCTTCCCGGGTATCGAAATTCTTTATACCTCGCATTTAAATTTCTGGCTCGACGTGCCCGGGCGGCCGCTCGACAATCCAGCGATCAACCGTGGTTCGTTCGACAATTCTGGAGTGCTTTCGATGCAATCCGCAGTCAATCTTTATCCGCTGCTAGGCGTTGCGGTGATCGTGGTGGGTTTCCTGCTGCGATTTAATCCGATGCTGATCGTCACCGTCGCGGCGATCGTCACCGGCTTTGCCGCGCATTTCTCGCTGGATCATATCTTGGCGACGATCGGTACCGGCGCGCTCAAAACGCGGGTGATTCCGCTGATCATTCTGTTACCGCTCGCGGTGATCGGCCTGTTGGAGCGACACGGATTGCGCGAACGCGCTCAGATCTGGATTGCCGGCATTCGTGCGGCGACACCGGGCCGCCTGCTGATCGTCTATCTGTTCGTGCGCCAAGTCACTGCCGCGCTCGGCTTGACCGGACTCGGCGGCCATCCGCAGATGGTCCGTCCGCTGGTCGCGCCGATGACCGAAGGTGCGGCCACGACGAAGTACGGGCGCATCAGCGAGTCCGTGCGCAATCGGCTCAAGGCGTTTTCGGCGGCAACGGACAATGTCGGCCTGTTCTTCGGTGAAGACATTTTCGTCGCATTCGGGGCGATCGTGCTGATGGTGACCTTCCTGAAAGAAGCCGGCATCAGCGTGGAGCCGATTCACGTTGCCGTCTGGGGCATTCCTACCGCTATCGCTGCTTTCCTCATTCATGCATTCCGTCTGTACCGGCTCGATCTCTGGCTGGCCAAGAATGCGACGAAGGAAGACGACAAGGACACATCGGCCGATACCGCCGTCAATGTGCCGACGAATGCTGCCGCGCGTGGAGAAAAGGCATGATCTCGCTGAATTGGTTTCTGGACCTGGTAGGTATCCTGCTGTTCGTGATCGGCGGCATCGTCATCAGCGACAAGGCGCATCCGAAACGCTTCTCGTCGGGTTTGTTCTGGATTTTGTACGGTGTCATTTTCGTTGCAGGTGACTATCTCCCGCCGATCGTCGTGGGCGTGTTGGTCGTGATCATGGCCTTGATCGCCGGCTTCGGTGGCGTGCTTGGGCGCAAGCCGAAAGTTCGCAGCGATAAGGACCGTCACGACAGCGCCGTGAAACTGGGCAATAAGCTGTTTGTACCGGCATTGGCGATTCCAGTCGTGACCGTGCTCGGCACCTTGCTCGCGCCGCACTCCTTTGGCTTGATCGAAACGAAGAACGCGACGTTGGTATCTTTCGGACTCGGCTGCATCGTTTCGCTGATCATCGCCTGCATCATGACGCGCGATTCGGTGGGGCAGTCGGTGCAAGAAGCGCGTCGCCTGACGGATGCGCTGTCGTGGGCGGTCGTGCTGCCGCAGATGCTGGGTATGCTCGGCTTGGTCTTCGCCGATGCCGGCGTCGGCAAGGCGGTTGCCCACCTGAGCACGGCTTATATCAATATGGACTACCGCTTTGTCGCAGTCGCCGTGTATTGCATCGGGATGGCGCTTTTCACGATCATCATGGGGAATGGCTTTGCCGCGTTCCCGGTGATGACCGGCGGTGTCGGCGTGCCGATCCTGGTCGGTGTGTTCCACGGCAATCCGGCACCGATGGTCGCCATCGGCATGATGTCCGGTTATTGCGGCACGCTGCTGACGCCGATGGCGGCGAACTTCAATATCGTACCGGCGGCGCTGCTGGAACTGCCGGATAAGTACGGTGTTATTCGCGCGCAAGTCGCCACGGCCGTTCCCTTGTTGATCGTCAATATCGTATTGCTCAACGTCCTGATGTTCTAAGGCCCGAATCGCGCGCATCAAGGTTTCCGGGGATCGGTATCGATATCGGAAATCAGTGCTGCGATTGAAACGCCCGTTCGTGACGATGTCACGAACGGGCGTTTTCTTTTGTGATGCGATGTCGTGGCGCGAAGCCGACATCCAGCGGGTTTTAGTGCACTTCCATAAGCAAAGCAATGCCGCCTCGCGTGCGTCACTTGACGTATCGATCCTTACTACGTGTAATGAAGGAAACGGCTGCCCGGGCGTGGGTGCAGGCGCGTGCCAGGCACGGGCGCTCGCGGAATCCGTTCTCCTCGACAAGCGTGCTGGAATCGACATGACCCGCCGTGCCGCGCCCGTAATCATTCGGGCGATCCTACTGATTTCGCTATCCTGCATCGCGCTCATCGGATTCGATTCCTGGCGAAGCTGGAGCGAACGGACGGTGCAGTTGCGCGAGATGAACGACGCCACGCACAATCTGGCGCGTGCCATGGAAGCGCACGCGCAAAATGCCGTCGATGGCGCCGACGTCGCATTGGTCGGCATGGTCGAGCGTATCGAACACGATGGCATGGGGCCGGCGGCACTATCTCGCCTCAACAAAGTGATGCTGATGCGCAAGCGGGCATTGCCTCAGCTCGATGGTCTGTTCGTCTTCGATGCGCAAGGGCAGTGGAAGGCCTATACGCAGCCGCCCTCGGCGGGGCAGGTGGCGAATAACGCCGATCGCGATTACTTTATTTATCATCGAGACCACCGGGAACGCGACGTGGTGCTGGGCAAGCCGGTGATCAGTCGGTCTACTGAGCATTGGGTGATACCGGTTTCGCGTCGGCTGGAAACGTCGACCGGTCAGTTCGCCGGTATCGCGCTCGCGACGTTGAGTCTCGATTACTTCAAAACCTTTTACGACTCGCTAGAGATCGGCAGTGAAGGCGCGGTTGCCCTGGTCTCGACCGACGGCTATCTGTTGATGCGCCGTCCCTACGCGACGCGTTACCTGGGCAAGAATATCGAACATTCCGAGTTATTCACCACCTATCAAAAACTCGCGCCGCAAGGCACCCGTTTCATTCGATCCGCGCAAGACGAGATCACGCGACTCAATACGTTTCGCAAAGTCGACAACTACGCCTTGTTCGTGACCGCGGCCTTGTCGAAGGACGAGATCCTGGCGGACTGGCACAAGAACACGATCGTGCATCTGTTATCGGATGCGCTGTTCGTCGGATTGTTGTCGGTGCTAGGGTGGCGTTTGATCCGTAAAGTGCTGGAGGGCGCGGCGTCCGAAGATGATCTGGTGCAGGCGCATGCGGCGCTGGAGCGGATGAATCGCCGCTTGGAGCACTTGGCCATGCAAGACGGCCTGACTGGCTTGGCCAATCGTCGGCAATTCGACCTGGCACTGGAAAGCGCCTGGTCGGGCGCATCACGTGAACGCCGAGAGATTGCTTTGATCCTGTGCGATATCGATTACTTCAAACAGTACAACGATACTTACGGTCACCTCGGCGGCGACGATTGCCTGCGCAGGATCGCCGAGACGATCAAAAGCGCGGACGGTCGCAGCGAGGATATCGTCGCACGGTACGGTGGCGAGGAAATCGCGATCCTGGTGCCCGGTCTGGCAGAAGATCAGGCTTTCGAGATCGCGTGTCGTCTGTCGCGTGCCGTGGCCGATCTGCGTATGCCGCATGAGGCCTCGCCGTTCGGCATCGTCACGATGAGTGCCGGCGTCGCGGTCGTGTCGTTCAAGGAAAAGCAAAGTGACCGAACGGTGCCGGCCAGCGCGCTGATCGTCAGCGCGGACAAGGCCCTTTATCAAGCGAAAGCGGAAGGGCGCAATACGGTGCGCACTTACGCGGCGTGCAAGCCTTGCGGAAAACCAGTACCGCCGAGCGCGTAATCTAAGGCGCAGTAGCGAACATCGGAATGCGCTCGGTCATCCACTGAAGCAAGGTATCGGCCGCCGCGGTCAGCGGGCGGTCGCTTCGCACGAGCAGCCGTGACTGCGCCGACTTGAAGAGTGCGTGCTCGATGGGCAGCGCCACCATTGTCCCGGTCTCCACTTCGGCGCGGGCACCGAAGGCACCTATCAACGTGCCGCCGTTGCCGCTTTGTACGAAGCGCCGCAACACGGCCAGGGAATTGGACGTCAGCGTGGGGCGTAAATGCACGTTATCGGTATAGGCCAGCATCTGGACGATCTGCCCGAGGCCGAAACTCGGCGGCATCAGGGCGAGCGGACAATCCAGCATTTCCGTCACGCTGACCGCCGTGCCGCGCTGCGCGAGCGCGTGATCCGCGCGCAGCAGCAGAACCACCGGTTGTGGCGAGGAGGCGAGGGTCGTCACTTCAGGATGCACCGGCGGGTTATAGGCGATGCCGATTTGCGCGCTGCCTTCCGCCACCTCGCTCAACACTTCGTTGACGGACAGCACGTCGACGCTAACGTCCAGCCGCGGGTAGGTGCCGCAAAACGCGCTGAGTACCGTGTCCATCAGGACGTCGATATAGCCTTCACTGATTGCAATGCGAACCTGACCTAATTGCAGGCCGTTCAACGCTTGTAGCCGGCTCTCGAACTGTGACTGCTGCGCATGGCAGGCCTGCCAGAACTCGGCGAGATGCGCCGCCGCCGCCGTTGGTGCGACGCCGCGCGCATGGCGTTCGAACAAGGTCGCGCCGATCTCCTCCTCCAGGAGCCGGATCTGCCGGGTAATGACCGACGCGGCCGTGTTCAAGCTGTCTGCCGCGCCCCGGATCGAGCCATGGACCAATACCTCATGGAAGTACCTGAGCCGGCGCTGATTGATTTCTCGCATCGTGAGGGTCTGGAACAGGATGGCAAAGGGATCGACGGAGCGTTGCCTGGCAGGCAACGCTCCGTCTCTAGAGTTGCTCTTGCTCGTCAGTTTATGGCTGGCGACGATGTTCTGTCGAGGCGGTGTATTGGGTGCTGTGGCCGCCCGGATTCGAATAAGACGGCCGCTGGCGCCGCGCCAGTACCCCTTTTACTCCTGGAGTTCGACGTGTCCGCGAATTATCCGACCTCTGTCGGCACCGGTCCGCTCGCGGCCGTGTACAGCCGACTCAACTGGCGCATCCTGCCGTTCTTGATGGTGTGCTACCTGTTTGCCTGTCTCGATCGCTTGAATATCGGATTTGCGAAACTGCAGATGCAGGATGCCCTCGGCATGTCGGATGCGGCCTACGGGCTGGGCGCCGGCATCTTCTTTTTGGGATATGTGCTCTTCGAGTTGCCGAGCAATCTGCTGCTGCCGAAGGTGGGCGCACGTAAGACCATCAGTCGCATTCTGGTGCTATGGGGACTGACATCGGCGGCCATGCTGTTTACGCGCAACGTTCCGATGTTCTACGCCTTACGCTTCCTGCTCGGCGTTTTCGAGGCCGGGTTCGCGCCCGGGATGATCTTCTATCTCACCTATTGGTATGGCGAGGCACGCATGGCGCGGGCGATCGCCATCGTGATGCTGGCCGGACCGCTGAGCGGTGTGATCGGTGGTCCCTTGTCGGGTTGGATCATGACGGCGTTCGCCGGGACGCATGGTCTGGCGGGGTGGCAGTGGATGTTTTTGATCGAAGGGCTACCGTGCGTTTTCTTGGGCGTCGTCGCGTGGTTTTTTCTATCGGACACCCCGAGGCAGGCGACCTGGCTGAGCGACGACGAACGCGCGGTGTTGGCGGCCGAAGTCGAGGCAGGAGAGGGACCGCGTTACGGCCATCGCTCGTTCCTGCAGGTAGCGCGCGACCCGAAAGTCTATCTGATGGCCATCGCCTATTTCTGCGTGATTTGTGGGATCTATGCCGTCAATTTCTGGCTGCCCAGCATCTTGAAGGCCGACGGGGTCAGTTCGCCTTTGGAGATCGGCATGTATTCGGCCATCCCCTTTCTGGTATCGATGATCGCGATGGTCGTGGTGGGATATAGCTCGGATAAACGCGGTGAACGTCGCTGGCACAGTGCCGTGCCGGCGGTTATCGGGACGATCGCATTGGCGCTGGCCGCGTCGACGACGCACCTTGGCGCCTCGTTGCTTTGCATGACCGTCGCCACGGCGGGCATGTGGGTCGCCTACACGGTGTTCTGGGCGATACCGTCCGATTATCTGAAAGGTGAGGTGGCGGCCGGTGGCATCGCCTTGATCAATACGATTGGCCTGCTCGGCGGCTTTTTCAGTCCGACCATCATCGGCTGGGCGCGTACCGCCACCGGCAGCCTGGCCGCCGGTCTCTACGTGATGGTTGGTCTGCTGCTGCTTGGCGCCGTGCTGCTGTTCTTGATTCGGGTGCCGGTCGTGAAGGCCGGTGCGCGTATGCCATAACGATCGCATTGGCGGACCGACGTTGCGGCAGCGGCCCGACGTCGGCGAAGCATCGATGCTGAAAAAATCAGGAGAATGACGTCGTGTCCAAGACCATATTGATTGCAGGCTTCCAGCATGAAACGAACACCTTCGCGCCCTCGCGCGCGGGATTCGACAACTTCTTGCATGGAGAAGGCCATCCGCCGCTGACGCGCGGCGAGCCTATTCTGGCCTTTCGAGATGTCAATTTGCCGATTGGCGGCTTTATACAAGCAGCCGAAGCAATGGGTTATACGCTACGCCCCGTGATCTGGGCCGGCGCCAGTCCGTCGGCGCATGTCACGCGTGATGCATACGAGCGCATCACAAGCGAAATCATCGAGGCAGCGAAGGTCGGCGGCTTCGATGCCATCTATCTGGATTTGCACGGTGCGATGGTCGCCGAGCATGTGGATGATGGTGAGGGCGAGTTGCTGCATCGTCTTCGTACGGTGCTTGGTCCGGATCTGCCGATCGTCACGTCGCTGGATTCTCACGCGAATGTCACACGCAGGATGCTCGATAACGCGAGTGGCCTGGTTGCCTATCGCACCTATCCGCATGTCGATATGGCCGAGACAGGGGCGCGTTGTGCACGTCTGCTCGAACGGTTGCTAAGCGGGCCTAAACCGCTGACAAAGGTCGATCGTCGCTTGCCGTTCCTGATTCCGATCAATGGCATGTGCACGATGTTGGAGCCGGCCAAGGGGATGTACGCGCGTCTTGCCTCTCTCGAAAATGAGCGGGTTTTCTCCTTGTCGTTTGCGCCGGGTTTTCCGGCTGCGGATTTCCCCGAGTGCGGTGCGGTGATTTGGGGATATGGAGAAGACAGCGGCGCGATCCTCGATGCGGTTGAGACGCTCTACGAAAAGATGTTGCGCGATGAGGCCTTGTGGCAAGTGCCTTTTCTCGAACCGGACGAAGCGGTGCAGGAAGCGATGCGTCTCGCGACCGGGGCGTCGCGGCCGGTCGTCATCGCCGATACGCAGGACAATCCCGGCGCCGGCGCGGACGCGAACACGATGGGGATGTTGCGGGCCTTGTTGCGCAATGACGCCAAGGGTGCCGCGTTGGGTCTGATATTCGATCCGGCGGCTGCCGCGGCGGCGCATGAGGCGGGAGTCGGCGCGACCGTCAGGCTGAAGTTGGGTGGTCAGTCCGGCGTGCCAGGCGATTCGCCGTTCGAGGGGGCGTTCGAAGTGCTTGCTTTATCGGACGGTCGTTGCCATTACGACGGTCCGATGATGCATGGCATCGACGTCGAAATGGGCGCGAGTGCGTGCTTGGGCATTGGCGGTCCGGATGGCATCAAGATCGCCGTGGCATCGCGCAAGGCGCAGATGTGGGAGCGCAACTTGTATCGAATGGTGGGCATTCAACCGGAAGCGATGCGCATTCTGGTGAATAAGAGTTCCGTGCATTTCCGCGCGGACTTTCAGCCGATTGCGGAAGCGGTGCTGGTGGCAAAGTCGCCCGGACCGATGATCGCCGATCCGGCTGATCTGCCATGGAAGAGGCTCACGCCGGGCGTGCGCCTGAAGCCGATGGGGGAGGCGTTTGTGGCGAAGTAGAGGGAGGGGCCGCGCAGTCGCGCGCGGCTGCGAGCACGGGCGAAGATGCGTAAGCCTCGCTCTGGTGCTGACCTAGGCATCCATGGCCCCAAAAGCAAAAACCCCCGCAAGCAAACACGCTGACGGGGGTTTTACAGACATTCTGGCGGAGGGCGTGGGATTCGAACCCACGAAGACCGCGAGGCCTCGCCAGTTTTCAAGACTGGTGCATTCAACCGCTCTGCCAGCCCTCCGAGACCGGGATTGTACATGGTTTTGTCGCGGCGTCGCCACCGGGGGCGCCTCGTCGGCCGTTCCACGCAACGATCGAGGCGAACGCCTTCGTCCTTCAACCCGCCAGAAAGATCTCTTGCAGGTCGTTCAAAAAGCGCTGCCCCAGCGGCGTCGGCATGATGCGCAGCGGATCCGGCACTAAAAACCCGCGCCGCTCCGCTTCATCGCGGTGCTTCGACAGCACCGTCGCCGGCAAACCGGTCCGCTCGGCGAACATTTGCACCGGCACGCCTTCATCGAGCCGCAGCGCATTCAGCATGAACTCGAACGGTAGATCCGCATTTGCGACCTCGTTAGACTCCTGCACCGCGTCGCCGGCTATGGCTTTCGCCATATACGTCGCCGGGTGTTTGTAGCGCACCTGACGCACGATCCGCTCGGGAAACGACAGCTTCCCATGCGCGCCCGCGCCAATGCCGAGATAGTCGCCGAATTGCCAATAGTTGGTGTTGTGCTGACTGCGCCGCCCCGGCTGCGCGTAAGCCGACACTTCATAGTGCCGATAGCCCGCATCGCCCATCGTTTGCGTGATCCACTCGTGCATATCGGCGGCGCTATCGTCATCGGGCAGCGCTGGCGGCGGAAATTTGTGGAACAGCGTGTTCGGTTCCAGCGTCAGGTGATACAGCGACAGATGCGGCGGCGCGAAGGACAGCGCCGTACGCAAGTCTTCCTGACAGCCCGCCAGATCTTGACCCGGCAAGGCAAACATCAGGTCGAGGTTGAAGTTGTCGAAGGTCCGCGCCGCAATCTCCACGGCCGCCCGCGCTTCCTTCGCGTCATGGATGCGCCCCAGCTTTTTCAACATCGCCTCGTCGAAACTCTGGATGCCGATCGACAGCCGATTCACGCCACTTTCGCGATAGCGCGCGAACTTTTCCGCCTCGAACGTACCCGGATTCGCTTCCAGTGTGATCTCGGCCTGCGGATCGAGCTGCAGGCGTGCGCGAATGTCTGCCAGCAGGCGATCGAGTCCCGCGGCACTCATCAGGCTCGGCGTGCCGCCACCGATGAAGATGCTATGAATCCGTCGCCCCCAGATCAAGGGCAGCGCGCTTTCCAGATCCGCGCACAGCGCATCGAGATAGGCTTGCTCGGGCAAACCATCGGCACCTTGCCACTCATGCGAATTGAAGTCGCAATAGGGGCACTTGCGCACACACCACGGGAAGTGGATATACAAGGACAACGGCGGTAAAGCACTCAGTCGCAAACGGCCCGGGGCGAGAAATGCCCGTGCCGCATCGGCTGGTCCTTCAGGTAACGGATCCGGATAGACAGGGCCGAGCGTTCCTCCGGTGCCGAGTGCCCCGGTCGTGCTGACCGACCCGGCAGGCACGAGCGGTATCGTGCGGCGAACCGGCTTGTCCGTCGTCGCCGAAACAGGACGCGACGCACCGTCTTCCGTCACGCGGAAAGCGTCGCCGTCCGGGGAATGCGGATCGCGCGGCGAGGTCATTGCAACTTTGCGAGCAAGGCCCGCAGCGCTTGCGCGCGATGGCTGACCTGGTTCTTTTCCTCGGGCGCGATCTCGGCCGCGCTGCGTTGCATCGACGGGATGAACAGCAGCGGATCGTAACCAAAGCCGTTCGCACCGCGCGCTTCATCCAACAGCACGCCGTCCCACCGGCCGTCGGCGATCACCGGCTGCGGATCGTCCGCGTGGCGGACCATGACCAGCACGCAATAGAAGTACGCATGCCGCGCCGCATCGCCTTTATGCGATGCCATGTCGGTCAGCAAGCGCGTATTGTTCGCCGCGTCGGACTTTTCGCCGCCATTCAGCAGCGCGTAACGCGCTGAATACACACCGGGCGCGCCGCCAAGCGCAGTAACGCAGAGACCGGAGTCGTCGGCGATGGCCGGCAGGCCGGTCGCGCGCGACGCGTGACGGGCTTTTTCGAGCGCGTTCTCGACAAACGTCGCATAGGGCTCTTCGGCTTCGCTGACGCCCAACTCGCCCTGCGGAATCAGATCGATGCCGGCGGCGCCCAACAGCGAGGCGAATTCGCGCAGCTTGCCTTTATTGTTCGACGCGAGAACGACGCGTCGGCGGACGTCGCCGTCGGTGGACAGCGGGACGGCGCCGTGCGCACCGCCGGAGAGGTCATCGTGATTCGTCATGGTGAGACTGCCTGCGAGCTAATACGGTAGGGACATGCGCCGTCGTGCGGCGTTTAGGGGACCGTCAACCGGTCGTGCGATCCAATGCGGCCTTTTGCGCCGCGATCAATTGCGCGATGCCCGATTGCGCCAGATCCAGAAGACGATTCATATCGTCGCGCGAGAACGGCTCGCCCTCGGCGGTGCCTTGCACTTCGACAAAGCGCCCATTTCCCGTCATCACGACGTTCATATCGGTGTCGCACTGCGAATCCTCGCTGTAATCGAGATCGAGCAGCGCCGCGTTGTCATAGACCCCTACCGAAATGGCGGCGACGAAATCGCGGATCGGCGATTCGGTGATCCGGCCGGCTTCGATCAGCTTGCGCACCGCATCGTGCGCGGCGACAAAGGCACCGGTGATGCTGGCGGTGCGCGTCCCGCCATCGGCCTGGATGACATCGCAATCGATGTGCAGGGTGCGCGGGCCGAGCTTTTCGAGATCGAACACGGCACGCAACGCGCGGCCGATCAGGCGCTGAATTTCCTGCGTCCGTCCGGTCTGCTTGCCGCGCGCCGCTTCACGGTCGCTGCGCGTGTGCGTCGCGCGCGGCAACATGCCGTATTCGGCAGTCAGCCAACCCTCGCCGCGCCCGCGCAGAAACTCCGGAACGCGTTCGGAGACGCTGGCGGTACAGATCACCTTCGTATCGCCGAACTCGACCAACACCGAGCCCTCGGCGTGCTTCGTGAAGTGCCGCGTGATGTGCACCGGGCGCAGCGCATCCGCAGGACGGCCGTGCGCGCGTTGATTCGGCAGATTCGGTACGTCCGAGGGGGCGCCGGAAGCGGGCGCGGACGTGATCGACGTGTCGGAGGAGGCGGTCATGGCGATTCCTGAAAGGCGAAACGGAGCAAAACGAAACGGAACGGTGATCGAAGCGATTGCCGAACGTGATGCAAAGGGGAGAGGGGCGGTCGACGCCCCGACGATGCGCAAGTGTACCGCGCTCGCCGCAGCGTCGGAATGCCCATGTGGCCGCACGGTGCCCCCGACGCGATCGCGACGGCTATTTTGGTCGCCGATGCGTCGGGATGCGATAATACGCTTTTGGCGCCGGGCCGCCATTTCCGTGTGACACAGAGATTCCCAATGATTTATAGCATGACCGGTTTCGCTACCGCGAGCCGCGCTTTGTGGCCCGCGCCTCCCACGCCCGTCGGCGGGGACACGCCCGCCGTCGATGCGCCCGCCCAGGGCGCGCCGACGCATCTCCAAGTGGAGGTCCGTAGCGTCAATTCACGTTTCCTGGACATCCATTTCAAGATGCCGGACGAGGCGCGCTCGAGCGAACCGGCGATTCGTGAAATGCTGATGGCGTCGCTGTCGCGCGGCAAGGTGGAAGTGCGAGTCGCCATTCACCGTGCCGATCTGGCCGGCGCCGCCACGGCGACGTCGGCGGCCGGCAATGGCTTGCAGGCGCACGTCCTGACACAGTTGGCGGCGTTGCAGGCGGACGTCCAAGCGCGATTTCCGCAAGCGGCATCGTTGAGCGTCGCGGAAATCCTGCGTTGGCCCGGCATCCTCGGCGACGCGTCGATCGAACCCGATACGCTGCGCGATGCCATCGTCGCGGCAACGCGCGAAGCGATCGACGAACTGATCGATGTGCGCGCCCGCGAAGGGGCGGCGCTGCGGGCCGTTCTGCTCGACAAGGCGACCGAAATGGAAGCCATCGTCGCGCGCATCAGCCCGCTGGTGCCGGAGTTGGTCAAGCGCCAGCAGCAGAAGATCGTCGAGCGCCTGAGCGACGCGCTGGGCATCGTCTTGGCCGAGGGTGCCGGCGCGGTCAGCCCGATACCCGCGCCCGCGGCCGAGCCCGATCCGTCGGCGCCGATCTCCGCCGCCACCAAGGGCGCGGGCGCCGCGCCCGCATCGAACACATCGCTGAGCCGTGCGGACGTGGAGGAGCGAATCCGCCAGGAGGTCACCGTCTATGGTGTCCGCATCGATATCGCCGAGGAGCTGGCGCGACTGGGCGCCCATCTGGCCGAGACGCGGCATGTCCTGGACCAGGGCGGCAAGGTCGGCAAACGGCTTGATTTCATGATGCAGGAATTGAATCGCGAAGCAAACACGGTCGGCTCGAAAGCGGCCGCCAAGGAACTGGCCGACGCGGCCATGGCGCTGAAGCTGCTGATCGAGCAGATGCGCGAGCAAGTGCAGAATCTGGAATAAATCACCATCATGCAAAATCATTCGAACGGGCAGGACCAACGCGCACACGCAACGCACGGAACGCAGGGACAGGGGTTCGATCAACTGTTTCCCGGCAATCTGTTCATCGTGGTCGCGCCGTCCGGCGCCGGCAAGTCCTCGCTGGTCAATGCGCTGCTGAAGGACGATCATGGGATCACGCTGTCCATCTCGTACACGACGCGCGCGCCGCGTCCTGGCGAGGAGGATGGCGTCCATTACCATTTCGTCTCCAAGGAAGACTTCCTCGCGCGCCGCGCTGCTGGGGAATTCCTCGAGTGCGCCGAGGTCCATGGGAATTATTACGGCACGTCGCGGGTCTGGATCGAGAACCAGATGCGTACCGGGAACGACGTTTTGCTGGAAATCGACTGGCAGGGCGCGCAGCAGGTCCGGCGCCAATTTCATAACGCGGTCAGTATCTTCATCCTGCCGCCGTCGCTGCAGGCACTCGAAGAGCGTTTGCGCAAGCGTGGGCAAGACGAAGCGAACGTCATCACTCGTCGGCTGCTCGCGGCCGGGGGCGAAATGGCGCATGCGCCGGAAGCGGAATATGTCGTGATCAACGATGTATTCGACACGGCGTTGCAGGCGTTGCGGCAGGTGGTATCGGCCACGCGTCTGCGCTTTGCATCGC